>CAXUNX010000005.1:0-50105 GCA_964252545.1 uncultured Acetobacteraceae bacterium | reverse complement strand
GCCGCAGCCGCACTCTGACGCCGCCGCGCCGAGCCGCTCCTCGCAGTTGCCGGCCACCACCGCAACACCGGCCGCACGGAGCCGCGCCAGGCAGCGCACCGCATCCGCTCCGTAGGCGACGACGTCACCCGTGCAGACCATCCGCTCCGGCGGGATGCCGAGCCGGGCCGCGGCGGCAAACAGCGCCTCGGTCGCCTGCAGGTTGCTGTAGGGGCCGCCGAAGACCAGCACGGGGCCGTCGGAAATCAGGACGGGCGGCATTCGATGTTTCTCCACCCTGGTCAACGGCCGCAGACATGGACATGTTCGCGCGCAAACGGAAGGGTGAACCCTGTGCTGCCGCAGACCGCGCCCTGGATCGTGTTTGTCCTGTTCTGCGCGGTGACGTGGTGGGTCACGCCGCGCCGGGTCAGCGCGCCGCAATTCTTTGACGGTCGGCGCGACGATAATCGGGCTCCCGGCGTGGTGATGGTGGCCCTGAGCGCCGGCATCACCTGGGTGTTCGCCAAGTCGATCGCCAACGCTTCCGCCCTGGCGGACGGCTACGGCCTGGCCGGCGGCATCGGCTACACGATCTACTACCTGAGCTTCTTTGTGGCCGGCGTCACCATCTGGCAGATCCGGCGGCATTGGCACTACCGCTCCTTGTCGCACCTGCTGGTGGACCGCTATGGGCCGCTCTGCGCACGGCTGTTCCTGCTGCTGGTCGGCTTTCGCCTGACCAACGAGATCTGGTCCAACACCAAGGTGATCTCGCTCTATTTCGGCCCCGAGGGCTCAACACCCTACTGGTGGGCGGCTCTGCTGGTGACCGCCTTCACCGTGCTGTACGCCTGGCGGGCCGGCATGCGCGCCAGCTTGACCACGGACCGGGTGCACATCGTGCTGGCTTTCCTGCTGCTGGCGGTCGTGCTGGCTGTGGTGCTGCCGCCGCTCTCCACCCACCGTGCGGCCACGGTGCCGCAGGCCACCCAGGATGCGGGCGTCACCTTCTGCCTGCTGGCGTTCGTCCAGATCTTCTCCTACCCATTCCACGATCCCGTGCTGACCGACCGCGGCTTCCTCAACAGCCCAGGCCAGGCGCTGCGCGCCTTCGGACTGGCCGGGGTGCTGAGCGGCAGCTTCATCTTCCTGTTCAGCCTTGTCGGACTGTACGGCCGCGCCCTGGGGCTCGGAAACAATCCCAGCGTCAGCGTGCCCGCTTCGTTCGGGATGCCGATGCTGATGCTGTTCAACGCCATCATGCTGGTTTCCGGCGGTTCGACCATCGACTCCGCTTTCACCAGTGCTGCCAAGCTGGCGGGCCGGGATTGGCGGCAGGACCCGGCGGCGGCGGGCGGGCACGATGTGCGGATCGGGCGCATCGCCATCGTGGCGCTGGCGATCGTGGGCAACCTGCCGTTGCTGACGGTCTACATGGGCGACCGGATCGGCCCGGCCATCATCGCGGCCACCACGCTGAGCGGCACCATGGTGATGGGACTGGCACCGATCTTCCTGCTGTGCTGGCTGCGTCAGGCGGGAGCGCTCAGCTTCCACCTGGCCTTCTGGCCCGGCATCGCCCTGGGGGTGATCCGTGGGGCCGAAGTGTTCGGCAAGCACCGCATCCTGCCGCCTGCGCTGGATCTCGGCAGCGGCGCGTTCGCAGCGGATCTCGGCGTCAACGCATGGGGATTGCTGCTCTGCACCGCCGGGTTCCTGCTGGGCAGCGTCCTGGTGCCGGCGCGCCGGCTCGCGCGGGCCTAGAACCATGCCTCCGCCGCCGGACACCCCAGCCAGCCAGCCAGGCTCCGCGTGACGGCGCCCCGGCTGGTGCTGTTCACCCGCTTCCCGCAGCCGGGCCGCGCCAAGACCCGGCTGATCCCGGCCCTCGGTCCGGCGGGCGCCGCCGGGCTGCATCGCCGGCTGACGGAGGCCACGCTGTTGACCCTGCAGGCAACGGGCCTGGAGGTGGAACTCTGGGTGACGGGAGCGCCGGTGGCTGCCTTCGAGGCCTGGTTGGGCACAGACACGCCGATCCGGATGCAGGAAGGTGGCGACCTCGGCGCCCGGATGGATCTGGCGCTGCGGCCCACCCCCGCGATCGTGGTCGGCTCCGACGCGCCGAGCCTGGCCGCGTCGCACATCGCGGAGGCGGCAGCACTGCTGGCGGACGGCCAGGTGGCACTCGGCCCGGCGGAGGATGGCGGCTACTACCTGCTCGGCCTGCCGGCACCCGCACCCTTCCTGTTCGACGGCATGGCCTGGAGCACGTCCGGCGTGCTGGCCGAAACCACGCGTCGGCTGGACGCCAACGCCATCCCATTCGGGTTGCTGCCCACCTTGCCGGACCTGGACCGGCCGGAGGACCTCGACCGGTTCCCGGGCCTGCTCGCGTGAGTGGCGTCGCGATCGTGATCCCCATGCTGAACGAGGCCGCCGCGCTGCCTCGCCTTCTGCGCAGCCTCCTTGCCTTGCACCCGGCGCCGGACGAGATCGTCGCGGTGGACGGGGGCAGCACCGACGGTTCCGTCGCCATCGCCGAGGCCGGCGGATTGCGTGTGGTGGCGACGCAGCGGGGCCGAGGGGCGCAGATCAATGCCGGGGTCGCTGCCGTGTCCACCCCGCTGGTCTGCGTGCTGCATGCCGACACGCTGCTGCCCGACGACGCGGTGGCGGTGATCGGCGCCACCATGGCCGACCCCCGCACGGCGCTCGCCGGTTTCATGCCGCTGCTCAGCGGGCCCGGCGGGGTGCGCTGGGGCACCAGCCTGCATAACTGGGCCAAGACCTACTACGGCCCCCTGCTGTTCCGGCCGCACCTGTTTCTGCGCGGAGCGCGGTTGTTGTTCGGCGACCATGCGATGTTCTTCCGCCGGGCCGACTTCCTTGATGCCGGCGGGTGCGACACTCGCTCGCCGATCATGGAGGACGCGGATCTGTGCGTCCGACTGCACCGGTTCGGCCGCACGCGGATGGTGAACCGGGTGGTCATCACGTCGGATCGCCGGGTCGCCGCCTGGGGGCCGGTTCGCGCCAACCTCCTTTATCTGCGCGTGAGCGCAAGCTGGGCGATCGGGCTTCGCCGCAACCTGCACCGGCACTACCCGGATGTGCGCTGAGCGCGCGGGCTGCTCATCGCCGGCAGGAAGCCCGCCCCCACCGTGAACCGGATCAGCCGACGCAGGTAGTCGCCATCGGTGGGTGGGCAGCTTCGGCCGCTGAGCGAGCGGAGGTTGGCGGTAACGAAGCCGGGGCTTGGGCGCAGGTAGCAGGCATAAACCGCCGTCACCTGCGCGTGCAGCCGTTGTTCCCGAGCAGACAGGCGGGTCGTGTCGTACTGCCCGGGAGGCATGAAGCGGGGCACATGCAGGTGCGCGAACTCCATGCCCAGCAGTCCGAGTGCTGCGAGCGGCACGGGATCGCTCGAGGCGAGATGGAAGATACGACCGCTCGCCAGCGCCATGCGCTCCGCGATGTCGGTCAGCGCCGCCACCACGTGATCGATCGGGACCAGGTTCAGGCTGGGACCAGCCAGCGCCGGCAACGCGCCGATGCGGCCGTCGGTGACCAGGCGGAGGAGCTGGTACGGGCTTCCGAACGCGCCCACCGCGCCGCTGTCTGAGCTTCCGGCCACGATGGATGGCCGTGCGATCACCACCGGATGGCCGCGCCGGTGCGCCGCCAGCACCAGGGCCTCTGCCGCCGCCTTGCTGGCCTCGTAGCCGTTGTTGAAGCGTGATGCCGCGGTTGGCGCCTCGGGCACCATCCCGTCCGCCTCGCCGCAGACATAGGCGGTGCTGACATGGAGCACCGGCACGGGACGGGCGGCCTGCGCGGCAAAGGCCAGCGCCTCCGCCGTGCCGCCGACATTCACCCGGCGGTAGGTCGCCTCGGGAAGGTTGAAGGCGGTGGCGGCGGCACAATGCACCACCAGGTCAAGCCTGGCCGCGATCTCACCGGAGATCGCAGGAGCGAGGCCGAACCGCGCCTCCGTCACATCCCCGTCCAGCAAGGCTACGACCCCGCCCTGAGGTGCACCGTCATACGGCTGGGTCGGGATCGCCGCCCCGTCGTTGCGCTGGAGCGTGCGGCCGCGGTGCAGCAGCGCCACCACGGCGTGCCCACGCGCGGCCAACACGCCGCACAACTCGCGCCCGACCAAGCCGGACGCCCCGGTGACCAGGATATGCAGCGGGTCGGGCCTGAAAGCAACGTCGAGTGTCATGCCTGGCTATATAGGGGCTTGAGAGCGTTGGAGGACGGGGTGGCTTGGACACACGATGTTGTCGTGGTCGGCGCCGGCTCGGCGGGCCTGACGGCGGCCGGAGGCTGCGCACGGCTCGGCTTGCGGGTGGCGCTGGTGGAGCGCGACCGGATGGGCGGCGAGTGCCTCAACACCGGCTGCGTCCCCTCCAAGGCATTGCTGGCCGCCGCGCACCGGGCGCAAGCGATGCGCGGCAGCCTGCTCGGCGTGACCAGCCCGGGGCCGGCCATCGACTTCGCCGCGGTCCGCGCGCACGTCCAGGGCGCCATCGCCGCGATCGCGCCGCACGATTCCGAACAGCGGTTCGCGGCCTGGGGCGTGGAGGTGATCAGGGGCACGGCAAGCCTCGCCGGCCGCAACTCGCTCCTTGTGGAAGGCCGCCTCCTGTCCGCGCCGCGCATCGTGCTGGCGACCGGGTCCGAACCGTCGGTGCCTCCGATACCTGGTTTGGCAGGCACGCCTTTCCTCACCAACGAGACCGTGTTCGCGCTGGACCAGCTGCCCAGCCACCTGCTGGTGCTGGGCGCCGGCTCGATCGGGGTGGAGATGGCGCAGGCCTTCCGTCGCCTGGGCGCCGCCGTGACGCTGCTCGATCGCGGTGCCTTACTTGGTGCGGCTGACGCCAATGCCGTGGCCATCCTGCGCGGCGTGCTGGAGGCGGAGGGAGTGAGCATCCTTGACCATGTCGACGTGATGCAGGCGTCGGCCGAGGCGGGCAGGATCCGCCTTGATCGTGCTGGCGGACCGCCGATCCGCGGCTCGCATCTGCTGGTCGCCACGGGGCGGCGCGCCCGGCTGGAGGGGCTGGGACTGGACCGGGCCGACGTTGCGGCCGGGCCGGACGGCATCATCGTCGATCAGCGGCGCCGGACGACCAACAAGGCCATCTTCGCCATCGGTGATTGC
This sequence comes from uncultured Acetobacteraceae bacterium, assembly GCA_964252545.1. Classification (GTDB taxonomy): domain Bacteria; phylum Pseudomonadota; class Alphaproteobacteria; order Acetobacterales; family Acetobacteraceae; genus Lichenicoccus. Next base: position 44,953 of record CAXUNX010000005.1, on the reverse strand, counting down.
CGGGCAGGACCCCGGTTCACCCATGCCGCCGGCTACGAGGGCACGCTGGTGGTCTCGGCCCTCGGCTTCGGCCTGCCAAGCCCGGCGCGGCTCGACCTGCTGCCCTCGGTGACGTACACCGCCCCGGAGCTCGCCCAACTCGGCGCGACGGAACAGCAGGCTCGTACCTGGCACAAAGGCGTCCGGGTGTCGTGCGAGTGGTTTTCGGACAACGACCGCGCCGTCGCCGAGGGCGATACAACAGGCTTCGTCAAGCTTGTCCGTGCGGATCGCCGGATCGTCGGCGTGACGATCCTGGGCAGCAACGCCGGCGACCTGCTGCTCCCCTGGAGTTTGGCGCTGCGCGGAAAGGCCAGCCCATGGAGCCTGGCAAACACGATCGTCAGCTATCCGACCCGGTCCGAACTGTCCAAAGCCGCAGCCTTTGCGGAGTTCGAGCCGTGGGTGTTCGGAAAGGCGTCGCGATCCTGGGCGCGCTTGCAGGCCGGAATGCGCCGTGTCGTGCCTCCCTTGTGAGGTCCGGCCTGGAACAATGAAACAAGGCACAACCGGGCCCGTGCTTCACGGCTGTCGGGGGTTGAGGCACTTCCTTTGCCGGCTCACCACGGCGTCATCCAGCATCACCGTCGGATGATGGATGGGACATCCCCGTCCTCGTGCGCCTTCCAGGGCGTGGGCTTGAGTGTCCCTCCCCCCATTTCTGGCAGTGCAGCGAGCCTCGAGTAGGTATGGGGCGCGAACACCCGTTCGAGGTCGTGCTGACCCGTCGCCAGGTCGTTTCCCGATCGGGGATGAAAGCCGGTCTGGTCGGCATCCGGCTTCAGATCGCCGTTCTCGGGCATGGCCTCGGCTCTCGACTGCACGCCCCACCCATGATCCTTGCCAGGCTGCATCGTCTGAGGGTCCTTGGCGTAGATCCGAAGCACATGCGCCTCTCCAGCCTTCCCCTCCTTTGTTTTGATATAGGGCTTCTCCGACAGCTCCTCGGTCGTGCCCCCATCGGCCCAGTCCTTGGCGAGAGCGTGCGAGTGCGCGACGTAGAAACCGGCTCCACGCTCCGATCCCGCTCCCGACCCAGCGCGTGCCGGGTCGAACCCGTGCGGCACCAGGCTGTCCCGGCCGTGCCCGTCGGTTCCGTGATAGCCGACGAACTGATAACCGCTTTGCAGCAGATGGTCGTGCGCTTCTCCCAAAGCAGCCGGATCACCCGCTCGGACACCTGCAGCAAGCGGACCTTTGATCGCATCGCTTGTACTGTCAGACCGGTCCGCTTTCGCCTGACTGGCTGTGTTCCAGAGGGCCACGTCACTGGACGATGGCGCTGACAGCTCCGACATCGAAGAGTTCCTAGCCGAAGCCCCGGTGAGGCGTTCACTTGCTGTCATTTGCTCTCCGATCCTGGTCAAACTGGTTCGTGATCGACTTTGATCTAGCCGCCCAGACCGATGCCGCAGCGCCGACGCAACGTCGCGGCCGTTCTCGGCCTGGAGGTCGCCCACCCGCAGCCATCCACGTACCGTGGTCGCACGTCACCGCACACCGGATTCAAACGCCGTTGTTGTTACCGGACGCCTGCCCATAGATGTTGCTGAGATTGTCGGCGTAATCTGAGCTTTTCTTGAGGGTGCTCCCGAGATTGAAGCTCTCCTGGATGCTAGTTTCGCCGGCACCCTCGAGCCCGGCTCGTGCCGCCGTTCCAGCCGCTTCCGCCCCCATCTCGATCTCCGGAGCGGCTTCTGGAGCAACCAGCATGGCCGCGTCCGACGCGGCACCGATCGCCGCCTGGCCGAAATCAGACAATGCGCCCTTCACGTTGCCATGCGCCAACTGGTCAGCGCCCCCGACGCCATCGGTGACCGGCGACACCAGCTGCTGCATCGTGTTGCCAAGCGTGTTCTCGATCTTGTTCCAGGCCTTGGCACCCTTTGATGAGCCGCGATCGAGGGTGTCGCTGCCGAACGCCGCCGTGAAGCTCTGGTCCTCGGTGCTGCTGACCTTCCCCTTGCTGGCGGAGCCGATCTGGCTACCGAGCAGTTGCGCGTCCGCTTCGGAGAACAGGCTTCTCGCTTGGCCACTCGTCTCCTCGTTCTTCATCTGCACGAGATCTTCAACCATCGCGTTGCCGTCGCCGGAAGCACCGTCCTGCTGGAACTTTTGTGCCAACACGGGATCGGCGTCCTGCATGTCCTGCAGAGCCTTTTGTGATCCCTGCTGCAGCGCAGGCTGGGCCGCGGTGAGGATGGAGTCTAGCTGAGCACCCTTCGTCTTGTTGCCGATACCTTTGACGATTGCTCCGATACCGGTGAAGCTTTCCAGCGTGTTCACGAGCCCCTGCTCGCCACGCGTCTTTCCACCGTGGATGACGTTGGTGCCGAGTGATGACTTTTCCTCGCCGATCACCTTGCCGTTGATCTTGCCGCCGCCATGCCCATTGGCGAGACCTTGCGCACCGCTGATCTCGTCGGTTGCCTGCTGCTTGCTGACAACGCCTTCCTTGTAGGCCTGCAGTTCGTCCTGCACGAGTCCGTTGCCGTTTCCTGTCTGCCCATCCTTCATGGTTTGAGCGAACAGCGTAGGATCGCGGACCTGGGTCTGCGACATGGCGCTCTGCAGGTCACTGTTGGTTTGTTGCGTCCTGCTCTGCCCGACATTGTTGCTGGCTTGCGTGACGTCGCCAGAGGAGTCCGTGCCGGGAGGAGCCCCACTCGACATTGGGTGGGCTGACCCGCCGCTCATCATGGTGTTGAAGCAAGCAGCCTCCTTGGAGCCAGCATCGTCCTTGATGGTCATCCTGTCGAGACCGGCTCGATTGAAGTTGAGGCCTTTGATCTCCACGGTGATCTCCTGCCTTGGACCGAACACTCGGTAGTCCCACACCAGGCCTTGCGTCTGTGAGAAAGGCCACTTCGCTCCATCGACCTGTCGTCAAACGTCGATGTTCATCGCATCGGTGGCTATTTTCGCCTCGGCAAGAAAGATGCTAGGTGGCTCGCATGATCAAGCCACTTACAGCCCCGGTTTCGTCCCATCCGGATCGAGGGTGCAGATGTTCGGGCCTCTGGCCCGCGCTGTTGTTGCTTTCGCTTCCACTTACCGGCTGCGTATCGCCAGCTCCACGTGTCAATCAGGCGGCCGAGATGCGGGCTGCGAACGATCCCGCCGCTTTGACGCGGATTGCCGACGCTGCCGCAGCATCCGGAGACGTCGCGACGGCAAGTTCTTTCTACGGGCGGGCGGCTGAACTTCGGCCTGAGAATGCCGATGCGGTTTTCAAATACGCACGGGCTCTTGCTGTTCAAGGGAAGCTGACGGAGGCCATCCAGGCCTTGCAGGCGTCCTTGCCCCATCTTGACGCAGACCGGACCGCTGCGACGAGTTTGATGCTTGGCAAGCTCATGATCCTGGCTCACCGCTCCGCCGAGGCGGTTTCGGTATTTCGCAAAGGTTTGGCACGATCGCCGGAGAATACGCGTCTGTTGATCGGCCTCGGCGTGGCGCTGGACGCCGACCGGGATTTCTCCGCGGCGCAGGACGCCTACCACCGCGCCCTTGCGGTCGAGCCGGACAGCATTGCGGCACAAAACGACCTCGCCTTGTCCACGGCCTTACAGGGAGACGCTGCACGCGCAACGACGGTCCTTACGGATTTGCGCGATCGGGTGGCGAAGAGCGGTGGCGACACAGCTACGCTGGCGATGATCGATGGGAATCTCGCCCTTGTCTATGCAATGCGGGGCAACATGAAGCAGGCAGAGACGAAGGGCGCGGCAGCAACATCAAACCCCGGTGATCTCGCGGGCAACGTGCTGTTCTACTCGGCGCTCGCTCCGGACGCACCGCCCAACGGCGCAGCGGACAGCAAGGGATTAGCCGGAGCGGCCCCGGCCGATTGAGGCGCCGCGCCAGATGGCGTCGGACTTCCGCTACCAAGATCGGCGCCATCGCTTCCACCTGCGTCCGTTGACGAACCGGTTCGCGATGGCTGCTTGACCGCGCCTTGTTCCCAACGCTGCACGGCAAGCGTCGAGACGGCACCATCCGCGGGCGCGAGACGGGCGGGCTCGATGAGATCACGCGGATCGTCGACCATGCCAGCCAGATTATTGGCCTGCACGCAAACGCCCAGACTGTTGAGGCTGTTCGCCACATCGCCGAGCCAGTCAGGCTGCAAGGCAGCACGGCAAGGTGTGACCGTCGCCACCGTGCGGGTCACCACCACGACGTTGCCGGGCCCGACGCGGGTTGCGATACGTTCCGGACTGAGGCCCGATCGAAGCAGAAGGGTGCGGACGGCCTCACTCTCCGGCCTGCTAAGCGTCTCGATGCTGGCATCCAGACGATCTGCTCGGGCAGTCTTGGTCAGCGCCGCAACCTGTGAGCGCAGCATCCGTCCGGCGCCGAACTCATAAAGCGGGACGACCGCCTGTGCTTGACTGACAATGATCGGCGGCGGCACTCCGCGTTCCAGCGCGGGATCCTCGCAGCCGGTGAGGCCAAACAGCAGGAGCAGTACGCAACGGTAAGGCGTCGAGCGCATGCGCGTGACCCTATTCGAACATGAAGCCGGCAGCACCACGTAGGTGAGGCGTTTGTTCCGGATCGAAATGCGGATGCGCCCGCGCTGCTACGCGATCAAGGAACAGACGCTCCAGATCTGTGGTCTGGCGCACCGCATCCGTCGGCAGTTCTGGCTGTGTATCACTCGGATGCACGACATAGGCGGTCACCACGATCACCAGTTCGGTTTCGTTGCGCTGAAACTGTGTTGAACGAAACAACGCGCCGAGGATCGGCAGGTCACCCAGCCAAGGTATCTTGGAGATGTTGTTCTGGCCATTGTTCTGGATCAAGCCGCCGATCGCGAAGCTCTGGCCGGAAGCAAGCTGAACGGTGGTGTCCGCCCGCCGCGTGACGAGTGCCGGAACGACGCTGTTGCTGCCAGCAAAGGCGTATGACCCGTCCGTGCTGAGTTCGCTGAGTTCACTGACTTCCGGGCTTACTTTCATGCTGATCATGCCGCTGGACAGCACGGTTGGAGTAAAGCCGACGCTGACGCCGTATTGCTTGTACTGGATGCCAACGCTGCCGAGGCCTTGCGGAACCGGGATCGGGTATTCGCCACCGGCCAGGAAGTTTGCCGGCTCGCCGGAAGTTGTGGTCAGGTTCGGCTCGGCCAGCAGGGTCACCAGCCCCTCGTCGGCCATGGCATCAATCGCCAACTGGCCGGTAGCCCGATGTGATGTGACCGAGCCGGTGATCGTGCTCGCTGACCCAGTGCTGCCGCTGACGCTGCTGAGATTGCTCAGCGTCGAGAGCGCTCCGACCGGGAACCCGGTTTGCAGGCCGATCGCAAACGAGCCGAGATTTTGGAAGATGACGTTCCAGTTGAAGCCGAGCTGCCTTGAGACGGTTCTCGACACCTCGGCAACACGCACCCGAAGATTCACTTGGGTGGCGCCCGCGACCTGGAGCTGGTTCAAGACGGGCTCGTTGGAGGTGGCATAGCCCTGCGCGATGGCCTCGAGATGGGCCGCCGTTTCCGCGGTCGGCACCATGCCCTGGAGCAGCAGCCCGTGCGGCGTTCGGATCAGCTGCACCGACAAGCCCGGCGCCGCGTCGGCGATGGCCTGATGCAGGACGCTCTCGTCATACTCCACCACCACCGTGTAGGCCAGGATCGGACGCCCTTCATGGGTCAAGGCAAACAATGTCGTCGTTCCAGGCTTCTTGCCGAACACAAAGACGCCGCTGGCGCTTGGCGGCTGCACGTCGGCGACCGTGGGATCCGCAACGAACACCGTGCTTGCGGGAACCGGCAGGCTGAGCAGCTTGCCGCCGCCGACCGTCAGGGTGAAGCGCCGGTGCGGCGATACTGTGCCGACCTCACGGGAGGGCGCTGGACGGGCAGCAGGGAGGATCGCATCAGGATCCGCGGCGTTTGACGCATCGTCCCCCGCCGGAGCCCTGCTCGACAATGCCGCCGCGGAAGAGCTGTCCGGCGGCGATGCAGCCAGCGCCAGGCTGAACGCGTTCGACAACATAAGCGCGAGGATGCTGACGGTGAAATTTCGGCGACACCGCCCCCACGTCGGAAGCTGAGACATGATGCAGGCATCCCCAACGGCTGATGGGTCATAACGTCAACAGCGGACAGAATGCAAGATTGTGCAACATTGATCATCAGTTGAGACGATCTTGCATCTGACTCCACGCTGCGGCCACAGAAACAGCCGCAGATCGTCAGGTGCCATCGTCGACCTATGCGCGCTTCGCACTCAGAATGAAGCCGCCGATGGATCCGGTCGCCGCTATGCCGGTCAGTCCTGCGCCGATGCCCCAGGCAGCCGTTGGATGTCGCTGCACCCAACTTTGGTTCTGAGGGGATGTCTGTGCCTCCAGGTCCGTGGACCCGGATGCGGCGTGATGTCCCGGCGCGGCACTCCCGTGGCCGTCCTGCGGAGTGGCTGAACCTTCATGGACATTCTGCGGCGGGAGTAAGACTGGGGCCTGTGGCATTCCAATCTGTGCCGGCGTTTCAGCAGCCGGAGAGCTCTCTGGTGGCGCCTGATGAGCGGGCACGTCAACCAAGGACGCGTGTTGCGACGGATCATGCTCGGAGGAGGCTTCGGGGCGAGAGGTAGGCGAGAGTGGTCGTGAGTAGTAGTTGTAGATGTCCGACAAGCTCACATTGTCTGCGGCTCCCGGTTGCGAAGAAAGCGATGTGGGTGATGAACCGGCACTCGGAGCATGATGATTGCCGCCGGTCATTGCCGCTGAATTGCCCTGTCCGGATGCTTCACTGGTGTTCAAGGACGGGTTCGAAAGCCGCCGGAACTCGGCGTCACCGGACAACGACTCTGGCGAGGCAATCATGGTCCTGTTGCCAGGAGTGCTCACCGAGTGAACAGATGACATCTTACTTCTTCCTTCTCGCAAGGTATGAGTAGTAGTACGTGGGCCGGGCGATCTGTTGAGGTCTTTTGCATCCAGGGAGCGCGATCAGGCTCCGCTGACTGGTCCCGTCATGTTCAATCAAGTGTTACCGAAGCTGGCCGTGTAGTGCTGGCTGACGTCTCCGGCCATCGTCATCGGGTTGGTTCCAGGGGCTTTGTTCTGATCGTCATCTGGATGGATATAGGCATTTCCGGTGCCTAGCTCGCTTTGCAGGTAGGCACCGCCCGCCTGCATGGCGTTGGTGCTGCCATCGTACCATCCCTGGATCGTGGCGTTGCCGGCAGGATCCCTGCTTACCATGCCGCCCGGAGCGTCAGCCGCAATGCTTTTCGTATCGCCGATGGTATGGCCCTGACCATCGCTGACGCTGATCGAGGCGTTCCTGCCATCGATATAGCTTACGTCGTCATTGTTCTTCCCGTTCTGGTCGGCGTTGAACTCGAGACGGCTTGCAGACGATTGGTAATTGCCGGCTGAGTCCGCTTCCTCATCAAAGCCGCCCTGGCCGTTTTGATAGTTCAGAGTTCCGCTCTGGCCCGGCTTCAACTCAATTTCCGCAGCAGGCTGAGTGGTTGAGCCACCATTCACGAACTGGCCGATCTTTTCGTCATGATTGGACGTGTTGGTGATCATTGTGGAGTTCGGCCCGCTGCCGGCGGACACGGCGGAGATATCAGAACTCGCGTTGTTGGAACCACTGCCGGAAGCGGGCGGCTGGCCGGCTGCAGTTGGTGTTTGACCACCGGTTGCAACCGCCTCCGCCGGTTTCTCGCCACCAGCACCGGCGCCGGGCGGCGCGCTTGGCGGCGCTGCGTTGGCGCCTCCGGCGCCACTCATCTGATCGGCAAGCGCCTGAACCAGCGACAAGGCAGCCTCGAACAGACTGGCCTGCTCGCTGTTGCTTGAGCCCGACCTCGCTCCTGGATTCGAGGTCGGGAGGATGTTCTCGAGGCTGGTCAGCATCTCGCTTGGGGACGTCATCCTCGTCAGGTTGTCCATTTGGAAGTTCCTTGATCGCCCCGTAACGGAGCTAAATTCTTGTGTTGCTGCTCAGCGGGACATCATCGACCGGCCCACGAAGTCGCCGAAAGCTATGCGAGCTTGACCAATCCGATGACGTCGTTGCCAAGGCGGCCAGCGTCCGTAATGTCGCCGACGCCCGGGATGGCGGAAGCACCCGAAAGAACGGCGTTGCCATATTGCCCTTGCGAAGCATACAGCGCTGCGTTGGCGCCTTCCGTCACTATTCCAAGCCCGGGCACTAATCCGCCCAGGTCCAATCCGGTATGAACGAGCTTGCTCGCGGTGCTGTCTGGATCCTTGGTGATGTTGGGCCCCTGCGGAACAGCGGACGTGCCAGCCTGTGTTCCGCCTGAGGATGGCTGACCACTCTCGGAGTTCTGCCCGCCGCCGAGCACGGCACCTAGGCTGTCGCCACCGCTGCGGGTGCCTCCAAGCATGCTGGTGAAAGACTTGGTCAAACCATCGCCTTCTGCACCCACGCCGTCTTCTTTCAGTTCCGGAAGCAGATGACCTGCAACTCCCGAGATAGCTCCTGTCATGATCCTGTCTCCATCCTAGAGAGTGACGTTCGCCATAGGGGGAGGTTGTGACCTCCCCCGGTCCGCTACGCCGCCTGCATGCCGCTTTCCTGTTGTGCGATATTGTTCATGTCCGATGTCGCCTGCTGGTAGTTGCTGTCGGCAACCTGCTTCGCATCGTCCTGGCCCATCTTGCCGCTGACGTCGCTGTTCATTTCGGCAACACCCTCGTGAACCCCATCCTGCGCCTGCTGCACGGAGTTCTGCAGCTGCATCGCCGACGCCGTGTTGAGCCCGGAGCTTGCGATATCGCTGATGCTGCTCTTCGCCGCCGAGTCATAGCTCGTCAGGTCGTTCTGCACGTTGCTCTGGTATTGCTTCACACCCGCGTTGTCGTTGTTCTTGACGGCTGCGCCAAGCTGCTCCTCGTCGTTGTTGAGTTTCGAGCCGGCGTTTTGCATCGCCAGGGTGTCGCTCTCGAGCTGCGAGCCGCCGCCCGCACCCTGCGCGCTGCCTGAGCCTTGCGCCGCACTTCCGGCAGCCGGAGCGTTCTCCCCTGACGCATTCGTCGCGGATGGCGCCGCAAGCGGCGTCGATGAGCCGTTCTGCTGCTGCTGAAGTGCGCTGAGTAGTTCCTGAACACCCTGCTCCAGCGATTGGAGCGTACTCTGCTGCGAATTGTCGCTGCTGCTGGCGAGTGGGCCAGGCGTGCCGGAGTCGCCGCTCGATGATCCTGCCGCGGCAGGCGTCTGGCTAGCGGATGAGTCGCCCCCGGACCCTGGCGTCAACGAACCGCCGCTTCCGTCGGCTGCAGGCGACGCAGCGCCGGTGGATGAGTACGGTGCCGTGCCGCCGCCCGCATCTCCGCCGCTGGCGCCTTGAGCACCGGAGCCACCTCCCTGCAGAGCGGAAAGCAACGCCTGCTCGAGATCCTGCATCACCGAGCCCTGGCCAGCCTGGCTCCCGGCACCCTGTGTCGCAGAACCGCCGCCCTGCAGGGCGGAAAGCAGTGCTTGTTCAAGATCCTGCATCGCCGAGCCCTGGCCGGCTTGACCGTCGGCCTGAGACGGGCCGCTGCCTCCATCCGCCGCAGGGGAGGCACCGCCCGATCCACTGCCCGCAGCGCCCGGACCCTGGCTGCCTGGGCTGGTGCCATCGCCCTCTCCACCGTCTGCAGCCTGGGCGCCAGAGCCGCCGCCCTGCAGGGCCGACAGCATCTCTTGCATCGCCTGTTCGAGCATCTGCACCTCGGAGCCCTGGTCGCTCGGACCGCCGGCCTGGGACAAGCCGCCGGTCGGAGATTGCAGCGCGGTGTCGCCGGCGCCGCCCTCCGGGGCCTGGCTGCCCGAGCCATCGCCACTGGTGTTGCCGCCATCAGGCTCCTGAGCGCTGGAACTGCCGCCCTGCAGAGCGGAGAGCATCTCCTGCAATGCTTGTTCGAGCATCTGCACCTCGGAGCCACTGCCCCCTTGAGTGCCGACCTGATAGGCCTGCTGGTTCTGGTTGGAGATTTGAGAAATGCTTGCAGACATCGGAAGGGATCCTTCGCTGGCGCAGCCGCTTTTTCTAGGTGAAGGACTGCTGGGTTGAATGAGAAGCGGCCACACGACGTCCGCTGCTCGGACACCGCATGGTCATGCCGCCCGCAGGGTGGGGATTGCGCCGAGGCCGGAGGCGCTCTGACGATCCCGCAAGCCGGGCTCCGCATGGGGCGTATAGCCGATCGTGTTGATGACGTTGGTCCTAAAGCCGGGTGCTACCTCCGGATGCGACAGGACGCACACTTCCAAACCGTAGCGGGCGAGGAGATCCCGCAGGTGGCGGCGCAACTCGAGCGTCGTCACGATCACCGGACAGCCGCCGCCATGCGTAATTTCCTGCAGCTGCTGGCGTAGGTGGGCGACAAGCTGGTCGGCGCCGGGTGGTTGAAGCACATCGCCCGCTACCGTGTGCCGCACCGAGGCGAGCAGATCGATGGCGAGGTCGTCCTCGATCAGCAGCACCTGCAGGGTCATGTCCGGACCGGCCACCGCATGACAGATCTGCTGCCTCAGCCCAACCCGCACATATTCCGTCAACATTGCGGGGCTCGCCTCTCGAGGCGCCCACTCCGCGACTGCCTCCAACACCTGGCGCATATTGCGGAGCGACACGCCTTCTGCCACGAGCCGCCGGAACACTTCCGCCAATCGCGGCAGAGGCGCCGAGCGGACGGCTTCGCGCACCAAGTCGCCGTACGAGCCCTCCACCCGGTTCAACAGAAGCTGGGTTTCCTGAATGCCCACAAGTTGTCCCGCAGAGCGCAGGATGGTCTCCCTGGCGAACAATGGCACCAATGCCACGGCATCCAGCGCGCGTGCTCCGTCGCCAGCGATTTCGTGTTCCATAACGGACCACTCTCGACCACCCGGGCCCAGGCGCTTGGCGCCATCCTCGGCAGGCGCTTCACGCCAGATCTCGCCTGAACGAAGCGGTACCGAAAGGAGCGGGATCTGGTTCAATTCAAGCCTGAGGCCTGGCGCGTCCGGTTCAACGGCCTCGACGATCTGCAACCGGGGCAAGGCGACACCGAACTCGTCCGCCATCTCCTTGCGCAGGATTTCCAACGCCGCTTCGATCGGCTGCCGCTGAGACACCAAGCCCGCGCCGAGCCGCACCAGCATCACCGACAAGCCCTGCATGTCGCTGATCGCATCACGCATGGCCGCCTCGTCCGCGGCGCTCCGCCGCCGTCGGCTGCGCATCAACATCCAGCCGCCGGAGCCGACCGACGCGGACAGCCCAAAAAACACGATCATCGGAAATCCGGGGATCAGGCCCATGGTTGCCATGATCGCCGCGGCGACAATGAGCACGCGCGGATCCGCACCGATCTGGCCGATGATATCGGTGCCAAGATCGGTATCGCCATCGCCGCCGACGCGGGTGACGATCAGACCTGCGGTGAGCGAGATCAGCAGAGCCGGGATCTGGGCGATCAGCCCATCTCCAATCGCCAGCAGAGAATAGGTTGCTCCTGCCTCACCGAACGACATTCCGCGCTGCGCGCAGCCGATCGCAATACCACCAAGCAGGTTCACCGAGATGATCATCAGACTTGCGATAGCGTCGCCTTTGACGAACTTCATGGCGCCGTCCATCGCTCCGAACAGCTGGCTCTCGCGTTCAAGCGCCTTCCGACGACGCCTGGCTTCGTCGGCCTTGATCGTGCCGTTGCGCGCATCATTATCGATGCTCATCTGCTTGCCGGGCAGAGCATCGAGTGCGAAGCGGGCCGCGACTTCTGCGACCCGCTCCGCACCCTTGGTGATGACAAGGAACTGCACCACGGAGATGATAAGGAAGACCACGAGGCCGACGACGAGGTTTCCTGAAATCACGAACTGACCGAAGGTGCGTATGATGTCGCCGGCGTCCGCCTGGGTGAGCACAAGGCGGCTCGTTGTGATGGAGATCGCCAGCCGGAACACAGTCGTGAGCAGAATGACCGTGGGCAGCGTCGAGAACTCCGCCGGAGCCGGAAGATAAACTGCCACCATGAGCAAGAGCACGGAGCTACAGATGTTCACTGCGATCAAGACGTCGGCAGCGACCGTCGGCATCGGCAGCACCATCATCGCAAGCGTACACATGATGAGCAGCACCAGCACCATATCCTGCCGGATCGGGAGGCGACTGAGCAGGCCGTGCCCACCTGAGACGTGGCCCGGGTGTACGCTCTTGGACCGGACTTGCAAGGACATCTCTAGTACCTCAATGCCACGATTTCTGCCCCACGTCGGACAAAGACGTGATCGGCATCGATGCGCTCGATGCACCACCCGCTCTCCAGCCCAGCTCCAGGCCGCAGCCGATCGCCGTGATCGTCCACGACATACGGATTGGCTCCCGTCCACACCGCGGCGATCCGCAGCGGCGGCAGCGACCCGGGCGGCGCTAGCTGCTCAACGAGCACGTTGTCCGAGCCGAACCGACCATCAAACCACTGGCGCGCCATGTCCCAGCTCGCCTGATCGCCGGGCATCAGGAGGCCGCTGACCACAACAGTGCCGTCCTGCTGCGCTGCAACAGCAAGGGTCGCAAGCCCTGAACGGTCGAGCCGCTGGCGAAGTGCCAATGCAGCCACACCGGCACCATCCCTGCGAGGCGGCGGCCTGGAGACTGCGAGCGCCATCGCGTTCGCCCGATGCGCCGGCGTTCCCACGCCCGCAAACAAAGCAGCGCACCCGGCCACGACTGCGACCCCGCCGGCAACCGAAAGCGCAAAACGCCGCCGGCTTGATCGCCCGCGCCCCAGGCAGGGTGAGGCCGTTCCATCGCCCCTGGGCTGACCCTCGGGTGCGCTCAAACAGAAACGGGTCGCTCCGGCGATAAACGATGTGGAGCCGGAAACAATCAGCTCGCTGCCTGGCTCTACGACGCTTCCGTCAAACAACAACAGCGCCTTAAGGGTCCGGATGGCGGTAAAGCTGCCGACCACGATCTCGAAGTGATCTTTCTGCATTGTTGGATCGGCAACCACAACCGCGCAATCAATGCCGCTTCCGACCCGGCTCTGGCCAGGCGCGAGCCGGACCTCGGACCCCGCCTGCAAGCCATCAAGGATGAACAAGACCGGCTCGGTCATATCATGCATTCGTTGCGGGTTAACGGATCGACCGGAGTTCAACAGGCCGGCCGGCAGCAAAAACCATCGTCGCGTCATTGCGGCTCGGGGTGCAGCCCGGTTTAGCGGACTACACCCCGAGTGCCTCGTCTACGAAGTGGGGTTTGCCTTGGCGATGGTGTTGCCTATCGAGGCCTCGCCCTGCATCTGCGAGAACTCGGCCTCCTTCTGGATGTCCGCCACGGTAGACTGCGTATAGGAGGCCATTGCCGCATCCTGGGCTCCTTGAACGGCACTGTTCCCCGAATCACTGCTTCCAATTGATCCTGACATACTCATCTCCTGTGTTATCTCGACGCAGCTCGCGTCATTGAGGAAGTGGAGGGCTTGGGTAAGCTCCTCCGCAAAAGGGGCGGCGGCATCCGCCGCACGGCCCAACAGATCGATCATCATCGATCTGTGTCTCGGCATCTCTCAAGGCAATCACTTCAGTCACGACGATTCACGGCTTACGGGAGCCGGATACTGGATGATGCATTACCGCGAAATACCAGCATGGTCCCGGGCATTGGCATATTCGACTTCTCGCTCCCGTCTGTTTCCGCCTTTATCGCGTTCTCGACCACTGCAGTATAGCTTGGTGGACCGGACACGATCGCGACATTGCCAGCCTTTCTTTTGGTCAAGCGGAAGCGATTGTCCAACAGCCCAAGCTCCTTTAGACGTTTCTCCAAGTCGCCAAAAGCCACTCCACGCAACGGCACTAGAACGGTTCCCTCGTCAGCTACTGGCGACACGTACATGACCGTACCGTCCGAATACCAGTCCAGATCGTTGGACCTCGTTATGTCGTCGATGAACTCCCGTGCTGTTCCGGCAGTCTGATGCCCGCGCACAGTTCCTCGGACATCCTGAGCAACGGACACTCTAAGGCCGGTATTATAGCCGAAGTTCTTGATGGCTTCCGTTACGTCCTGGTTGATGACGCTGTAAGGATAGGGAGCGTCCTGCCAGCCAGGTTCCGCGGCAGACGCAACGCTGCCGACTCCAAGACTTGGCGGGCAAGCCGTCATAAGCAACACCACCCCGACGGCACATCTCGGATGCATGACTGATCTCTGGTGAAGCTGCGACTGGGAATGGCATATAGGCCAGCACCAACTTCCGATCAGTGGGCTTTCGCACATCGCACACCAGCTCCGGCCTGTAGAACCACGGTGCGAGCTAGAGGAGCGTGGGGGACGGTCTTGAACCGCCTCCCGTTTGTGCCCTCTGGCCGACCAGGGAGACCGCAGCTTGGCTGGACATCAGGCGGAGGCCCGCCAGTCATCACAGCAAGGCGTGCTGAAGCGCTTGAAAGGTGTGCCATGACTGCGGTGACTGGAATCGGGCTGCAAATGCAGGCGGACCCTTCGTCGGCTCAGCAGCTCCAGGCCAGCGACTTACGAGGCAGCGTATCCGCGACCCAGCATGAACATGAGTTCGCGCGAGCCGTCCAAAGCACTACTCCTCCCGAGCAGGTGGACGCGCAGCCAGCAGCTACCGGAAGCGGCATGATGTCGAACATGGTGCAGCGGCTTGACAGCATTGCCGCCGGGTTGCGCCCGGATCCGGTGGGAGGTGCCGAGTCCGTCCATCTTCACACGCTTTCCGCCGGTGACCCGGCGTCGGCGCCTCCACCGCAGGATACGAAGGGGACAGGTGGCCCGGAGAGCATCAATGAAACTCTCGACAAGGCTCTGGAGAGCTACAGGCGCTCGGTTGTCTTCTCCGTTGAGGCGCAGGTAGCCAGTACCGCCTCCACCTCGACCACGAAGACCTTCAACAGTCTGATGAAGGGAAGCTGACAGCATGCCAGCCGATCATCGCAATCATTGGAACGCATTGTTTGTGAGCGGTGTCCTGTTGCTTGGGGGCTGCAAGACAGAATTGTATTCGGCTGTGCCGGAGCAGGATGCAAATGAGATGATCGCGCTTCTGACGCAACGCCAGATCGGGGCGGACAAAGTCATGGCCAAGGATGGAAGCGACTCCGTCCTTGTCGATAAAAGCCGTTTCGCCGATGCAGTCACCATCCTGCACGATGCAGGGTTCCCTCGCAAGACCTTCGAGAACATGGGAGACATCTTCAAATCCGGAGGCCTTGTTGCATCTCCGATGCAGGAGCGTGCTCGTTTCCTGTACGCCCTCGGACAGGAACTGTCCGGCACGATCTCCCAGATCGACGGAGTGTTGTCGGCTCGTGTCGCGGTTGTCTTGCCGGAAAACGACATTCTCGATCGCAGTCCGACACCATCGGCGGCATCAGTGTTCGTGCGATACGACTCCGCGTCGAACGTTGATCATCTGGTTCCGCAGATCAAAATGCTTGTCGCCAACAGCGTTCAGGGTTTGACCTACGACAAAGTCTCCGTGGTGCTCGTTCCGGCATTGCGGCCCGTGCTTCCGCCGATCCGATCGGCGTCGTATGACACAGTCTTGGACTCCCTGTTGGCGGCTTTTCTTGGTGCTGCTTGCGTTGCTGGAATAGGTGCCGCTGGGTTCTTGCTTCGTGAAAGGCTGAGATCACTCGTACAGAGGTCGCGCCACCTCGTCGGCAGGAGATGGCGTGACACGGAACCCGTGGCGATCGAAGTTCTAGCAGGTCCGTCGCAATGAGCGATGCATCATTGAGTTGGGCCGAGCCGCAGCGTCTTGCGGAATGGTTCGGGCACGGCATCGATGCCGAGTTGCTGATCCGGATCACAAGCTTCCGCAGGCTGGCGTCACGCTGCGGCCGGTTGATCGATGACCGACTTGGGCCATTCACAGCCTCACCCGAGCAGCAGCGGATGCTCTCGCTCGATGGCCTTGGCTTGATGGGAGTGGCTCATCAGGCAGGTACCATCTGGCATGCGCGGACCATCGTGCGGGTGATCGACGGGCCAGCCGTGCGCGGCCTGCTCGCGAGTATCGGGTCTAGGCTGAGATCGTTTGCGATCGCGCATGTTGGTTCGGCACCCGAGGCGACGCAGCCGGTCCAGATCGACGCATTGCCCGCGTTTATCGCCTCTGACGGGCTTGCTTGCCTGGTCGCCTGGTGTGAGGTTCAGCCGGCTGCTGTTGGTGAGCGCCTGATCCTGCGTCTCGGCGCCTGTGCCGTGGCGGACGATCGGCATCGGGTGGCCGGTCCCGCGATCATCGACACGTTGCTGCTGTGCGGCACGACACCGGCATGAGCAACAGGCGAGGCGTGGCATCGGCTGCCGAGGCGCTCGCTTCACCATGGATCGTACGCGGCGAGGTGCTCGAGGCGCTGGAGCAGGCCGACGAGATCCGTGCGGCAGCGAGCGCCACGGCAAAAGCCCTGCGTGCCTGCGCTGTGAGCGAGGCCGAGGCGATCCGCCTCGCGGCGCGACAGGAGGGCCTGCGTCAAGGTGCGGCCGCAGCGGCGGCGTTGCTGGCGGACGCTGCAGACGCGGCGGACACGTTCCAGAAGGCACGGGAGAGCGAGCTCGTTCCACTGGCTTTCGCCATCGCTCATCGCATCCTCGGCGTCTTTCCGGAAGATGATCGGATGAGGCGCGCAGTGACCACGGCGCTGGAGGAGTATGCCGGAACAAGCGGATTGCGGCTGCGCGCCGATCCGGACACCGCGGCTCTCCTGCGAGGCTCGCTCGGCGTTGCGGCGCGGCCGGAAACCGTGGTGTTCGAGGTGGATGACCAGGCACCGTCCGGCCGATGCACGCTGCTGCATCCGCGTGGCCAGGTTGCAATCGGGCCGGCCGACCAGCTTCGGACGCTGTTTCAAGCCATCCCCGGCGCCGTGCCATGAGGCCGAAGCTCGATCTAGCCCGAATGAACGACGACATGCCGATGAGCTCTGATGGCCTCGATGGCTTGGCGCTCGCACTGCGCACCGGCAGGTCGCGGCCGATCCGTGGTCGACTGGTACGCGCCATCGGCACGGTTCTGCGCGCAATCATGCCGGGTGCACGTGTCGGCGAACTCTGTCAGATCGATGACCCCGGGCTCGCTCAGCCGCTGTTGGCGGAGGTCGTGGGTCTCGACGGAGATGAGGCGGTGCTGGCGCCGATCGGCGAGGTTGGCGGCCTGTCCATCGGAGCCACGGTGATCGCGACGCGCGACGTGTTGCGCGTGCCGTTCGGGCAAGCCGTGCTCGGCCGTGTGCTGGACGGGCTGGGGCGACCGCTCGATACCGCCGTGGCAGGACCGCTTGGCCACTGTCCAATGCGGCCCTGCGCAGCGGCGCCGCCCGACGCACTCAGCCGGGAACACGTGGAACGGCGGCTGCCGCTTGGTTTGCGCGCGATCGACGCATTGCTTACCTGCGGCGAAGGCCAGAGGATCGGCATCTATGGCGAGCCGGGAGGCGGCAAGTCGACGCTGCTGGCGCAACTCGTGCGCGGCGCCAGCGTGGACGTTGTGGTGGTCGGGCTGATCGGTGAACGCGGCCGCGAGGTGCGCGACTTCATTGAGAACCAGATCTCCGCCGACGCACGCACGCGCACGGTGCTCGTGGTCGCCACCTCTGATCGACCGGCAGTGGAGCGGATAAAGGCGGCGATGACCGCAACCGCCATTGCCGAAGGATTTCGTGACGAGAACAAGCGCGTGCTGCTGGTTATGGACAGCGTTACCCGATACGCTCGGGCGCTGCGCGAGATCGGCCTGGCGGCCGGTGAGCCGCCCACGCGTCGTGGCTTCCCGCCATCGGTGATGGCCGAATTGCCGCGACTGATGGAGCGGGCCGGTCCCGCCGCGCGTGGTTCAATCACTGCCTTCTACACGGTGCTGTACGAGGGCGATGGCGCCGGCGACCCGGTGGCCGAGGAAACGCGTGGTATTCTTGACGGCCATATCGTCCTAGCGCCGAAGCTTGCGGCCAGCGGCCATTATCCCGCGATCGACGTGCTGACCAGCCGCTCACGCGTCATGGAGGCGATAGCGGATGCACCGCATCGCGCTCGCGCCCGTCGCCTGCGCGATCTGCTGAGCCGCTATTCCGATATCGAGTTCCTCGTCCAGGTCGGGGAATATCGTAAAGGCGTGGACGCGATGAACGACATCGCACTCGAGCGGATCGACGCCATCCGATCGTTTCTTCGCCAGAACTCGGAGGAACATACGGCTTTCCCCGACATGCTGGCACAGCTTGAGCTTCTGACCGGGTAGCATGGAGCAAAGCAATGGCCGAAACACGCAGCCGCGCAGACAGCATGAGGCTCCTGGCCCGGGTCGAGGCCGCACGCGAGGATCGTCGTCGCGCCGAGTTAAGGACGGCCGAGCTCGCGCAACATTCTGCAGACATCCGGGTCCGTGATGCAGCGGACCAGGCTGCACGAATGCGCGAACGGCGGCGCCTGCTGCTGCGACGTGACTACGGCAAGGTGTTGGGGCAACATCTGTCGCACGATATTCTGGCACTCCGGACATCCGAGCAGCAGCTGGCGGAGCGGCAACAGGCTGCTCTCGCCGAGCAACAGGCTGCCGACCGCCTGGCGCAGGCGGCCCAAGCAACCTGCGATCGGGCGCGAAACGCGTTGAGCGTAGTCTCGCAGCGCAGCCTTCGCCGTGGCCGCATGGCCGACACGCTGCGCCGTCAGGAAGCCCTGGCAGCGCTGGCGGCCGAAGAGGAGGCGGTGGCGGACGAGCTGATGGATCGGCTCGACGCCGTAGCCGTCGCATGAGCAACGCCTACGCACATCCCTTCCCGCTTGCCCACGCGCTGCCGACGCTGTCCCGCGACGAGATGGAGCAACAAAACCGGATCGCGCGCTGGCGGGCGCCCTTGACGCTTCCAGGCGCTGAAGCATTTTCTTTGCAGCGTCTCGAACAAACAACCCAACACGATTCCATCGCCGACCGGCTGATCATCGACCTGACGCTCGGCGGGGATCCTTTAACCGCCACGCTGCCGCGGGGGCTGGTGCTTGATCTGCTCCGATCGCTGCAAAACAGCCTGAGCCTGGATCCCCTGCCGCCACCCGATCTCACGGCGTTGCTGCTTGAAGCAGCGCTTCTGCCGCTGATCGAGGTGTTTGAACGACGCGCCGGTTCAGCAATCGGGCTGCACGGCGTTGCGGAGATGCCGCGCACCCCCACCCCGCTCTCGCCCGATGCTTCAGCGCACATCCGGACTACGTTCTTGTTGCGTGGTCCCGGGATCAGCCAGACATTGTCGGTGCAGGCGCCCGTGCAAACAATGGACCAGCTGCTGCGGAACTGGGGCGCCGGCAAACGCAAGCTCGATCTGCTGCCGGTTCCGCTGACACTGCACGCCGGCAGCACCATCCTGTCCGCGCGGTTGGTCCGGAGCCTACGCATCGGCGACGCGGTGTTGCTTCAGGATGTGGCGGCAGCATCGTTGCGGGAAGGCTTGCCCAGCCTCATGCGCCTGGTGGTGGCAGATCGTCTCGTGGCAACGCTTCGCTGCACGCAGACGGGCCTGCATCTCGAGACAGCTCTGCGGCAAACATGGAAGGCAGGTCAGATGGCGGACGACAACTCTGTAGAGAATCTTCCTGGTCCCGAGCCGGTTGTCGATCTCGATGAGCTTCCTGTTCGATTGGTGTTTGAAGCAGACCGCCTGGAACTGCCGCTCGGCGAGGTGCGCCGGCTTGGGGTCGGATCGATACTGGAAATGGGCACTCGACCCGGGCAGGTGCGTATTCTGGTCAATGGCCGACGCATCGGCGACGGGGAGCTGGTGAGTATCGACAACCGGGCTGGCGTGCGCATCACCGCCCTGATGACCGATCCGGACTCCGATGCTGCCAGGAATGTTGATGGGGATGTTGGTGGGGATTCTGGCACGTGAATAATGGCATGCCCAATCTGGTCGAGCTTATCGTCGCTGTCACATCGCTCGGGTTCCTGTCGTTTGTCGCGGTGACGATGACGTCGTTCATCAAGATCTCGGTGGTGTTGTTCCTGCTACGCAATGCGTTAGGCATCCAACAGACACCGCCCAATCTGGTGCTCTACGGCATCGCCTTGCTGCTTACCAGCTACATCATGGCGCCGGTGGCCAACGCCGCCTATACCGCAGCCCTCGGCAGCGGGGGATCGATGATGAATTTCAGCGACTACGTCGGGGCGATGGCGCGCGCCGAAGTGCCGGCGAAGGAGTTCCTGCTGCGCTTCACCAGCCAGGGAGAACGGGAGTTCTTCGCCAGCGCTACCCAGCGCGTTTGGGGACCCGACGCCCACATGAGCGTGACGCCGAACGACCTGATCATCGTTATTCCCGCTTTCGTGCTCTCCGAGCTGCGTCGCGCCTTCGAGACCGGGTTCCTGCTGTATCTCCCGTTCATCGCGGTTGACCTGGTCATCACCGCAATCCTGATGGCGATGGGAATGTCGTCCGTGTCGCCGACAACCATTTCGGTGCCCTTCAAGCTGTTCTTGTTCGTTGCCGTGGAAGGTTGGACGCGGCTGATCCACGGGATCGTGCTCGGCTATGCGAGTTAGGTCGGGCGGTTCAGATGGAGCAGAACGCGCTTGTCAATCAGCTACACGAGATGCTTGGCATCGTGCTCTACATGGCGCTGCCGCCGCTTGTCGCGGCGGTTGCGATTGGGTTGCTGGTCGGCGTGATGCAGGCGGTGACCCAGGTACAGGACCAATCCCTGCCGCTCGCCTTCAAGCTGCTCATTGTCATGGCAGTGCTTGCGCTGGCCGGTCCGGCGCTGAGCGTTCCCCTGGTGCGGGAAGCAACATCGGTGTTTGACAACTTTCCGCTGATGACCCGATGACCATCGTCCTGCCGCAGCATGATCTGCTGACACAGATGCAGCCGATGCTCCAGGTCTCGCGTCGGTGGCTGATCGCCTATGCTGTTCTCCTGGCCCGTCCACTGGCGCTCCTCTCGATCAACCCAATCTTCACCCGCGTCCAGCTTTCCAATCTGCTGAAAGGCGTGATCGCCACCGGGCTGATCTTTCCGATGTGGCCGGTGGTCGCAGTGCTCTTGCAACAGCAGGACCTGAGCACGTTTTCGCTCATGCTGATCATGATCAAGGAGGCGCTGGTCGGTGCAGCGATCGGCTTTCCGCTCGGCTTGCCGTTCTGGGCGCTGCTCGCCGTCGGCGACATCGTTGATCAGCAGCGCGGCGCCACCCAGGGACGACTGAACGATCCCGCCGGCTTCGGCGACATGTCGGTGACCGGCACGCTGCTGCTTCTCTGCGCCATCATGGTTCTGGTGAGCGGCGGACACCTCGATGTCATTGCGGACACGCTCTATACCTCCTGGAGCGTCTGGCGTCCGCTTGAAATGCTGCCACTGCCCAGCCAACAGGCGGCAGGGTTGGTTCTGCACCTTCTCGACCGGCTTGAGGCCGTGGCGCTTAACCTCGCGATGCCGCTGATCCTGGTCATGATGCTGAGCGACCTGGCGATGCTGCTGATCGCCCGGATCGCGCCGCAGTTGCGCATCGACGATCTCTCGCTTGGCATCCGCAACGTCGTGTTCTTTATCTTCATGCCTCTTTATGCAGGCTTCCTGCTGCTCTACAGCGGCAGGAGCGAGGGCCGGCTGGACCAAACCCTGCAGCTCCTCGCACCGGTGCTGTCGCCTTCGGCAACCGGCCATCCGGTACGCTAGATGGCTGGCGGGAGCGAGGACAAGACTCTTCCGGCATCGCCGAAGAAACTCCGCGACGCCCGGAAGAAGGGCCAAGTCGCCAAGAGCCGGGATCTGGTGAGCGCCGCCGTGACGCTGGCCGGATTTGGTTTCGTTGTCATGCAATGGGACAACATCACCGCACGCCTGATCGCTCTGATCGATCGTACCGGAGAGCTGTCCGGCGAGCCGCTAGGGCAGGCCTTGCCAGTGCTGCTTTCCCAGATCGGCGAGACTGCTGCAATGATCATCGCGCCGCTTTTCCTGTTTCTGGTGATGGCCGTGTTGCTGAGCAGCGTGGTCTCCACCGGCGGGCTCGTGCTTTCCCTCGACCCCTTGCTGCCGAAAATCCAGAAGTTGAATCCGGCTCAGGGCATCAAGAACATCATCTCGGTCAAAGGGCTGATCGAGGTCATCAAGAGCCTGTTCAAGCTTGCCCTTGTTGCCACGGTCGCCGCCTCCGTCATACGCGATGCTTTGCAGAGCCTGGTGGATCTCCCATCCTGCGGCCTTGGCTGCGCTGGCTCTGTGCTGCACGGCACGATGCTGCCGTTGGCGGTGGCTGGTATCCTGGTGTTCGTTGTGTTCGGTGTTGCGGATCTGCTGCTGCAGCGTTGGCTTTTCCTGCGCGAGCAGCGGATGAGCCATACGGAGAAGAAGAACGAGCACAAGAACAGTGAAGGCAATCCGATGATCCGCAGCGCGCACAGGCGGGAGCGAAGGGAAGCCTCGATGACACGAGCCGGTCTGAGCCAGGCGACCTTTCTGGTAAGCGGTGCCCGGATCGCGGTTGCCTTGCGCTACTCCGCGACCGACACCCGTGTCCCCATGCCGGTCGCGCGAGCTGAAGCTGACGACGTGACACCGTTCCTTCAGGAAGGACGCCGGCTCGGATTGCCCACCATGCACGACCCGCAGACCGCGCGCGCATTGTTCGACAACGTGGCGATCGGCCACACCATTCCGCGTGAGCTGTTCCAGCCGGTCATCATGTGCATGAAGCATCTGGGCTTGCTGAGCGGCTAGCCCCGCGACCACCGAAGGCTGGTCAGCGTCCTGCGCGGGCGGACCTGTTACCCCGCTGCTGCTTCTGCAAGCAGCGCGCGCAAGCGGCCGACATCGAGCAAGACGATGGCACCGCGCCGGCGCTCGATCAATCCCGAGCGCTCAAGAAGGTTCAGCTCGCGCGTGATCGCCTCACGATGGGTGGTCACTCTGGCCGCGAGTTCGGCATGCGTGGGAGGGGGCGAGACAACGAAGCGCGGGTCCCCGCCCGCCGACACGCGCGCGAGTCGCAGGAGCTCCGCATAGAGCCGCTGGCGGACGTTGAGGTTGGAATATTCGTTTGCGCGGTTTGCCAGCATCCGGATACGGGCGACGAGCGCCTGGAGCACCTGGTTGCATACGTCCGGATGTTCGTAGACCGCCTGGCGGAATATGTGAGCCGGCATGCGCGCGAGCGAGGTGTCGGTGATCGCGAGAATACCAGCCGAGCGCGGCTGCTGGTCGATGGCAGCCAGTTCACCAAAAAACTCGCCCTCGCGGATGTCGTTCAGGATGAGTTCACGGCTCGCCGCGGGGATGACGACCCGAACATGTCCGCGTAGCACGAAGAACAGGTCCGTACCGCCCCCTTCATAGTCAAGCACCCATTCAGTTGCACGGACCCGGTGCCAAGTGCACGCGGCATCAAGGAGGCGAACCTTCTCGAGATCCAAGGAGTGGAACAACGGCACATGGGTCAGCGTCTCGATGGTGTCGGTCATGAGCCTCTTGCTTGCCAGCTTGCAATCCATTCTCCTCCGCAGCCGACTTCGACACATGGCGTGCGGGTTGTTGATGTCACCGGGCGACATCCAGGCAAGCTGCCGATGGCACGCTTCCAGGAGGCGGAACCTGCGGGTCCATCCGTCAGAAGCGCCCGGGCTCGATGCGGAAGATGTCGGGGTTTCTGCGGTCGGCGATGTAGGACAGCTGCAATCTCAGCGGCGGCGTTTCCAAACTGCGACCGGCTCGTCCGGCAGAGGCGGCCCCGTTGAGCAGCAAAATCACCGAGCGGCCGCCTGGCTGAATCGTTCGGAACACCAGGAAGGTGTTCCCCCCGGCCGGTTGGTTGGCCACCACGGCGTTGGATGGCGCGGGATACTGCGCCTCGAAATGATCACGCAGGAGGTTTGCCGCGGCGACGATCGCCTCATCCCGCGCGGCACTGTGGCGATCGGTGGACCAGACGATATTGACCTGAACCAGCCGCTTGGAGGTGTAGCCGAGAATATACGAGACCTGGGCTGGGCCAGTATCGGGCAGCAGTTCGGTGGCCGTGAGCGCAAGCACCGTGGTCCGCTCGCGCGGATGCGTGAAGCGCGAAAGCCGCTCCGCAGCAGCCGGGAAATCCCGGCGGATGGCTTGGCGGACCTCCGGCTCGCTCATGCCGAAGCGGGCGTCGCGAAAACCCTCGATCGGCGCGCTGGCGGGAGGTAGTGGAACACTGACCGGACCAGGCTCGGTCGGCGTCGCCGCAAGCTGCGACTGAGCCAATGCTGAGCCGGAACGCGCGCCTGCTGTCAACACGGCACCGAAAAACAACAAGCCAGCAAGCCGGAGCAGCCGCCAAGCGCGCATGCGTTTCACCGCCATTGCAAACTGCTCCCGAGCATGGCTTCTTGACCGACATTATCGCGTGAATATACAAAAATAAGCAGTAGGACCATGGATTGCGCTTGATGTTCGGCTGCTGATGGTGCCGGCCTGCTCCGGTCAAGTCGCTTTCTGTGCCTGGCTTGTCGCTGCGGTCACGCTGCTGAGCGGGAGCGCCTGCGCCCAAAGCATCACGGTGGATGGTCGGCTCTCGCCGGCACAAACGCTCACCGGACCCAACTACGCGATCGGCGCCGCGCTGGGCCGACAAAACGGCGGCAACCTGTTCCAGAGCTTTGGCATATTTGGCCTGAAGCAGGGCGAGTCGGCGACCTTTGCAGGACCGGCCAACGTCAGCAACGTGATCGGCCGGGTAACCGGCGGGACAGCCTCTTCCATCAACGGCGCGATCGTGTCCAGCATACCGCGAGCGAGCGTCTACCTCATCAACCCGGCCGGAGTTGTGTTCGGACCCAATGCGAGCGTGAACGTGAGCGGCAGCTTTCACGCGAGCTCTGCCGACTACCTGCGGATGAAGGACGGCGCTAGGTTCCAGGCCACCAATCCGGACGCCAGCACCCTGACGGTGGCACCGCCGGAGGCGTTCGGGTTCCTGTCCGCCAATCCGCAGCCGGTTGCGGTCAATGGATCGACGCTGCAACTCCGGCCGGGCGGTACGCTGGGTTTGGTGGGAGGCGACGTGACCATCAGCCATGGCGTGCTGCTGGCGCCGTCGGGGACGGTGCACGTGGCAAGCGCCGCAGGGCCGGGCGAGCTGCCGGTGGACCCTCAGGCCGGACCACCACCAAGCGTGACCCGTTCCGGGAACGTGCAGGTGGTCAGCAACTCAACGATCTACCCGAGTGGCGGCAGCGTTTTCATCCGCGCCGGCTCGCTTTCGGTGTCAGCCAGCGTCCTCGTGACCGACAACAGCATTCCCGGGCAGAATGGCGTGCTCTCGCTCTACGCCGATCATACCGTGTCCATCCAGGACGGAGCGACCGTGGTGGCATCGGCGACCAGTCCCGGGCACGCTCCCGGGATAAGCATCGGCACTGCGGCGGGGGGAATGGTGACGGTGGACTCCGCCACCGTCGCAACCAACGCCCCGTCATCGGCGGGCGGCGGCCCGATTGCGATCAGCACGGGCGTGTTGACGCTGCAGAACGGGGCGGTGGTGGTGAGCAATGCGACGAACAGCGGCAATGGCGGCTCGATCAGCGCCACCGCCGGCAGCGTGCTGCTGGATGGATCGGGGACCAGGATCCAGAGCCAGACCAACGGCGCGGGATCGGTGGACGCGGCGGGCGGTCCGGTTCCGGCTGGCGCAGGGGGCACAATCAGCCTGACCGGTGGAACACTGGCCATCCAGAACGGTGCCTCGATCGAGGCTGCCACCACCGGCGGCGGCACGGCCGGATCAATCGGCATCGCCATGACCGGGAACATCGTGGTCACCACCGGCGCGCAGATCCTGGCGAACGCGGGCGCCACGGCCAGCCCAGCCCCCACGGAATCGGCTGGCGATGCTGGCGCGATCACCCTCAGCGCGGGCACACTGACCCTGACGCATGGCGGCTCGATCACCAGCGACACGGTGGGTCCGGGCAACGCGGGCGAGATCGCGCTCAATGTCGGCGGCGCGCTGAGCATCGACGGCACCGGCAAGGGAGATTTCAGCAACAGCGTGAGCAGCCAGGCCGCGGTGGGCGCCGCGGGCTCGGCCGGCGGGGTGCGGGTCAGCGCAGGCAGCATCGCGCTGCGCAACGGCGGCTCCATCGACAGCAGCACGGCTGGCACCGGCCGCGGCGGGGCGGTGCTGGTGACAACCCCCGGCGCGCTGCTGCTCGATGGCGGCGGCGCAGGCTTCACCGACATCAGCGCCTCCGCGCTCGGCCCACAATCCGGCGACGCCGGCGCCGTCACAATCAGCGCCGGCAGCGTCACCGTCCAAGCAGGTGCCCAGATCGCCAGCTCCACCGCAGGCCCAGGACGCGGCGGCGACGTTGGGGTGACGGCCGGCTCCGCGCTCAACCTGTTGGGCCTGGGGCCGCAGATCACCGCCGTTGCGACCGGCGCGGGCGCTGCCGGCTCGATCACCGTTGCGTCGCCGCGGCTCAGCTTGAGCGACGGTGCGAGCATCTCAACGGCGGCCCAGGCGGCAAACGGCGGCAACATCACGATCGGCCGCGGGGACCTGCTTTATCTCCAGCACAGCTCCATCACCACTTCGGTAGGTGGTGCCTTCGGCAACGGCGGCAACATCACCGTGGACCCCCGCCTCGTGGTCCTCGACAGCAGCCAGATCCAGGCGGACGCCGTGGGCGGCAACGGCGGCAACGTCCTGATCCGGGCCGACCAGTTCGTGCCTTCGGCCGACAGCGCCGTCACCGCCACCTCACAGCGCGGCATTTCGGGTGAGATCTTCCTCACCGGCCCACCCCTGGACCTGAACAGCGCCCTGGTGGTGCTGGCCAGCGCATTGCGTTCCACCGCTGCATTGCTACGCGAGGGGTGTGCTGCGCGCGGCGCGAACCCACGTTCCAGCCTGGTGGTGGCCGGCCGCGGCGGGCCCCGCCAGGGGGTGGAGGCCATGCTGCCGGCACTCTATTTCATCCATCGTCCGATCGGCATCGACACTCGCCAGGCTTCCCTGGCGACGGCTGCCCCAACCCGCACCAGCATCGGCCTATCAAGCCGGTGCGATTGAGGAGGCCTCGCCCGCTCCGTTGTCGCGCGCTCGCAGGCCGACCGGCCTTCTCTCGACAAGCCGCAGCGAGCCCCCGCCTGGTCATGGCCTGTGCCGTGGCGTTGTTGGCTCTGCTGCCGCCGGTCGCTGAGCAGGCAGCCGCGCAACCGGCATCATCGACCGATCCGTTGCCGGAGCGGCGCGGCTCCGGCGGACCCAGCCTGCCAAGCCTTCCGCTGGCGCCCGTTCCGGGCAGGCCACCGTTGCCCACCGGACCATCTGCGACGTCCCGTGCTGACCTGCCTGGCGATGGCCGCTTCCTGCTCAAGGGCATCAGGCTGGTCGGCAATTCCGTACTCGGTCGGGCCGACATCGCGCGCGCGGCGGCACCCTTCATCGGACACCTGGTGGGGCTTCACGACATCGAGCAGATCCGCCGCCAGATCACGCTGCTCTACGTCAATCGCGGCTACATCAACTCAGGCGTCATCATCCCGGACCAGACCGTCGCGGATGGCCTCCTCACCCTGCGCGCGATCGAAGGCAGGCTGACCGACATCAAGATGACCGGAAATCGTCATTACCGCTCTTCCTACCTGGCTGACCGTTTGCGGCGCGGCATCTCCGTGCCGTTCAACATCAATGATCTGGGTAAACAGCAGCAGATCCTGCTTCAGGATCCTTACCTTCGTCGTCTCAACCTCAGCATCCAGCCCGGGCTTGCGCCAGGAGAAGCGCGTCTCGTCGGCGACGTGACCGAGGCGTTGCCCTATTCGCTTGGGTTCCAGGTGGCCAACAACCAATCCCCGACCGTCGGCGAGGTGCGGGGCCAGGTGCAGGGCGCCATCAGCAACCTTCTCGGTGTCGGAGACCTCCTGGCTGCTCAGTACGGTCGAAGCCAGGGCATCAACGACGGCGCCATCAGCTACTCGCTTCCCGTCGCCAGCGACGACACCCGGGTCAGTCTTCGATATGATATCAACAACACCCTGGTGGTGGGCCAGAGCCTCAATCCGCTCAACATCACCAGCCGTTACGACAGCATCAGCCTCGGGTTGAGCCGGCCGTTCTACCGGACCTCCCAGCAGGCTCTCACGCTGGGCATTTCCGCCGAATGGCGTCGCGACCAGACTTTCCTGCTGGGCGAGCCGTTCTCCTTTTCATCGGGTTCCGACAACGGCCGGACCAACGTCACCGCGATCCGGTTCTACCAGGATTGGCTCGACCGCACCGCCGAGCGGGTTATCGCCTTGCGATCGACGTTCAGCGTTGGGCTCGATGCGCTGGGCGCCACGGTGACCCCTATGCCGCCGACCGGGCAGTTCTTTGTTTGGCTCGGCCAGGCGCAGTACGTCCGCCGCGTGTTCGGCGACTGGGAGTTCCTGGCGCGCGGCAGCCTGCAACTCAGCAAAGACCCGCTGTTTCCGATCGAGCAATTCGTGCTCGGCGGCATTTCTACGGTTCGAGGCTATCGGGAATATCTTTCGGCCACCGACAACGCCGCGGTTGGCACGCTCGAGCTGCGCGTCCCGATCGGTCGGCTGCCCCTGCCCTTGCCCGGCAGCAATGCCAGCACCGGAACCATCCAGCTTGCACCCTTCTACGACGTCGGCACCGGGTGGAACACGCGGCAGACCACACCGGCGGATACCAACCTGTCGAGCGTGGGCGTCGGCCTGCGCTGGCTCGTCGGGTTTGGTTCCACTGCGGAGATCTACTACGGATACGCGCTGCACCGGGTCGACCATGGCGACTCGCTTGCCGACCACGGGATACATTTCCGCGTGGTCACCAGCCTGTTCTGAGAGCAAGCCGGGCCTGCTCCTACCGTGCTGGACCGGGGCTGCCAGCAATCGGCAGATCCGCCTGTCTGAACAACGACGCAAGTCCGGCACCCTGATCGACCGCTTGGTCTCGTTCTGCCAAGGTGACCGCGTCATACCAGTATCCGGCACGCGCAAGCATCGTGACACGGGATGCGAGGGATGGTTCTCGGTTCGCCGCCTCGAAAGCCGAGCTGTTGGGCTGATACTCGATGAGCGCGCTACAGACGAGATCCTGGGACGGCGCGCGCGGGTCGAGCGTCAAGGTCAGCGACCAGACGCAAAGCCGGTGTGGCGGCAGGTGGATGCCATGATCACGCAAACGGACGATGCCCAAGCCCTGCGACCGGACGCGCGGAAGCTCGAATGTCCCCAATGGCCGCGCCAGGCCTGGAATGCTGATTGCGAGCTGAAACGGCTGAGCGGCTCGGCCCGACTGCAGGAAGCAGAGTTCAGGCTGGGCCACCGAGGTGAGTCCGACGCCGTGCGATGGGGCGACAAGATCCACGGTCAAGCCACCATCGTCACTGCGGGCTCCGCGGGTGGCGGCACCGATCCGTCCGGTCGGTGCGCCGCGATCCTGCAGGCTGTTTGTCTGCGGCGTCAGGCTGTCTTGCCGAGCGTCGGCGGATTGTGCCCGTCCAGTCCGTCGCATCATGACGGTTGCTGCCGCGGCGGAGGCCAGGCGGAAGATCGCCCTCCTGTTCTGCATGCCGTTCGGTCTCCTTGTTAGAGCCAGTTGCCGATGAGCATGAAGGCAGCCCAGTAGGCTGGATGGCTGAGCAGCGGATCTGCCAGCAGGCTTCGCTGCGCCGCCTGCAACGCATGCGCCTTCGACACGACCCCTCCCTGCAGGTGCCGGTAGAAGCTCACCACCAGCGGGATGGAGGCCTGATCGCTGACCGACCAGAGCGTGGCGACTGCACTCCGTGCACCGGCCTTCAGCGCGAGCCCAGCCAAGCCGAGCGCGGCCTGGTCGTCTCCCGCCGCGGTCTGGCAGGCGCTCAGCACCAGAAGCTCGAGCCCGGGCTCACGAAAGCGGGCGAGCTTGATGCTGTTTTCCAGGTCGTCCAGATCGAGCCGCCCGTCATAGGCCAGCACGAAGCTCCGGCTCGGATCGTTGCCGAACTGGCCATGTGAAGCGATATGCACGATGCTGTAATCCACGTTGCGCATGTCACGCGCAAAGCGGGCCTTCAGGAAGGCGCTGTTCAGAAGCACGGTGCCGCCCTCCAGGCGATGGACGTCATTCAGCTCCACCGCAACATCCGGAAGTGCGGGGAAACCCTGGCGGCTTTGCGAAAGGCCCATGGCGAGCATGCTGGTCGCTTTCGACCTCAGTGGCCGCGGATCCACCAGCCGTAATCCCGGCACTGTTGCCACGGCATAGCGCTCGATAAGGAAGTGCGCGCCGTCGTGCAGTGCCGCGAATGGAACGGTGCGAAGGACTCCGTCCGGCACGATCACCAACGTATCGATCTTCCGGTTGATGAACGTGGGCTCGAGAGGCCGTATGAGAAGATCATACAGATGCTGCGCCGGGACCAGGAACTCGTTGGTCGAGCGTCGCTCGAGCAACAGGCGGAACTGCCTTGTTTCCCCGTCCAAGTGTTGCTCGCTTACCGGGACTACCACCTGCCGGAGGTCGTGGCCCACGCTGATCAGCAACTCGAGCCGGTCCGGCAGGATCACCGGGTAGACGACCGCTGTGTTCGGGGCAACGGTCTCGATCCCGCGCTGCCTGGCTTCCAGGTCGGCGATGCAGGAGTCTCGGAAATAGTCCTGGAGTTCCGCCCGCTTCAATTCTTCCAGGGTTTCCCGCGCCTCGCGAAGCAGCGCGGCATTGTTTGTTTGATCGCGGCGCGCCTGCCGCAACAACAGGTCGGCGAACTGGAGGTAAAGCGGGCCGAAGGCTTCCTGGAACGATGATCGCCCTTCTCGGTACTCAACGGGAATATCCTGACGGATCGATTGCAGAGTGAAGACTGCGTGCCGGAAGTTTGCCAGCGCCGCGTCGTCATGTCCAAGCCCACGGTCGATCCGAGCCTGCTGCCACTCCAACCGAAACACGACATCCGGCGCCGATGCCTGCTGTGCCCTGAACAACGCCCGCTCGGTAAACCAGGCGGCCTGGTCCAGTTCTCCCATGCGCTCGCGCAGGTGCCCCAGACCGCCAAGCGCAAGCGAGTCGAGAACTGCCTGCGCCGATCGTTCGGCGATCTTCTCTGCTTCCTGGAATGCCAGTTCCGAAACATCCGAAAGCCCTGCCGGCAGAGGCTGGTCGCCGCCCAGAGCGGTGGTGCCGACGGCGGTGAGCGCCAGGGCCGTTTGGTAGCTCGGCTCGGATCGGGCCAGCTTAGCGGCAGCGTCGCGCAACAGAACAGTGGCCCGATCAACGTCGTTGCGATCAAGCGCGAGTCTTGCGGCGTTGGTCTCAGCGGTGGCCGCCAGCGACAGGTCGCCAGCCGCCTTCGCCTGTGCATCAGCCTCGGCATAGAACAAAGCCGCCTGTCGCGGTCGCTCGGTTGCGGCGTAGAGGTTGCCCAGGTCGTTGGCGCTGGCGCCTGTCACCGCAGCGTCGCCGAGCCGACGCGCACCGGCTTGACTTTCCAGCAGCAACGGCTCGGCTTCCGAGCTCCGCCGCGACATGAAGGCAAGGTTTCCCAGGGCGCCATCGATGGCGGCAACCAGAGACTGATCCTTTGCCGCTTGCGCCTTGAGCAGGGCAGAGGTCAGGTCATCGGCAGCCTCACGAAATTGGCCCGTCACCCGGTATGCCTCTCCGCGCCTGGCCAGCGCCTCGGCCTCAAGTTGCGGTGCAGCCGCGACGCGGGAAAGCCGGATCGCTTCGGTCCATTGCCGCGTGGCCCCGGAAACGTCGCCAGCGTCAAAGGTGGTGGCGCCGCGATCCAGAAGATCCAGGGCTGCCTGTCGGCTCCCCTGCGGGCTGGCCTGAGCCGAAGCCGTCGTGACGAACACGGCACAGAACACGACTTGCCATCGGTTCATCATTTTTCTTTCATCAGAATTCGTGCACCCGCTTCTCCCGCAACGAGCCTCTTGCGATGGAAAGCGGCGCAAGGATCATCCTGTTCCAGTGCCAGGAACATTGCCCCGGCTCCAGGACGTCCGGCGCTGAGAGCGGCGTACGCAGCCTCGTATTGAAGAACCTGTTGCTGGTCCAGTTCCCCTGGGATCAGCGGCGTCTCCACCAACAATGCCTCGCTGCGTCCAAACAGCACGAATTCTCCGACAGGTCGAAAACGGTGCCGGGCGCACCGTCTCGCCGTATCCCCGGACACGACGATACGCGTGCCGACCCGTTTGTTCAGGCCCTCAAGCCGTGAGGCGGTGTTCACCACGTCGCCGACCGCCCCGTAATTCAGTCGCGCCCGCGTACCCACGTTTCCGACCAAAGCAACGCCGGTATGGACTCCGATGCGCGTGGAGCCGAACTCGATGCCTCGCTCGCGCTGCTCCATGCGGAAACGCCGGGCGAATGCATCCATGCGAAGCGCTGCCTCGACCGCACGGTCGGGATGGTCGTGCTGCGGCCGCGGAGCGCCGAACAGCAGTTGCAGACCGTCGCCTTCAAACACGCTGACCAGGCCGCCGCAGCGCAGGACGGCCGAACACAGGCCGTCGAAGTAGTCCCCCATCAGAGCGGCGACCTGCTCTGCCGGCAACGTTTCTGCAAGCGTGGTAAAGCTCGCAACGTCGGTGAACAAGACGGAGACTTCCCGGCGCTCGCCGCCAAAGCTCGGGAGGCTGTCGGCGGCGAGCATGTCTTCGATGATCCGTGGATCGAGATAGTGCTCGAAGGTCCGCCGGAGACGCAGTCTTTCCCGAAGACCGACCCCGTGCAGGACCCACACGGCTCCTATGGCGCCCCCGACCCAGGCGAGACAGGCCGGGACCGCGGGGAGGATCAGCCCGATCATGCCGAACGCCAGGTATGCGGTGCATCCGATCACTCCGAGGCCAGACATGATGGCCGCGTTGAACGCGAGACCGGCGGATGGCAGTGCCAAACCCACTGCCGAAGCGGCCACCGAACACAACCAGACGATCGCCGCCTCTGCGGCCCGCGGCAGGACCAGCCGGCCTGCCTCCTGGTTGGCATAGGACCGGATCAGTTGGTCTGCCAGGTACGCGTGCAATCTGACCCCGGCAAGCGGCTTGCGGGTGTTCCAGCCAGTGGTGAGAGGCGTGGCGAAGCTGTCGTTTATGCTTGTTGCCTCGGCACCGACCAGCACGACACGCCCTCGCACCAAAGAGGCGGCAGCATCGCCTTGCATCAGGTCGCCGAGGCTCAAGGTCTGGATCCGGCCCGGCCCACCCCGGAAGTCGAGAAGCGTCTGGTAGCCCGCGGAGTCGATGCTGGCGTATGGACCGAAACTGCTGCCGAGGATCGAGATGCAACCGTGGCCCAGAACGACGTTGCTGCCCATCGTTCGCAGGCTTTGACCGGCGTAGCGCTGCGCGAGCGCGGCGCCGAGTGTTACGACGCTGCGATGGAGGCGTGCATCGGTGGCGGCGAGCAGTCCGCGTCGGACCACGCCGCCAGGATCCGTGACGACGTCGGCGAGCACGGCTTGCGAGGTACCCGCCAGCACGGGAGGCGGCGGGACGTTGCCGCCGTTCTCGTCGGCGAGCTTGTACACCCAGAAGATTTCCGGGTGGCGCGCAAGCAGATCGGCAAGAGCCTGGTCGCCGGGCGGCAGGGGGCGGTCGCGGTAGATGTCGACCCCGACGGCACGAGCCCCCCAGGCGGTCAAACGCCCGAGCAGCACGGCCAGCTGCCCGTCCCGCAGCGGCCAGCCATATCGGCCGATATCCGCCTCCGTGACCGAGATGAGGAGGATGCGCCTGCTGGGTTCGCGGCCGGCCCAGGCAGTGACCAGCTGGTCGTAGACCGCCAACTCAGCGGGCTGAAGCAGCGTCGACGCCCGGCAGACCAGGACCAAAACAGCCACCAACTGGGCGACCAGCATCACCCTTGGCCATCGCCTGCGACGCAGATGTCGCAAACGGTCGCGCAGGCTGAATGCAACACGCGGTGGTGTCAGCTTGCGGCCTGCGGATGATCGCATGATGCCTGCCACCAGCCGTTTGCTTTCAGCATAGCTCTAAGCACTGCCGGCACGACCGCGTCAACGTGGAGGCCCGCGTGCTGCGGAAACAGAGCGTGCCGGCCAGGTCGACGAACCGGTTGTCGGGACAGGCTCGCCGCAAGGACCTCAAGGTACGGACCTCATCAGATTGCCTGCGGTCTTGGCGCCATTGCCGTTGAAGCGTCGCCGATAAGCGTTGGGGCTGAGCCCGACGATCTGCTGGAAGCGGGTGCGGAACGTGACGGGCGCCTCGAAGCCGACGGAAGCTGCGATCGCCTCGATCGTGTGGCTGCCCGTTTCCAGCATCTCCTGCGAGCGGCGTACCCGGGCCATCAGCAGCCATTGCAATGGCGTGGTGCCTGTTTGCTGGCGGAAGCGCCGCGCGAATGTGCGCGGGCTGGTGTTCGTTCTAGCCGCGAGCGCCTCCACACCAAGAGGCTGGTCCAGGTGCGCGAGCATCCAGTCGAGCAGCGGCGCCAGGCTGTCGCTCGCCCGCGGCAGGTCGTGGCGGATGAATTGTGCTTGTCCGCCATCCCGGTGGAGCGGAGCCACGGCCAGCCGAGCCCCCTGTGCCGCGACCGCTTGGCCGTGATCACGGGCAACGAGATGAAGGCACATATCCATCCCCGCCAGCGCGCCGGCTGACGTGACGATGCGCCCCTCATCAACAAACAGCACCTCCGGGTCGAGCATCACATTGGGGAAGCGGCGTTTGAACTCGGGGACGCCCAGCCAGTGCGTCGTTGCGCGGCGGCCGTCGAGCAGGCCGGTCTCGGCCAGAACGAATGCGCCGGTGCAGATGGAGGCGAGTCGTGCGCCGCCCGCCCACGCCGCCTGGATCGCTTCCAGCCCGGGCTCGGCGGTCGCCGCGCTGATATCCTCCACACCCGGGACGACCACGGTATCGGCCACCGCGATCTGGTCGAGGCCGTGCGGTACGTCGAGGCCGAAGGCATTGCTCCGCACCTGCCTTGCTTCGCCACAGACCCGGACGCGGTAGGCCGGCTCTCCCCCAGCCAAGCGGGCATGCCCGAACACCTCGCACGCGATGCCGAGATCGAACGACACGACTCCGTTCAGGGCGAGAATGGCGACGTTGTGCACGATGCGCTCCCCTGGCGGAAAGGGAGCCGGCCCGGCGCCTCCCGAGGCCAAGCCCATACCATCACGGTGTTTTGGCAGCAATTGAGCGGTATTCGACGTTTCTGCCACTCACCGACCGTCGCTCAAGGATCTAGACCCGAGAAATACCAGCACGGAGACACCCTGGTGACCGATCCAACCTTGATGCTCGCGCCGAACGCCAAACCGCTCGTGATCGGCATGCTGCTTTATCCTGGCTTCACGCTGCTCGATCTCGCCGGTCCACAGGCGGCGCTCGGTCTGCACGGGCAGACGCTGCTGCTGTGGAAGACGCTGGATCCCGTGCCGACCGACAGCGGCGTGTCGCTCAATCCGACCACGGTGTTCGCCGACTGCCCACGTTTCCTCGACGTGCTGTTCGTGCCTGGCGGGTTCGGCACCAACCAGGCGATGGCGGACGCTACGGTCGTCGACTTCCTCGCCGAGATCGGGCCGACGGCGCGCTACGTCACCTCGGTCTGCTCGGGCTCGCTGCTGCTCGGCATGGCCGGGCTGCTCGATGGCTACCAGGCCGCGACGCACTGGGCCTGCTACGATGCATTGGAAGCCATGGGTGCGACCGCCATCCACCGGCGCGTGGTCGAGGACCGGAACCGCTTCACGGGCGGCGGTGTCACCGCCGGCATCGATTTCGGCTTGAAACTGCTGGCCGAGCTGCGCGGCGAGAGGGTGGCGAAGGTCACGCAGCTGGCGATGGAATACGATCCAGAGCCGCCCTTTCAGGCCGGCACGCCCGACGCCGCCGGTCCGGAGCTGACCGCCATGGCGCTGGCAATGATGGGCGACATGAACGCTCAGGCCGTCACGATTGCGCAGGCAAGACGGCGCAAGCCGAGGCTTGCCTGAAATCGTCCGGCCATGCAGCGCGCCAGATCGTGCTCTGCACGTCGGGCGCCAGACCGCCGATCTGGATACCAAGGCAGGGGACATCTGGCAATGGAAACTGTTGCTGAATCCGATCGTGCCGACTTCATGACAATCCTGCACGAGCTGCAATCTGCCTGGAATGCAGGAGACGGGGTGGCGTTCGGCGCACCGATGCGGAGGACGCGGACTTTGTGTTGATCCGTGCAGATCACCTTCGAGGTCGACAGGCGATCATCGCCAGCAATCGCGGCATCTTCTCCACGAGCTCCTCCGGGAGCCACAATCAACTCAGCCTGGAGGCCGTCAGGATGCTTGACGAGAATGTGGCGCTGATACACGTCGGTTCTGTTCTCGATGCTCCCACGGGTCCGCTCGCCGGCACCCGTGAGGCCGTCTTTTCGGCAGTCCTGCTTCGAAAGCACGGGAGATGGCAGATCACGTCGTTCCACATCACGCTCGCTCCATCGCATCCGGCCTGAGCACTGCGGATTGGGTAAGATCAGTCTGAGTCCGGGCTGCCGCCAGGCCCCGGTCACGTTCGAATGGGAGGCGCTGCAGGCACTCCGGCTCGTTCATCCCGGGTCCAGGCCCAAGTCTCGGAGCATGGCGGTGCAAGCATCCGCCACCGCGTCGGGAGCTTCGAGGGGCGACAAATGTCCGACCCCGGCGAGAACGGTGAAGCCTGCCTGCGGCAGGAATGATGCGAAGGCGACGCGCAGGTCCTCGTCACGTTCGACCTGGTCGCGATCGCCGACGACGATCTCCACGGGCAAGGTGACCCGGTTCAGCCCGGCGCTGATGTCCTGGAGCATGCCTTTCTGCGTCCATGCTTGTTTGGCGTCCGGATGGCCGGCCAAGGTATCGGCCACGACCTGCTCGCGCAGCGCGTCCGGCAGCGGCGAGCCGGAAAGTACGTCCAGCGCCCGCATGACGCCCTCGCGGGACTGGTAGGAAGCCAGCATGGCGTCACGCTGCTCTGCAGAAGCCGCCATCGGAACCGGCGGCGCCGGGGCGATCAGCACCAGGCCTCGCAGGCCGGCAAGGCCGCGCCCGGCCAGGATCTGGGCGATCTTGCCGCCCATCGAGTGGCCGACGAGCACGAACGGCGGAGGATCCAGCGCAGCGATCAGCGCTTCGACATCGTCTGCCATGGCGCCCAGGGCATGGCTTTCGTCGAGCGCCGACGATCCGCCCCATCCACGCTGGTCCAGGGTGATGCACCGCACCCGCGGCGCGAGCCGCGCGACCACCAGGTCCCAGGTGCGCGCCGAACCGCCCCAGTAATGGAGGAAGATCAGCGTCGCCTCGGCCTTGCCCGTGTCGGCATAGCTGAGACACGCTGTTGCGGTGTTCAGCATCCGCCGCGCCGGGGTGTTCATCGCGGCCACCTCAGCTTGCTCGCTGCGGGTTGGCGATGATCAGGCGCCGGCCCTTCGGGGAAGCGTTTCGGATCACCTTGGACTGGTTGCGAATGACCGCCTTTGTTTCGGAAACAGCGAAGCTGCGCTGCAGGTTGTCGTTGTTCAAACCAAGTTCGAACGCGTGGGGGAATGCTCCAGGCGCTGTGACGTGGGCCATCGTTGCTTCTCCAATCTGGCTCGGCAATAGGGCGAGCACGGCAAGACAGCTAGCCCGCGACCGTTGGCCGGATAATCCAGGGGCGACTATCATGACTTCCAACCAGCAGTGTGAAGTTCGCGGCGATGGATCGTCTGACCAGCATGGCGGTGTTCGTAAAGAGCGTGGAAGCCGGCAGCCTCGCTGCCGCCGCTCGTGCCTTCCGCTTGTCGCACGCCATGGTCAGCAAGCACGTTCGCACGCTGGAGCAGGAGCTCGGCGCGCGCCTGCTTGAGGTCACGACGCGCCGTCTGGCCCTCACGGAGGTCGGGCAGCGCTATCACCAGCGCTGCGTGCAGATCCTCGCCGAGGTTGAGGACGCGGCGCTGGAAGCGTCCCGTTACCAGTCCTCTCCCCGAGGGCTGCTGCGCGTTACCGCGCCCGCCACCTTCGGGGATCTGCATCTCGGACCTGCGGTCGCCGAGTTCATGAAGCTGTTCCCGGAGATCGCAATCGAGGCGGAGTTCAGCGACCGGTTCGTGAACCTGGTGGACGAAGGTTTCGATGTCGCCGTCCGCATCGGCCGTCTGCCGGACTCGAGCCTGGTGGTGCGACGCCTGGGACCCAGCCGCATGCTCACCTGCGCTGCACCGGCCTATCTTGAAAGGTTCGGCATCCCGAAGCATCCGCACGAGTTGAGTGGGCGCGCCTGTCTTTGTCTCAGCACGGCCTCGGGTCCTGGAACATGGTGGTACCAGGGCCTAGACGGCGAGGAGATCCAGGTCCGCGTGAAGGCTCGCCTCGTGGCGAACAGCATGGGCCTTCTATGCCGGGTTGCCGAGCAGGGCCTCGGCATCATCTTCGGGCCGAGCTTCGTGCTTGGGCCGCTCGTGCTGGCCGGCCGTCTGCACCGGGTCCTCGACGCTTACCCCAGCCGCGCTTTGGACCTCAGCGCGGTGTTCCCGAGCAACCGCCATCTCTCAACCAAGGTGCGGGTGTTCATCGACTTCTTGGCACAAAGGTTCGGTGGAGCGCCGTCCTGGGACGAGCTGGGATGAAGCAGCGATGGCCGAGGCAGGTGGTTGATCACCGTGCCGTCACCTATCCTCGTCAAGCGATCCTCACACCTTCCTCTACTAGAGCGCGCTCCAAATCCGGCGGGTCAAGATCTGCGAGCCAGAGTTGCATTCCAAGCCTGGACCTTCAAACGAGTCGGCCAACCTGCGAAGCCGGCAGCGTTGCTCGAGCGAGGTGGGAGCCTCTGCCTGGTGGGCGCGGGCCTGACGCGCCGGGCTGCATATTGCCTCTGTAAACAAGGCGGGTTGTTGAGCACTCTAGGGACCCGCTCTCCATCGAAAGGCTCCAGATGCCTCACCGCAAAGCAGCATTGTTCATCGTAGCATCCCTTGTCGCCGGCCCCTATGCGGCAAGTCCAGTGCGAGCCGACAACCCGATGGGCTATCAGCTCCTCTCCCCGCAAACTGCCAGCAATCTCCCGCGTAACCGCGGCTCGCTTGGCATGGGTATCGAGCGGGCGCAGCAGATCACCGATGGCGGCATGACATTCGACATCATCCGGGTCAGAACGGTTCAAGCTGGGTCGCCCGGTGCGCAGGCGGGTTTCAGGTCGGGTGATCAGATCATTGCCGTCGATGGTCATGTGTTCTCGAGCCTGATGACATTCGCGGCCTATGTCGGATCCGTGCCGCCCGGGACGGTGGTGAACATCGACTACATACCGATGAACGGTGGCCCGGCTCAGGCCCAGCGTGTCGCTGTCACGGTCGGAGCAGCCGGTGGTGGAGCACCGCCCGCGCAGCCATCCGAGCAGACCGGCACGTCATCGAAGACGAGACTTGCCATCGGCGTCGGCGCCGCAGCCCTGCTTGGATGCTTGAAAGTGGGCTGCTTCTCGCATCCGAGGCCAGCCCAGCTGAATGCAGGAGGCCAGCCCTCATACCAGTAGTCTGACGCCACGGTGCTTCAGCGAGATAGCGGCCTTCAACACAGACTGGGATAACGGCCGCCGTTGATGCAGCGATCTTCCGGCTGACGGGTCTAATGATGTCGCTCCTTGGCCTTTACCGTTCGTCGACACCGCTCCGAGCAGAACCGGACATCCTTCCAGTCTCGCGCCCACTTCTTTCGCCAGCTGAAGGGTCGCTGACAAGCTGCACAGATCTTGCTCGGCAGGGTTTGCTTGTGATGAACCATGATCGACCTTGTCTCGGACCTAATCGGGTCATGTGACGGCAAACTGGTGGAGGCCAGTGGTGCGGTCGGATACATCCTTGGCCGAATGACTCACACGGCCGATCGGAGGGGAGAGCCGGGGCTGACACCAACAGGAGGTCAGCGCAAGACGCAAACCCTGAAAATCCTGATGGTCGGCGCCGTCCGCCATTGCGGCGTGGCCGGTATCAAGGATCCAGCGGCCCGGGCTGGGACCGCCTGGCCGACATACCAGACGCTCGACCAAGCCTGCCGGGAACGATAGCTGCCGAGCCATCTGCAACCTCCATCACGCCAGCAGCGACCTTGAACCCGGACACGTTGCGGGCCTGCCTCGTCTCGGACGACGCGGAGATGTCCGCGCCAGCCATGACCTGCCCGCTTTCACAAGACATGCCGAATAACCGAACACCGGCCGAATAAGCGAACGCCGCGCATCTTCGCATGAGCAACAGCGTTCTTCAGGTATGAGAACAGCCTTGCCGCCTGATCCCGTCTCACCTGGACAAGAGAGCGTGTGGGATTACCCGCGCCCTGCGGTCGCCCGGCCAACATCGGCCCACGTGGTGATCAAACTGGGCGGGATCGTGATCGCTGACACCGTCCGCGCCGTGCGGACGCTCGAGACCAGCCATCCGCCGAGCTACTATGTGCCACCGGCGGACATCGTGCCTGGCGTGCTGGTTGCTGCCGGTGGTTCGAGCTTCTGCGAGTGGAAGGGGATCGCCCGCTACTTCGACGTGCTCGCCGGCGGCGAGCGCCGCGAGCGCGCCGCCTGGTCCTATCCTGATCCGACCCGCGCCTTCGAGATCCTGCGCGACCATGTCGCCTTCTACGCCGGCGCGATGGAGGTCTGCTCGGTTGATGGGGATCTGGTCAGGCCGCAGCCGGGCGGATTCTATGGTGGCTGGATTACCTCATCCGTCGCCGGCCCCTTCAAGGGAGTGCCGGGGAGCACCTACTGGTGAGCGGGGCCTCGCCCGTCACCCCGGACGGCCGCTACCTTGTTGTGCGCGGACGTCTGTGGCGATGCTCCGACCCCCATCTGCCGGAGGCCCGGCGCCAGCAGCTGGTCGACGCGTTAATGCAAGCGCGCCGCGACGTCGGGCGCGTGCTCCGAACGGCTCCTTCCGCGCTCCCCCAGGCACGCGCGGCCGTTGATGCCGCGAAGACGGCTCTTGGCGAGCGCGGGCCAGTGTGGTGGACGGACGGTGCTCCGGACCTCAATCGCCGACTGGCGCGAAACACCCCATACGCGGCTTGGTTCGCCGGCCTGGAAGCCCACGGTGAGTGGTAGTTCAGCCCTGCCGCCGGGCGCGTTCGTCAAGGAGGACACCAGCGACGACCTGGCTTTCTACGCACAGCCGCGGCTCGTCACGCACATCGACGCAGTGGCAGTCGACAGCCTGACCCGGTATTACCGCGACGTGCTCCCGGAGGGCGCCCGAGTCCTGGACCTGATGTCGAGCTGGGTCAGCCATCTTCCCGGCGATAGCCACTACAGCTCGGTCATCGGCCATGGCATGAATGCCGAGGAGCTCGCGGCCAATCCACGGCTGGACCGCTGGTTCGTTCAGGATCTCAACCTTGATCCGATCCTGCCGCTCGACGATGCGAGCTTCGACGCTGCGCTGTGCTGCGTCGGCGTGCAGTA
The DNA here is from genome assembly GCA_964252545.1 of uncultured Acetobacteraceae bacterium. Classification (GTDB taxonomy): domain Bacteria; phylum Pseudomonadota; class Alphaproteobacteria; order Acetobacterales; family Acetobacteraceae; genus Lichenicoccus. The sequence continues at coordinate 3,510 of CAXUNX010000005.1, read as the reverse complement.
CCTGCAACGGCCATTCGAGGTGTTCGCCGAGGTGCGACGCGTGCTGGCACCCGGCTCCCGGTTCATCGTCATCTACGCGAACCGCTGCTTCCCGACCAAGGCGGTTGCGGTTTGGCGGTCCCTGGACATGCATGGCCAAGCTGCGTTGATCAGGATTTATCTCGAGCGCTCGGGCTTCGGAGGCTTCGAGGCCCGCATGCTGTCTGATGGCAGCCGGGGCGACCCCCTGGTGGCCGTGACCGGCCGAGCCTGACACGCCGAAAACAGCCGTCTCGCGCCGCACATCAATCGGTGATCGTCGATGCAAGTTCAGGCGTGGTTGTCGCTTGCAGGATCATGCGGTGGCATCCGCCACGCGCAGCCACGGAGGCGCCCTCTGCGCCATTTTCGTTACCAGTGAGTCGAGCCGGTTTGTATACCGATCCACCTGGAAGCATCCCTAGGCTGGATTATCGGCCGCGACGATACTCGGCGAGAAACCGCTTCATTTCTTGAACACGCCCCCGGTGCTCATCTGACCGTCTAAGCGCGACCGCGGTCGACAGGACATCTATCACCACAAGAGCCGCTATTCTCGATATGGTTGGTGTAAACACGTCGGTGTTGTCGAGTGTCTCCACCAATAACGTCAGGTCGGCATGCGCGGACAGCGTGGTGATCGCGCCCGTCAGTGCGATAACCGCAGCGCCGTTTTTCTGGGCCGCCTCCGCGACGTCGATAATCTCGCGTGAGGTTCCGGTATTGGATATCGTCACTGCGACATCGCTCGGCCCCATCATCGACGCTACCATGATCTGCTGGTGTGAATCCAAATGCGCACCGCACGGTACTCCGAACAGCGGAAATTTCTGCTGTGCGTCACGTGCTACAATTCCGGAAGCGCCGAATCCAAAAAACTCGATCGACTTGGCACGCTCAAGGATCGACACGGCTTGCTCCAGGATATCCGCTTGTAAGTGGTGCCTAGCCCAATCAAGACTACTGATGGTGTAGTCAAATATCTTGTCTGCAACTGCAGTGAGGTCGTCATGGTTGGCGATCACCGAGTGTGTCGCCGGCGTGCCGAGAGCCATGCTATGCGCGAGCCGGAGCCGGAAATCCTGAAAGCCCACACATCCGACGGCCACGCAGAACCGGATCACCGTCGGCTGGCTCACCTGCGCGGCGTCGGCTACCTCGGCCACCGTCGATGCTAATGCCCGTTCCGGCTCGGCGAGCAACCATTCCGCCACCTTGCGGTCGGATTTTCTGAGTTCCGGCAGACACAAGCGGACAACCTCAAGAATGTTGCGGCTAAGCCGTCGGCTACCCAGGTCGCCCGACTTCGACATCTTGTGCGGTTCTCCTTCTGGTTCCTGCAGCCCTGCTCTCTGGCACCAACGCAGCCCGACCTTGATTAGACCGTCCTCCTTCCATGCCGTCCCGGCTGCCCCACCGCAATACCGCGACGTGAAGGAGAGTCCCTCAGCACAGCGATCGCTTTGCTGAATTGTAGTGATGATATGTAGACACCTGCGGCACCTTCCAGCGGTTTACCTTAGAAGAAGCTAGGCTCAGAACCTTCTAGCGGCTTTGTGTGGTGTGGACCTGGCCAGAGATGGCCTAGGTGTGAGCGAGGCGATAAAGTCCTCTGCCGTCGGTCCGTGGCTGTGACTGGGCGGTCTGAGGTCACGGCGAGGTGGTGCTCCGCCGGCTGCGTTATCGGCTAGCCTTGCGTGACCTGAACGAGGTCAGGGCGCTGCGTGGGATCCAGATCAAACCACGGCGGCATCAGAGACTGGGAGGCGAAGCTGCTTCCCATAGTGGGCTCAGCCGCCCAACCTCCAGCCGATTTCATTCTCCAGCACGAGACCCTCGAATCGCGGACGGGCGAAAAGGTAGCCCTGTACGAACCGTGCACCGACCGATTGCAGCGCTCGCGCTTCCGCGTCCCGCTCGACACCTTCGGCCACAACCTTGACCCCGATCTCGGCGCAGATGCGAAGGATCCCGCCGATGATCGACAAGCGCGTCCGGTTCTGGTCGCAGTTCATAACGAGAGCGCGGTCAAGCTTGATGATGTCCGGCTTCAGCTCGGCCAGCCGCAGCAAGCCCGAATGCGCGCTCGCAAAATCGTCCAGCGCGATCTGGAAGCCGTGCTTCCGGTATTCCCCGATGATGTTCAAGAGATGCGCCGTATCGGCGGCCTGCTCCGTTTCAAGGATCTCGAACGTCAGTCGATCGAGCTGGAAGCCGCTGCGTGCAGCCGCACGCAGCGTGGCCTGGATGCAGGCGCGGGGCTCGTATACGGCGTTGGGCAGGAAGTTGATGCTAAGGCGCGTGCCCATTCCCAGCTTGGCCGCCAGTTCAATCGCCTTCACCCGACAGGCCTGATCAAACGCGTAGCGGTTCGCCTTGGTGACCTGCGACAACACGGCACCGGCCGTTTCGCCGCCCGTTCCGCGCACCAGCGCCTCATGCGTGTCGATCCGTCCTTGCTGCAGATCGACGATCGGCTGGAACGCCATCGTGAACGGGAAGATCTCCCTCCCATTACGACATCCAACGCAGGTCGCGGCCTTGTCGGTTGGTTCAACGGTATCACTCATGTGGCCCTCCTTTCCCGGGTGCGCGTCAGACTAGGACGATTTCCTGACGAAACTATTACCAAACGAGCGCAATCTGCGGCCTTGGGGGCGAGCACCTGCCCGACTTGGGCTAGAGAGCGGCCAAAGGGGCGGAGCTCGCCGGTCGCTCGGGACCGCACATCCCTGCTTGTGGTCGCCGATCATCGCTCACGGCAGGATCTCCGTGCCGTCCCAGGCGAAGCAGCGGCCGGTCTCGGCGGGGGTTAAGCCGCGAACCACGTTCAGGAGCTGTTGCGCCGCAAGCTCCGGGGTGAACAGCCTGTCGGCCGGCACGTGCGCCTGGAACGGCTTGCTCAATCCGGTATCGACCGTGCCGGGATGAAGGCCGACGCAGATGGATTGGGGACAACTGCGGGACAGCTCGATTGCCGCCGAGCGCACGATCATGTTGAGCGCCGCCTTGGACGCGCGATAGCCGTACCAGCCACCGCTGCGATTATCGCTGATGCTTCCGATGCGGGCGGAGAGCAGCGCGAGCACGGCCCGCCGGTCGCGCGCGAGCAGCGGCGCGAAATGCTTCAGCACGAGCGCAGGACCGATCGTGTTGACCGCGAAGATGCGCGCCAGTGCTTCCGGATCAAGGTCGCGCAACGCGCGCTCGGGTTTGTAGCCAACGTCGTGCAGCATGCCCGTGGCGACGATGACGAGATCGAGCGGGCCGTCGATCGCTGCTGCCGCCGAGCGGATCGTCGCCTCGTTCGTCACGTCGATGGTGCCTGCACGCGCAGCCGTGCCGGCGTCCGCCCGAGGCTGGCGCGACAATGCGTGGACGATGCCGTGGCCGCCGGCCTCGCAGAGTGCGGCGACCAGCGCCCGCCCGATCCCGCTGCGGGCGCCGATGATCACCGCCTGGGACACTCCGGTCACGCGGCCAAGCCTGGAT
>CAXUNX010000004.1:16539-50929 GCA_964252545.1 uncultured Acetobacteraceae bacterium | reverse complement strand
CCGTTCCTGTCGGCCGCCCACCTCGCCGCGCGAGCGCAGGTGGCGCGCTGGGTGCGCGAGGCCGGGCTCCAAACTCCCGTCGACGCGATCGGCAACCTCGTCGGCCGCCTGGGCTGCGGTTCCAGGACGCTGCTGATTGGCTCGCACATCGACAGCGTCTCCCCGCGGCCGCCGAGCACATCGCCAAAAGCTGGCACGTCGAGCGCGGCCTCGGCGACGCGGCGGGCTCCGGCGCGCGCATCGGGTCGAACTACTTCGACCTCGCCACAGTCATGGATTACTGGTCGGAGCGGCGGCTGAACCACCACGCCGCCGGGATCGAGGCGATGGGGCTCTCGCTCTACGGCGACGGCGCGCACCGCATGAGCGACGTCTCCGGTATCCTGATCGCGCTGGGCTGCGACGAGGAGCGCGTGCGCCGGCGCCTGCGCGAGGATTTCTCCATCGAGATCGGCTCGTTCTTCGGCAAGCTGCAAGACCGCATCTGGCCGGATCGGGACGATGGGGGTCAACGCGACGCCCCCCGACGTGCTGACGATGCTGGCGGCCCTTGAAGCGGTGTGCGGATCGAGAACGTTCCCGTTCGCTCCGCCGTCGCCGGGCGGCGCACGCCGTGCTGGCGGACTCCGCCGGCGCATGAGCGCGTATCCGCGCGGTCTCGTGGGCTGGCATAGAGCCGCCGCATCTAAGCCGAGCAAAACTGTCAATCGGGCTTGACGGAGCGACGGCATGAGCGGAAGTCGCCCTTGGCAACACCAGCTACACCGTCAGATTGCCGGTCAGGAAAGACGACTACCCCGCAATCGTCAGCGATCGTCAGCAACGAAAAAAATCGGCCCGACCAGACTGGTAGAGCGTGCCGTCGCGTAGAAAGGGAAACGCTGCGGTCGGAATTATTCCCACTCGATGGTGCCGGGAGGCTTCGAGGTGATGTCGTAGGTCACGCGGTTGATGCCGCGCACCTCGTTGACGATCCGTCCCGCAACACGGTTCAGGAACCCCATGTCAAACGGGTAGACGTCCGCGGTCATGCCGTCGGCGCTGGTCACCGCCCGCAGCGCGCAGGCCTGGTCGTAGCTGCGGCCATCCCCCATCACCCCCACCGTGCGCACCGGCAGAAGCACCGCGAACGCCTGCCAGATCGCGTCATAGAGCCCCGCGGCACGGATCTCCTCAAGGAAGATGCTGTCCGCCTTGCGCAGCATCTCGAGGCTGCCGGGAGACAACGCGCCGGGAATGCGGATCGCCAGTCCCGGGCCCGGAAACGGATGGCGGCCGACGATGCTGTCCGGCAGTCCAAGCTCGCGTCCCAGGACCCGCACCTCGTCCTTGAACAGCTCCCGCAGCGGCTCGACCAGCTTCATCTGCATGCGAGCCGGCAGGCCGCCGACGTTATGGTGCGACTTGATGGTCACCGAAGGGCCGCCGGTGAAGCTCACGCTCTCGATCACGTCCGGGTAGAGCGTGCCCTGCGCCAGGAAATCGGCTCCCCCGAGCTTGGTGGCCTCCTCGTCGAAGACGTCAACAAACAAGCGGCCGATGGTCTTGCGCTTGGTCTCCGGATCGGTGACGCCTTCCAGCGCCGCAAGAAACAGGGCGCTTGCATCGCGGTGGATCAGCTTGATGTTGAAGCGCCCCCGGAAGGTGCTGACCACCTCCTCCGCCTCGCCTGCGCGCAGCAGGCCGTGATCAACGAAGATGCAGGTGAGCTGCTCGCCGATCGCCTGGTGTATCAGCACGGCCGCCACCGACGAATCCACCCCGCCCGAAAGACCGCAGATCACCCGCGAGGCTCCGACCTGCTCACGGATGCGCGCCACCTCCATGTCGCGGAACCCGGCCATGGTCCAGGCGCCCCCGCAGCCGGCCACGTCGTGGGTGAAGTTCCGAAGCAGAGCCGCTCCGTGCGGGGTATGCACCACCTCCGGATGGAACTGCACGCCATAAAGCCTGCGCCCCTCGTCGGCGATGATGGCGTAGGGTGCGCCCTCGCTCACCGCCACCGCGCGGAAGCCGGGCGGCAGGCGGGTCACCCGGTCGCCATGGCTCATCCAGACCTGCTCGCGTCCGCCCCGCTGCCATGTGCCGCGCAGCAGCGCGCAATCCTCGAGGATGTCGACATGGGCGCGCCCGAACTCGCGATGCTCCGAAGAAAGCACCTCGCCGCCAAGCTGCTGGCACATCACCTGCTGGCCGTAACAGATGCCGAGCACCGGAACGCCGAGCGAGAACACCGCATCGGGCGCACGCGGGGAGTCTGCCTCCGGCACGCTCGACGGGCCGCCCGAAAGGATCACGCCACGCGGGGCATAGCGCCGGATGCGCCCGATATCGGCGGTGAATGGCCAGATCTCGCAATAAACCCCGCTTTCGCGCACCCGCCTGGCGATGAGCTGCGTCACCTGGCTGCCGAAATCCAGGATGAGGATCCGGTCCTCATGCAGTTGTTCCATGGCGTCGCTCATCTTGGGTGCTTTCCTGACCTTGCCCGCGCTTCATCGTGTGCATAGCGGAGACAGGCTTGCAGCATGACCGGGTGGCGGCGTGCAAGCGGTTGCGGCAACTGGCCGGAACCTGTTCTGCGGGCTAGGCTCGGGACCGCCTTGTTCCAGCCGGACCGTGCCATGCGCCTGCCGCTGTCTGCCTTCACGCTCCTGGCCGTGCTTGCGGCGTCGAGCCCGGCGGTTTCCGCCGACCTGGTCGGCCGCTGGACCGGGGTCCTGCACACCTTGCAGGGGACCTGCCCGGACGCAAGCGTCTCGACGCTGGTCATCGACCGCAAGCATCTGAGCTTCGCACCCGCGGACGGGGTGCTGGTGCTGCACGGCAGGATCGGGCCGGACCCGGACCGGCTGCATGCGCAACTCGCCCTGACCGGGCCCGACCACAAGCCGTTTCCGATGGTGTTCGAGGGCCATCCCGACGGCGCGTCGATCACCGGGCTGTACGGCACGCCGGGCTGCCGGGCGGAGATCCGACTGCGACGTCCGGTCGAGCACCCGCTGCAGAACCTGCTGGGGCGCTGATCTCGCAGGAACATCGACCTCGCCGGGGCGTCGACGCCGCGGGGATGCAGGGGTTGCACCACCACCCCCTATGAGCTATTTCCCCCGCCCACGGCAGCACCCGTAGCTCAATTGGATAGAGCACCAGACTACGAATCTGGGGGTTGGAAGTTCGAGTCTTTCCGGGTGCGCCAGCCGAAGCCCGTTTCGGCTAGCGCCGCACGGCGAGGCTTTCCAACTCCGCCCGCGCGGCCTCGATGATTTCCTTTGCAAGCTCCGGGTTCGTGGCTTCGATCGCACGGGCCATCGCGACGCTTCCAACCATGCCCGAAAGCAGCGCAAGCGCACGCCGACGCGCCTCCTCTGCGGGCACTTCGGGGGGCAGCGCGCCCTGGATCATCTCGGCCAGCCTGAGGAACCCCTCTCCGAACACTTCGCACACCGCAGGATCCTGCCTGCGCACCTCGGAGACGCACGCCGCCAGCAGGCAGCCTCCCGCCATGTCTCCCGAATGCCCGGAGGAGAGATAGGCGTCCATATAGGCGCGCAAGGTGTCGGGGGCGGTCTCGCGGATCTTGTTCCACGCCGCGATGCCTTTCGCGAACGCTTCGCGGGTAGCTTCCGCCGCAAGCGCGCTTTTCGACTTGAACTGACCATAAAGGGCACCTTGCGTCAGGCCTGCCTCGCGGCTGATCTCGGCGACCCCCGCGCCCGCGAAGCCTTGTTCCTGCAGCAACCGGCGGGCCGTCGCGATCAGCGCGGAACGATGCTCCGCCACCTTTGCTCCAGAAACCTTCAAAGACTCCTCCCAGCTACCGCTTGACGCATTGATAGTGCTCTCTATCTTACCCAGCAACGGTAGGGGTGCTCAGCACCCTCTACCAAGCTGGTCGAGTCGGAGTTGAAGCGCAAGCTCTGCTGCGCGGAGCGCCTCTGGTTCTGCATGACACCTGCCTGCCTTGCGTCGAAACCGTCAGAGCGGCTGCCACATCAAAGAAGGAAGCGGTTCCGCCTTCGCCCGGATGGCGTGCCGCTCGGAAGGTCAGTGTCGTGAACGATGTTGTCCAGGAAGCAGTTGCCGCGGAGCACGCGCGTTTGAGCCGGGGAGCCCGGCCGCCCGCGATGCGCAGACGGTGGGGCCGGATGGTCGCTGTGGCGGTGATCATGATCGCACTGGTGGCATTCGGCGGCCAGCGCGCCTGGCACGGGAGCGCGCAGCCGGCGCCACCGCCCCCTGCTCCGCCGCAGGTGACCGTCAGCACCCCGCTGCCGCAGACCGTTTCCGCCACCACCGGATTTCTCGGTCAGTTTTCTGCCGTGAACAGCGTCGAGCTGCGCGCCCAGGTGGGCGGCACGCTGTCCGACATCGCCTTCCAGGATGGACAGATCGTGCAGAAAGGCGAGCTGCTTTTCACGATCGATCCGAGGCCGTTCCAGATCAGGCTTGATCAGGCGATCGCCCAGATCCAGACCGCGCAGGCGCGCGAGGCGCTCGCCGAATCCGAACTGTGGCGGGCCCGGCAGCTCCGGCAGACCGATTTCGGCACCGCCGAGAACGTGGATCAGCGTGCCGCCGAACAGCAAGGCGCGCTGGCCGCCATCGCCACCGCCAAGGCGGCGATCCGCGACGCGCAGCTCGATCTCGAGTTCTCGCGGGTCGTCTCGCCATTCACCGGCCGCATGGGCGCGCACCTGGTTTCGGTGGGCAGCCTGGTCAGCGGCAGCCGCGGCGGCTCCACCAGCACCACGCTGCTCGCCACGGTGGTCTCGCTGGACCCGATCCACCTGGATTTCGACATGAGCGAGGCGGACTACCTCGCCTACCAGCGTGCGCACCGGGGCGCCCGGCAACAGGACGACGTTGCCATCAGCCTCTACGGTGACGGCCACTTCGACCATCACGGCAAGCTCGACTTCATCGACAACGCGCTGGACCGCAGCAGCGGCACGATCCATGCGCGCGCGACCGTCGCCAACCCGGATTTCGCGATCACTCCCGGGCAGTTCGCGCGGCTTCGCATTGCCGCCGGCGATCCTGCCCCGGCACTGCTGGTTCCGGCTGACGCCATCCTTGCCGACCAGTCGCGCCAGATGGTGATGACGGTCGCCGCCGGCGGCACCGTGGTTCCCAAGCTGATCGAGGCCGGGGAGCTGCATAACGGCCTGCGGGTGATCCGCAGCGGCTTGGCGCCCACCGACCGCGTCATCATCAACGGGCTGGTGCGCGCGCGTCCGGGTGCCAAGGTCACGCCGGTCAGCGGCACCATCGCCCCGATCCCCGGCCGCGACGGCTAGGGGACCATCGCCATGCGCTTCACGCACAGCTTCATCGACCGTCCCATCCTGGCCACCGTGGTCAGCGTGTTCCTGACGCTTATCGGTCTCGGCGCGCTGTTTATCCTGCCGGTCTCGCAATATCCCGAGATCGTGCCGCCGACGGTGCAGATCACCACGAGCTATCCCGGCGCATCCGCCGAGGTGGTAGCTCAAACGGTGGCGACGCCGCTCGAGCAGGAGATCAATGGCGTCGAGGACATGATCTACCTGAGCAGCCAGTCCACCGGCGACGGCAAGCTCACCATCACCGTCACCTTCCGGATCGGCACCAACCTCAACATCGCGCAGATGCTGACGCAGAACCGCGTGCAGGACGCCCTGCCCCGGCTTCCTGATGACGTGCAGCGTCTTGGCGTCCAGGTCAGGAAGGCCACCCCGAACATCCTGCTGGCGGTGCATCTGTATTCCCCGGACGCGTCGCGCGACCTGCTCTACCTGTCGAACTACGCCACGCTGCACATCAAGGATGCGCTTGCCCGCCTGCCGGGCGTGGGCGACGTGCAGCTGTTTGGGGCTCGCGACTATGCCATGCGCATCTGGCTTGATCCCGACAAGGTGGCCGCCTACCGGCTGAGCGCCACCGAGGTGCTCGCGGCCTTGCGGGCGCAGAACGTGCAGGTTTCCGCAGGTGTGCTCAACCAGCCGCCGGTGCCTGGCGACGCGGCGTTCCAGCTCGACGTGCAAACCCTTGGGCGGCTGTCGACCCCCGAGCAGTTCGCCGACATCATCGTCAAGACCGACAATCAGGGGCGGGCGACCCGGATCCGCGACATCGGCCGCGTCGAGATCGGCGCCTCCGACTACGGTTCAACCGCCTACATGGACCGCAGCGACGGATTGCCGCTGCTGATCTTCGCCCAGCCGGGCGCCAACTCGCTGCAGGTGGAGCACGAAGTGCTTTCGACGATGCAGTTCCTGAAAAAGGATTTCCCGCCCGGCGTTCAATCCATCGTCATCTACGACCCGACCATCTTCGTCGCCAAGTCGGTGCGCGAGGTAGTCATCACGATCTTCATCGCGATCGTGCTGGTGGTCGCCGTCGTGTTCCTGTTCCTGCAGACCTGGCGTGCGTCGATCATCCCGGTGATCGCGATACCGGTGTCGCTGATCGGAACCTTCACGATCCTGTATGCGGTGGGCATCTCGCTCAACAACCTTTCCTTGTTCGGTCTAGTGCTGGCGGTCGGCATCGTGGTCGACGACGCCATCGTCGTTGTTGAGAACGTGGAACGCAATATCCGCACCGGCATGACGCCCGCTGCGGCCGCGCACCGCACCATGGATGAAGTCGGCGGGGCACTGCTGTCGATCGCGTTGACGCTGTGCGCGGTGTTTGTCCCATCGGCCTTCCTGTCCGGCATCTCGGGTCAGTTCTTTCGCCAGTTCGCGATCACCATCGCAGCCTCGACGGTGATCTCCTGCTTCGTCTCGCTGACCCTCAGTCCGGCGCTTTGCGCCGTGCTGCTCAAGGCGCACGACCCGGGTCACTCCGGGAGTAACGGGCTCGGGAGCCGGCTGGTCGCCGCCGGGTTCGCGCTGTTCAACCGCGGCTTTGACCGCCTTTCCAGCGGCTATGGGCAGCTCACGCGACGATTGGTGCGCGCCCTCGCTTTGGTGGTGGTGATCTATGTCGCCCTGATCGGCCTGGCCGGCTTCCAGCTCGGCCGCGCGCCGACCGGATTCATTCCGGAGCAGGACCAGGGATACCTCATCACCGTGCTGCAACTTCCGCCAGGGGCAACGCTTGCGCGCACCGAACGCGTGGTGAAGCGGGCGGTCGACATCATCCTGAAGACGCCAGGCATCGAGCACGTGGCGCCGTTCGCGGGGCTCGACGCCACGACGTTCACCGTCGGCTCGAACTCGGGAACGATCTTCTCCGGCCTGCCATCGCTGTATAATCACTCGCTGCGTGGAGTGAGCGCCAACTCGGTGCTGGCCGACCTGCGCGCGCGATTGTCGGTGATCCAGGACGCCTATGTGCTGACCATCCCGCCCCCGCCGGTGCAGGGCATCGGTAATGCCGGCGGCTTCAAGATGATGCTGGAGGATCGCGCAGGCCTCGGCTCGCAGGCGCTGGTGGATGCGGCGCAGGCGCTGGTCGGAGCTGCAAACCGCGACCCGGCGTTCGCGGGCGTGTTCACGCTGCTCAACACCGGCTCACCCTCGATCTATGCCGACATCGACCGCCTCAAGGCGGAGAAGGTCGGGCTGCTGCCTGCTGACGTGTTCAACACCCTGCAGGTCTATCTGGGCTCGCAGTATGTGAACGACTTCAACCTGCTCGGCCGCACGTACCAGGTGATCGTGCAGGCGGACGGCCAGTTCCGGCGCGACACGCAGGACCTCGCGGGACTCAAGGCGCGCAACAGCTCGGGCGAGATGGTGCCGATCGGAACCGTGGCGCGGCTGCAGGGCACCACCATCCCGTATCGCGTTCCCCGCTATAATCTGTTCCCGGCCGCCGAGGTCCAGGGTGTTGCGGCGCCGGGCGTTGCCACCGGCACGGCGCTGAAGCGGATGGAGCAACTGGCCGGACAGGTGCTGCCACCGGGCATCGGCTTCGAATGGACCGAGATCGCCTACCAGCAGGAGCAGAAGGGCACGCCGACGGTGCTGGTGTTCGGAGCCGCTGCGTTTTTCGTGTTCCTGGTGCTCGCTGCGAAATATGAAAGCTGGCGGCTGCCGCTGGCGGTCGTGCTGATCGTGCCGATGTGCCTGCTCGCCTCGATCAGCGGGCTGCTGTTCCGCGGCATGCCGATCGATATCCTGGCGCAGATCGGCTTCGTGGTGCTGGTCGGCCTGGCGGCCAAGAATGCAATTCTGATCGTCGAGTTTGCGCAGCAGCGCCAGGATGCCGGCAGCAGTGCCGCCGAGTCGGCGGTGCATGCCGCACAGACCCGGCTGCGGCCCATCCTGATGACCTCGCTCGCCTTCATCATGGGAGTGGCACCCCTCGTGGTCGCGACCGGCGCCGGCGCGGAGATGAGGCAGTCGCTCGGCACCGCGGTGTTCTTTGGCATGCTCGGGGTCACCGCGTTCGGCCTGATCTTCACGCCAGCCTTCTACACGCTCGTCCGGCGTATCGGAGCCGCCCGCCACCGCGTGCGCCACCCGCTCGAACTGCGGGCACAGCCCCAGACCCAGCGACCCTGATCCAACCCGGAGTGAGAGGGATCCGCGGGCTGTGCCGGGCCTGAGAGTGGCATGCTGGCCAGCGGCCATCTGCCCATGATGCCTCAGGGCCCCCAGGCCCGCCGGTACAGCGCCTCGATCTGGCGTGCGGTGGGAACCACCGGATTGTTCGCGGGCGAGCCCGAAGCGAGCGCTTGCTCGGCCATGACCGGCAGCAGCGCGTGCCAACGCGCCTCGTCAATGCCGGTGCCGCGTGGGCTCGGCACCTCGAGCATGCAGTTGAGCTGGTCCAGCTCGGCCAGCAGCCGGGAAACCGCAGCCTGGTCGTCCTCGGCTTCGGTGGCGATCCCCATCGCGCGCGCGCAATCGGCGTAGCGCGTCACCGCGGCGGGTGCGGAGAACGCCGTCACCGTCGGCAACAGCATGGCGTTGGACAGCCCGTGCGGGACATGGAAGTGCGCGCCGATCGGTCGGCTCATGCCATGCACCAGAGCCACCGAACTGTTGGAGAAGGCAATGCCGGCCTGGGTCGCGCCGAGCATCATCGCCTCGCGCGCCTTTCGATCGTCCGGGTGAGCCCACACCCGTCGCAGGTTGGGAGCAATGGCGCGCAAGGCGGACAAGGCGAAGCCGTCGGAAAACGCATTGGCGTGGCGCGAGACATAGGCCTCGATGGCGTGAGTGAGCGCGTCGATGCCGGTATCGGCGGTGAGCCGCCTTGGCTTTGTGAGGGTCAGTTCGTAATCAACCAGGGCGGCGACCGGCATATAGGCAAGGCCGATGCACAGCATCTTCTCGTCGCAGGTCTCGTCGGTGACGATGGTGAACCGGGTGGCTTCCGAACCGGTGCCCGCCGTGGTCGGGATCGCCACGATCGGCAGGCCGGCCTGATCCTGCTGATGCGGCGCCTTGTAGTCGCGCATCCTGCCGCCATGCACGCCGAGTACCGCCACGGCCTTGGCGGTATCGATCGGACTTCCGCCGCCGAAGCCGACGACGCAATCATGGCCGCCGCCGGCCAGCCTTTGTCTGGCGGCCTCCACCGAGGCGACCGTCGGGTCCGGAACCGTGTCCGCGAACACGGCCGCCTCGATCCCGGCGCCGGAAAGGCCGCCCAGCAGCGATCGAAGCTGGCCATTCTGCTGCAGGTAGCGATCCGTCACGATGAAGGGGCGTCGCAGCCCGAACTGACGCAGCGTGCCTGCGAGGCTGCCAGAAGCGCCGCCGCCGATCTGCAGCAGTCTCGGCAGGGCAACCGGGTAGACCATGCTTGCCTCCTGCAGGGCGATTGCAGCTCGCCTTTGAACGTGTTGAGGTCAGGAACCGGGGAAGGGACGAGCTTGTCCTGGTTGCTGCGGCTCGCCTTCCATGTGGAACGGGCGCCGTCCGTCATGATGGGCGCGCTGCGGCACGGCGGCAAGTGAGTGAGCTTCAGGGCAACCGGCGCCATGCTGCATCATGTCCTGTGCCGCGCCGATCTTGCCACCGGGCCGGTTGCGGCATTACGACGCTCGAGGCGCAGCGCGCAAGGAAGCGGATCGTGGACAGGCGAGGCGAAGACCTGATTGAAGCGCTGCGCGGATTGCTCGCCGGCGAGACGGATCTGATCGCCAACGCCGCCAACACGGCCGCCTTGCTGTTCGAGCGCATGGACTCCATCAACTGGGCTGGCTTCTACTTCATTCAAAACGCGGCCGGCCGGGAGGTGCTGGTGCTGGGACCATTCCAGGGGCGGGTCGCCTGCGTGCGCATCGAGCTTGGCCGCGGCGTGTGCGGCGCCGCCGCCCTGCAGCGGCAGACCATCGTCGTCCCGGACGTGCACGCGTTCCCGGACCATATCGCCTGTGACACGGCATCGGAGTCCGAAATCGTGGTGCCCCTGCTGCTGAACGGCCGGCTGGTCGGCGTGCTCGACATCGACAGCCCGGTGAAGGGGCGCTTCTCGGAAGCGGACCGGCACCTGTGCGAGCAGGTCGCAAGCGTGCTGATGCAGGCGTCGCAGCCATAGGCCGCCCCGTCGCAGGCGCCATCGCCGTCCTGATGCGAGCGGGCGAGTTCCTGCTTGTCCAGCGACGCAACCCTCCCGACGCAGGATGCTGGGGCTATCCAGGCGGCAGGATCGAGCCCGGTGAATCGATGATGCAGGCTGCCGTTCGGGAGCTGCGCGAGGAGACCGGGGTTATCGGCCGAGCCCAGCGGCTACTGACCCCCTTCGATGTCCTGCGTCACGACCAGGAGGGAAATCTGCTCGCGCATTTCATTCTGATCCCGGTGTTCTGCGACTGGGTTTGCGGCACCGCCGTCGCCGCGAGCGACGCTCAAGATGCTGGTTGGCGTTCGATCGACAGCATGCGCCGGCACCCCGAGCTGCTTTCCGAACGCGTGCTTGATCTGGCGGCGGAGGCCATGGCGGCCACCCGCTGACGCACGAGCCGATCGATCATGCGCTACGCCATGTCGAGAGACTGGATCACCGTTTCGAGTTCCTGGAAGCTCGGCATGTGTGCGTTCGGCACCATCTTGCGGCCGCTCTCGATGCTGACCTGCGGCGGATGGCCATGGAGATGCGCCACCAGAACCGCCCGGATCAGCTCGAAATATTTTGATTCCTCCAGCACCACGTCGCGCAGCCTGGCTGCGACCGGAGCCACCACCCCATAGGCGAGCAGCACCCCAAGGAACGTTCCCACCAGCGCGCCCCCGATCATCTCGCCCAACACCGAAGGCGGCTGGTTGATGTGGGACATCGTCTTGATCACGCCGAGAACCGCCGCCACGATGCCAAGTGCCGGCAGCGCGTCCGACATGGTCTGGAGCGCGTGGCATGGATGCAGTTCCTCCTGGAGAGTCTTCTTGAGCTCTCGAGCCATGACGTCGTCGATCTGATGCGGATCGTCAACGTTCATCCCGACCATGCGCAGGTAGTCGCAGATCATGCTGCTGGCGTGATGGTTGGAGCGGATCTTCGGGAACTTGGCGAAGGCGCTGCTGTTGTCGGGGTTCTCGATGTGCGGCTCCAGCGCCATGACCCCGCGGGTGCTGGCCAGGCGAACAAAGAAGTAGAGCAGGCTGAGCATCTCCATATACTCCGCCTTCTTGTACATGGAGCCTTTGAGCGTCTTCTTCAGGCCGGCCAGCATGTGCTTCACGTCATGCATGGAGTTGGCCATGATGAAAGCGCCGATCGCCGCCCCGAGAATGCTCAACAGTTCGAACGGCATCGATTCGAACAGCGGCCCGATCGCTCCTCCCGAGAACACAAAGCTGCCGAATACGCAGACCAGCAGGAACACCAATCCACCGATGGTCAGCATCTTGTTGCGCCGGTCATCGTGGGCGTGGGCCGTGGTCGGCCTGCGGCCAGGTGCGATGCAGGGTCAGGACGATCCGGCGGTTTGCAGGGGCGAGCGGGTCTGCAGGCAGAAGCAGCTTGCGATCGGCATAGCCTGTGACGTTACTCAGCCGGCTGTCCGGCAGCCCGGCCATCACCAGTATGTTGCGCGCGGCGTCCGCCCTGCCCGAAGACAGGCTCCAGTTTGACAACTCGCCCGGTCGATACGGAGCCGCGTCTGTATGCCCGCCGATCGAGATCGGCTCGGGCAGCCCGATCAGGTAGCGGGTGGCAATGCGCAGGAGGGCGGCGGCATGCTGGTTCGGGATTGTCGAGCCGCGATCGAACATCGATTGGTGTTCCGCATCCATGATCTGGATGCGCAAGCCTTCCGGAGTGACGTCGATCGCCATCTGCCCGGCCACACCGGCCAGGGAATGATCGTTCGCCACGGCGTCGCGCAAACCACGAGCCGCACCTTCGAGAGCCTGCTCCTCCGCAGCCGGCGATTTGAACGGTTCACCGGAGCCTGCGGTGCCGTCCGGCGCTGCGGCAGCCTGCGCCTCCGTCGCCTGACTGGACTGGTTCGGGGCCTGGGGAAGTGCTCCCGGATCAGGAACGATCGATGCTGGCGACGACGCGAGCTTCTGCGCATCGCCGGTATCCGGCTCGCCGTCATTGTCGGTCTTGCTGGTGTCGCCATGCGCGGCAAGGGTCGCAAGCTGCGTTGGTCCCTGATCAACCAGCTGTGCGCCATCCGCCACCGGCGACAGGCCGCCGGGGATCATGCCTGAACCAGAAAAGCCGTTCTCGATCTTTGCCATCGGACTGAAATAGGCGGCGATGCCACGGCGCTGGTCCTCGGTGGTGGCGTTGATCAGCCACATGAGCAGGAAGAAGGCCATCATCGCCGTCACGAAATCAGCGTAGGCGACCTTCCAGGCGCCGCCGTGATGCCCACCCTCGACGATTTCCTCCTTGCGGATGATGATCTGGGGCCGGCTGGAACCGGATGGCCTGCCGCCGCTCTTGCCAGCCTTTCCTGCCATGCCCCGCCTCCCGCATTGCGCCGAGGAGCCATCCTGGCCTGCGCTAGTTAAGCGACCGCTAACGACGGGGTGAGGGCAGTCTCACAATCTCGGCAGCCTGATCCGGACCGAGGCCGGAACGCACCGTCACACGGTACAGGCGGTATGTCTCAGCAACCCGGCCCTTGCGGACGCGCCGCAACTCGCCAAGCAGACGGACAGCGCGGAAAAGCTCGGGGCTGGGCATGTCCCTGCGCCTGGCGCTTCGTAGCAGCAATCCGGATTGTGCATCCAGGTCGGGATGCGCCAAGGCAAACAAACGCCAGCGTGGCTCTGCCGCAAAAACCGGCCGCCGCGGCAGCGCGAAGGCAAGTTCGGAGGCAAGCCCGTACTCGTCCGACATGATGAAGCGGTCGGCCTCCCCCATTGACGCCGCCTGCGCCGCAACGGCAGCGGCGAGGCCGTTCCAGCCGGCAAGGCGGGCCAGCGTGACGTCGAGCTTGCGTGGCAGCGGCAGCGGCGCCACGGTCGATTGCAGGTAGAGCAGCCCGCTGAGCGCGAAGCCGAGGGCAGCCGCCGGTTTCCACCAGCGGGCGGGCTGCAAAGCGGCGGCGATCGCACCGGCCGGGTAGAGCAGGCCGGGCCAGTTCGCCTGCACCCGGTCGCCAAACGCATGCTCGATAAACACCAGCAGCGCAGGAAACGTCACCCACACCAGGACCGTGTGGCCGGCTGCGCCGGAAAGCGGATGTCGAGCGATCCTGGCCAGACCGCGAACCGCCAGAACAAAGATCAGGGGGGTGGCGAGGCCGATCTGGCCGCCGAGCAGTTCACCCAGGTAGCGCCCCGCCTCGGCCGGGTGCCAGGCGCCCGTGCGTCCGCCCTGCTTGAGGAAGCTGACCCAACCATGCGCGGCATTCCAGGAGAGAACCGGCGCGAACAGGAGCAGTGCGATGAGTGCTCCCGCCCACGGCCAGGGCGTGCGCAACCAGAACCGGCCCGTGGCTGTCGCCACGAGCCACAGCGCAAGGCCCGCTGCCGGCAGCACCACGGTATACTTGCTGTCGAGTGCCAGGCCGACGGCGAGGCCCACGGCCAGCCACCAGACGCCACGTTGCGTTGCGACCAGCCGGCCAATCGCTGCCAGTGCTGCGGTCCAGAACAGCAGCAACGGCGTGTCGGGGGTGATGGTCACCGCGCCAGCCCCGAGCAGCAACGTCGCGTTGAGCATCACAGCCGCGGCAAGCGGCCGCGGCAAGGGCACGCAAGGCGGGCCATGCAGCAGGTCGGCGCATGACGAGGCCAGCAGCAGCGTTCCCAACGCTGCGGCAAGCGGCGAGAGCAGCCGCACGCCAAGCGGCGTGTCGCCAAACAGCAGGGTGCCGGCACGGATCCAGAGCGCCGTCATCGGCGGATGATCGAGGTAGCCCGGCGCCAGAGCGTGCGACCAGATCCAGTAATAGGCTTCGTCCGGGGAAAGCGGGGCGGTGGCTGCGACCACCAGCCGCATGGCGGTCAGCAGCGCCAGCGCGACGAACCAGATCATGACGCCATCGAGGTTGTAGAGCCAAAACAACACGCTGGAACATGAGCCGTGAGCCCATGCGAACAGAACATGGTCTAGCGTGGGTCGATCGGCACGCCGGCTAGGTCGCGGCTGGTCCGGATCGTCTGCAGGGTCTGCACACGGGTGACGTGCGCCGCCTCGGTCAGACGCCGTGTCAGCTGGTTCTCATGCACGGTGTCGCGGGCGACCAGCCGAAGCAGGAAATCGCCGCCGCCACGGATCATATGGCACTCGCGCACTTCGGGCCACTCCGCAACCCCAGCCTCGAAGCCGCTCAGCACCGCGTCCTTTTGACTGTCCAGGCCGATCAAGGCAAAGAAGATGATCGACCAGCCGAGCAGCTGCGGATCGCTGTCGCCATGATAGCCGCGGATCACCCCCATCTCCTCGAGCCGCCGGACGCGGCGCAGACATGGCGGCGCCGAGATGCCGGCTCGACGCGCCAGTTCGACATTGGTGATGCGGCCGTCCTCTTGCAGTTCGGCCACGATCCGCCGGTCGATGGCGTCAAGCTCGGTCACCTGGGTCGTGTCCTTTGTCCATCCGCGGCATCAATCGCAGGCTGGTGTGCCAGGCTCGCGCCTCGGGCCGGAGCATATAGGACAGCGGCATGAAAGCCGCAAAGCAGCATGAAACGCATGCATGGCGCCAAACCGCTGGCATCTTGCTTGCACCCCGGGAAACCCGACCGATATCCTGGCGGACAAGGAGCAGAGACCGATCGCATGACTGAGACGATATCGACGGATGTGCTGGTGATCGGCGCCGGTCCCGCCGGCTATACCGCCGCGATCTACGCTGCGCGCGCCAACCTCAAGCCGGTCCTGGTGTCGGGGCTGCAGCCCGGCGGCCAGCTGATGATCACCACCGAGGTCGAGAACTACCCGGGCTTCGCGGAGGCCGTCCAGGGCCCATGGCTGATGGAGCAGATGGCGGCGCAGGCCGAGCATGTCGGCACGCGCGTCGTCCACGACCTGATCATGCAGGCCGACCTCGCAGGAGGCCCGTTCCGGCTGCTCGGCGACTCGGGTGACGTCTACCTCGCACGCAGCGTCATCATCGCGACCGGCGCGCAGGCGCGCTGGCTGGGGCTGCCTGCGGAAAAGAAGCTGCAGGGTGCCGGCGTTTCCGCCTGCGCCACCTGCGACGGGTTCTTCTATCGCGGCCGGCGCGTCGCCGTGGTGGGGGGCGGCAACACCGCAGTCGAGGAGGCGCTCTACCTCACCCACCACGCCGATCACGTGACCCTGGTCCATCGGCGCGACCGGCTCCGCGCCGAGAAGATCCTGCAGGAGCGTCTGTTCTCCCATCCCAAGGTCTCGGTGATCTGGAACAGCGTGGTCGAGGATATTCTCGAGACCGGCACGCCGCCGGTGGTGGGAGGCATCTCCGTGCGAAACCTCAAGACCGATGCCGCCTCCACGCTTCCGGTGGATGGCGTGTTCGTGGCGATCGGCCATACCCCCAACACCTCGGTGTTCCGCGGCCAGGTGGCGCTGGACGATGAAGGCTACGTGGTGACCAGGCCGGGCACGACGCAGACCTCGGTGCCGGGCGTGTTCGCTGCCGGCGACGTCCAGGACAAGATCTTCCGGCAGGCGGTGACCGCGGCCGGCACCGGCTGCATGGCGGCGCTCGAGGCCGAGCGTCATCTGGCGGAGTCCTATCCCGCGCACGCGCTGGCTGCGGAGTGAGACGATCTTCAAACTTCCCTGGTCCTTCAAAGCGAGCCCGCACGGCGCAAACCGAGGTATGAGCATGGCCAAAGCATGAGCATGGACTGGGACAAGCTTCGCATCTTCCATGCGGTCGCTGAGGCAGGAAGCTTCACCCATGCGGGGGACGTGCTCAATCTGAGCCAGTCCGCAGTCTCCAGACAGATTTCCGCTCTGGAAGAAGCGTTGCAGGTGCCCTTGTTTCATCGCCATGCCCGCGGCCTCATCCTGACCGAACAGGGAGAGGCCATGAACCGCACCGTCCGCGAGGTGTTTGCAAAGCTCGCGATGACCGAGGCGTTGCTGACCGAGAGCAAGGAAAAGGCAGCCGGACGCCTCAAGGTCACCACCACCACAGGGTTCGGCGGCGAGTGGCTGACGCCGAGGCTTCCCGGCTTCCTCCATGCGCATCCCGACATCACCATCACCCTGATCCTGGAGGATGGCGACCTCGACCTGGGGATGCGCGAGGCCGACGTGGCGATCCGGATGCATCCGCCTCGGCAGCCTGATCTGGTGCAGCGTCATCTCGCCGACATCCACATGCCGGTCTGTGCTTCGGTGGCCTATCTCGAGGCCCATGGCAGTCCGGGCAGCCTTGATGAGCTCGATGCCCACAAGCTGGTGCTGTTTGGCTCCTACCATCCGCCCTCGCCGGACCTCGACTGGCTTGCCGCTGCCGGTAAGCCTAACGGCCAGAGGCGGATCCCGGCGCTCGAGGTGAACAATCTGGCGGCGATGGCGAACGCGATCGAGGCCGGTCTCGGGGTCGGCTCGCTGCCACACTACATCGTCAATGAGAGACCAAACCTGAAGAAGATCCTGCCGCAGGTGAAAGTCCCGGTGATCGAGGCGTATTTCGTCTACCCTGAGGAGCTGCGCACCTCAAAGCGGGTGGCGGTGTTTCGTGACTTCCTGCTCGCCGAGATGGCCGCGCGGAGCTAGACCCGCCCGTATTCATCCGCGATCCGGACCACGTCATCCTCCTCGAGGTAGGGCCCCGACTGCACCTCGATCAGGGTGAGCGGAATACGCCCGGGATTGCAGACGCGGTGCTCGCAGCCCAGCGGCAGGTAGATGCTCTCGTTTTCCCGCACCAGCATCTCCTCCCCGTCCCGCGCCACCAGGGCCACGCCTGCAACCACCACCCAGTGCTCCGCCCGATGATAGTGCTTCTGCAGCGACAGCTTGCCGCCTGGCGAGATCAGCACCCGGTTCACCTTAAAGCGGTCGCCCTGGATGAGCGACTCCTGGAAGCCCCAGGGCCGGTAGACACGGTTATGCGCCACCGCCTCGTGCCGGCCATGCCCCCGCAGGCGCTCCACGACCTTCTTGACGTCCTGGGCACGCTCGCGATGCGTGACCATGACGGCATCCTCCGTCACCACGACGATGGCGTCCTGCAGGCCGGTGACCGCAGTGACGATGCCGTCGCTGCGCACGTAGCAGTTGCGGGTATGCTCCAGGAAAACGTCGCCGATCGCGACGTTGCCGCTGTCATCCTTGGCGCTGATGTCCCACAACGCGTCCCAGCTTCCGACATCCGACCAGCCGAGATCGGCAGGCACGACTGCCGCGCGATGCGTATGCTCGGCCACCGCATAATCGATGCTGATGTCCGGCGCCTGCATGAAGGCGGCCGCATCCAGGCGGATGAAGTGCAGGTCGCTGGTGCGCGCCTCGACCGCGCGCCTGGCTGCGGCCAGCACCGCCGGAGCATAAAGCTGCATCTCCTCCAACAGGGTCTCGGCGGTGAACACATACATGCCCGAGTTCCACAGATGCCGCCCGGAAGCCACCAGCTCAACAGCCCGGCCGAGGTCCGGCTTCTCGACAAAGGCGGTCAGCGCCCGCACGCCGTCCAGTCCGGGCAGGGGCGCCCCCGCCTCGATATAGCCATACCCGGTCTCCGGCCGGACCGGCTTCATGCCGAATGTCACCAGCCGGCCGCCGATGGCAGCAGTGACGGCGGACGCCACCGCCTGCGCCAGCGCCTCGGGCCTGGTGATCGCGGCATCGGCCGCCATCATCCACAGCACGGATTGCGGATCCTGCTCCGCCACCAGCAATGCCGCGGCGGCAAGCGCAGGCGCCGAATTGCGGCCGGCCGGCTCCAGCACGATGCGTGCGCCCTCGATGCCGATCTCGCGCATCTGCTCGGCGATCAGGAAGCGATGCTCGTGATTGCAGACGATGAGCGGCGGCGCGAAACCGTCTCCCACTGCGCGCAGCACGGTTTCCTGCAGCAGGCTACGGTCCGAGATCAATGGCCAGAGCTGCTTGGGGAAGCTGGCGCGCGAAACCGGCCAGAGCCGGCTGCCGGAACCACCCGAGAGGATAACCGGCACGATGGTCACGGCCCGGCTTTCTGAGGAGATTGCTGCAGTGCCCTTGTTGTCCAGATCCTGCACGGCCGCCTCGCTGTTTATCCGATCGTTGCACTATAGGAGCTCGCGGCGCTCATGGCACCAAATCCGAGTCCCGGGTGCCGATCCTCCAAACCGCCGCAGCCAGGAATCCGCCGGTTCTAGAGCAGCATCCGATTAAACGCAGTTGTTTGTTCGGATAGAGTTGCTCTGATTCCAATGTTCTAGAGGTCGCCGGCTGCAGGGCTTGGACGTCAAAGCGGCTTGTGCGCCCGATCAAGCAGCCGCCTCAGCAAGCCAGGCTTGCGCGGCGTTTCCTTGAGGCGCGAGCGTCGCGCCGCTTCCGCCTCTGCAGCAGCTCGCTTCTGCTTGTCCGCCATCCAGCGCTCCAGGCTCACCCCGGCTTTCGCCGCGCGGCGTGCCTCATACGCAGCCTTTCCCGCGGGCTGCTTGGCCGAGGTCGCCGAACGCGCCGCCGGCTCTGCCGCTTTCGCCGGAACGGTGCTGTCTGCTCGTTTGAACATGCTGCATCTCTGCACTATCGTGGGGCGGCTGTTGTGCGGGAAATCGCGGCAATCCCGCAAGGCCAGCCGTTCAGCCACGATGCTGGCGCGGCGACTTCCAGTGACAAGCCGAATCGGGTTGCGAGAAGAACATCGCACTGCGCAGCGGCGCATAGGGGTGGCCCGGTGCCAAGGCGCGCTGACCAGACTGGGCTGCGATCAGCGGCGAGGTGGCGCAGCGAAACAGCCATTGCCGGGCCGTGGCCTGCCCAGGAGACCACAAGCCGAGGCAAAACACCAAGGCCAGCCAGATGCGGCTGGTTCGGCCCGTTGCGCGCATGCGTGCCCCCTCCCTGTCAGCACAAGCTCCCTAGCCTATTTTCTAGAACAAAACAAGAACGGGAAAGACGCGTCTGATGGCTCTGGAGGACCTTGGAGGGCTCTAGCCCTCAACGAGGCAGCTTCTAGCCGCGACGGCTTGAACCACGCTGGTTGATGCGCTCGCGCAGCTCCTTCCCGGCCTTGAAGAACGGCACCATCTTCTGGTCGACGGCAACGGCTTCGCCGGTACGTGGATTGCGTCCGGTGCGTGCATCACGCTGTTTGACGGTGAAGGCCCCGAAGCCTCTCAACTCAACCCGGGCGCCACGCGATAGCGCGGCCGTGATCTCATTGAACACGGTTGCGACGATCAGTTCGATGTCACGGCTCAACAGGTGCGGATTGGCCGAAGCGAGCTCAGCGATCAACTCCGACTTGGTCATCCTGTCCCCCCGAACAGGAGATCAAGGCTGCCAGAGCGCCAGCGGCTCGTCAAGCACAAGCCCTTGCGGAATAAAGGTTTTCGCTGACGTTGAAGTAACGAGCCAGTTGAGGGCGGCGAGGCCGACGCCGCTCAGCGCGCCGCTCATCTGACGGCGCCACCACGATCCCGGCCTCAGGGCCTTGAGATCACACACCGGTGTCGCAGCCGGAACGTGCCTGACCCGGGCGAGCCAGGCCTGGGCATCCTGCTCGGTGCCGATCTGATCGATCAGTCCGAGTCCGATCGCCTGATGGCCAGTATAAGGACGCCCGTCGGCCAGGCTCTGCACGCGGCTCCGGTCCATGTGACGGCCGCTTGCGACCATGTCCACGAATTGCCCGTACAGGTCCATCACCACGCCCTGCAGCATCGCCCGGCCTTCCGGCGAGAGCGGCTTGACCACGCTCGGCTGACCTTTCAATGGCCCGGAAACAAGCTCGTCGACACCCACGCCAACCTTGCCGAGCAATCCAGACAGGTCCGGCGACTGCAGGATCACGCCGATCGAGCCGGTCAGGGTGGCGTTGGAGGCGAAGATCCGTGCGGTCGGGGTGGCGATCATGTAGCCTGCCGAAGCGGCGACGCCTTGCATCACTGTCACCACCGGCTTCTGGGCGGCAAACCGGCCGATCGCGTCGTGCAGGGCTTCACCGCCCGCAACCGAGCCACCCGGACTGTCTACCGAGAGGATCATACCGATAACCAGCGGATCCTTCCGGGCGGCCTCGATCAGGTCAAGCCGCTCCTGGTCGTTGGTAATCAGCCCGTCGACCTTCAAGCGTGCGAGGTGCGGGCCGCCTGATGCGGCAAAGCGTGGGCCGCTGATCGCCAGCAGTGCCACAACGAACGCCAGCAACGCCAGCACGCGCCAGAGGGTCAGCCTGCGTTTCAAGCGTAGCCGATCCACCACCAGGTCAGGTTCGAGGCTCATGACAGCGCATCCGGGAGCAGTCCAGCAGCCAAGCTAAGGCAAAAAACGCCGCCGGCAAACGAGAGCCTGGACCCTCAAGCAGGCAACCGCGTTCGCCCGGCAGGCCTCCCCAAGTCGGCGCCTAGCTGGATTCCAGCGCCGCAAACGCCGCAAGCGCGTTGCGGCAGAGGTTTAACCAGGTTTCGGCATTGAAGTCGTTCGCGTCGTTGAGCGAGATCCGGCCAAGATAGCCCTTGAGCAGCCGGTTGCCGACCCATTCGACCTCGCCGGGCACGTGGCGCCCATCCGCCTCGGTCACCCAGAACAGCCGGTTGGCCGTGCCGAACCGGTTCAATGCCGACTGCAGCGCCAGCATCTCGTGCAGATCCTGGGTCACCACGCGCTTATACACCAGGATCTTCTCGCCATCCTCGAGATCCTCGCGGAACTTGCGCCTGAGATAGGCTGCCTTGGTCTCGTTCTCGCGGATGACCACATCGGCGGCTACCTCGTGCTGGTAACGGAACGTATGATAAGCGAGGCCGTACACATGGTCGATGATCCAGTACTCGCCTCCGATGATCGACACGCCCAGCGAGCCCGGCTCCCCGAAACTTCCGAAATCGTCTTCAAGAAACCGGATCAGCCGTCGCGGGTTGCGCAATCCTGCGAAGCGCAGCAGGCCAACCGGCTCGGCTCCGTAATGGCGCTGCACCAGACCGAATTCGCAATTGTCTCCGATATTCTCGAACCGCAGCATCATCTCGCGCGGTTCCGTTACAGGCTCGGCAAGCGCGCGGCCATGCTCGAGCCGCAACGCCGCGAGCACGAAATCCTGTGTATGCCGGAAGCCGAGCTTGAACGGCCTGCCGCCGACGCGCTCGGGTGGCAGCCAGAACGCCACATCCGCGCCCTCGGCCTGCCAGTGCGGATCCAGCATCAGCATGCCGACGCTGCAATCATCCACCAGGATCTCGATTTCCGCAGGCTCCGGCACGGCGGGCATCAACGTCATGGTGAGCAGAAAGCGCGAGGCCTCCGGCATGACGGGAGTGGCAGCGACGCTCAGGGCACCGGTGGCGCGGCCGACCGCGCCGTCCACGCTGGCCCAACCCTCCCCCAACTGCAGCAGCGGGTCACCCGCGGCGCTGGGCAGATGCGTCACCAGGCCGTGAGGCGCACCCAGCATGCCAAGCCCGAGCCGCGTCGGAGTTCCGCTTGCAGCAGAGGCCGAGTTCGCGTCCGGCGCGCCGAGGCTGCCCGCGAGCGCCAGCACCTCGCGCAGCAGCCTCGGCTCGATGAGCTGTATGCCGTCCCCGATCAGCCCGTCCAGGCCGCCCAACCCGTGTGATGCAGCCGCTTCCTGCAGCCGGGCGCGCTGCTCCGGCGCCAGATCGGCCAGCTTGTCGCCGAGCCGCCTGCCGTCCGGCGCCAGGATCCAGCAGGCCTGCGTGCCATGCTGCTCAAGAGCAAGGAAATACATGCAGCCCAGGCCGGTATAAAGAAACACCGGCTCCCAGCTGCCGTGGAAGCCGCGTACCGGCGTGCCGTCGAAATGCCTCAGAACCACGGCCCGCCGGCCCGAGACGCGCACATAAAGCAGTCGATCGCACTCGAAAACAGGATCCGGAACCAGATGCTTGTAGGCAACCAACTTGAGCTCCGTCCTGCCGTCTCGCCGCTCATCCCCACCATACGGGAGACCAGGGCGGTGGGCTACCGTCGCGCAACCGACGGCAGCCCCTTGCTCACCAGCGCAGCCAGGTCAGCCGGTCATTGTCGTACATGAAGGTCATTGGAGTCGATGGCGTAATGGAAGTCGCGGCCCCCAGGACGGTGCCACCCGGCGGTTGCGTCGTGACCGTGAGCGAGGTGATGTTGCACTCCGAGGCGATGTGGAAGGTCTGCTTTGGCAGAGCGCTGGCGTTGGAAGGCAGCGCCACGGAGAGCGAGGCGAGCGTTCCGCTGCACACCAGGATTATTCCGGTGCTTCCCGACGCCCCGCTCTGCGTGCTGCCGCTGGTTGCCCCCACGGCGACCGGCGAGCTGTCGACGACGCCGCCTTGCGGCGTGATGGTGAACAATGCCTTGGTGCTGACGGTGGCGCCCTTCGGGTTCACCGCCTGCAGGATGGCGGTGCTGTAGGCGCCCTGATAGTAGCTTCCGACGCTATGGCTGCCCTGATCGGCCGAGAAGACGTTTGCCGAGGAAGTCGACAACACATCGGCGTTCACGGCGCTGACGCTCTGGTAGCCATACAGCCAGCCCTTGTTGTTGACCCCGGGGCCGACATAAACGCCGACATTCATGTTCTGGCTGCCGTTGTTGCCGAGCCAGACGCCGAAGCCGCCGACATAGGAGGAGAAATTGGCCACATCGACCTCGATGCCGTGAATCAGTCCGCTCGATCCTGCTTCCGCCTGGGTGACGAAATTGGCGGCCCAGGCCTGCCCGCCGGAGCCTGGAGCCTGATGCGCGGTGAGATCGGCGGAGGCCGCAAGGGTGGTGAATTGCTGCGCGCCGGTGTTGGTGGTGAAGCTCACCGTGGAGGCGGGCGGCAGGTCGGCAAGCGTCGGGCTGGACAATTGCAGCACCGTGTTCTGCGCGCCGGTGGTGCTGGAAACAATGGTCTCCCCGCTGGGAACCACGCCGGCCACCGACGTGGTCAAGCTGCTCAGGGTCGAGACTCCGTTCGTTGCCGTTGTTTGGCTGACGTTGCGGGTGGCGAGGTTGTTCTGCACGGTGATCGTGGTGCTGCCGACCGGCGTGTCGCCGACGGTGGTCAGGGGAGGACTGACATAATCCGCGACGGCTCCTTTCAGGCCGAAGATCGCAGCAGCGCCGCCAAGCGTCGGGATGTTTGGAGTATACTGCATGCACACGCCGGACGGGCTGGTCAGCTGGCCGGTTTCGGGAGCCTGGCACAGCACGCTTCCCTGGGTCTGGAAGATCCCGGTCGCGTCATTCACCAGCAGGGGCGTGTTGATGTTGGTGAACGTGCCGCTGCCGCTTTTCGCAAATACCGGCTGCGCCTGCGCAGGCGCCTCAACCAGCAGCAGGAACGCCGCGAACACCGGGGCGAGCGCAAGCACGCGGGCAGCCGAACGCGGCTGTGGTTTCCACATCGAGTTTTCTCTCCGGATTGTCATGAACGGGTGGAGCGAGCTAGAGCATGATGTGATGCATCATGATCAGCCTGTTGCTTCGAGCGGCGGCCGAGCCTCGGTCATCGCCAGGCGATGCCAAAAGACCGGAAGCCGCCCTGGAACGCGGCCGATCGCACGGAAGCCCGGCGGCCACGCGACAACCCCCGCAACGCCGGAATGGCCCTTGGGGGTGTCGATACTCTTGTTTTAGTATCGCATCAAATTAGCACGGGCCGGGTCCGCTGGTAAAGCAGCCTTTCATCACCCGAGCCCGTCGCCGTCGGCGTTTCAGCGGGCTTGCCGCCTGGCCAGACGGCGCCTGCGTCGCTTGCGCGAGCCTCGCCACGCGACCCGCGCACGATACAGGGCGTAGAGCAGCAAGGTGGCCAGCACCGTGAAAAACAACAGGCCGGCGATGAAGCGGCTGAGCGTCAAGGTTCCGGACTGGGGCGTGGCAACCGGGTGGTCGGTCAGTCCGACATGTCCCGACAGCACCTGCAGCAGCAACCCGATCGCAAGCGGCAGCGGCCACCGCCATCGCGCCATCCGCCGCCACAAAGGCATCGGGGTAGCACCGCAATTCGGGCAGTCTCCGAGTGCTGCGTCAAACCGCAGGTGGCATTCCTGGCAGGTCACCCGAGCCATCAGGCGTTCCTCTCAATTTCTGGAACAGGCTATAGCAGAGCCATGCGCGACGTGTCCGCCCCGCCGGGATCGCACCTGGCCGGTCGCGCCGACCAGGGAGGCCGCAGGTCGGCCGGCGCATGGGGCGGCATCCCGCTGCCGGCAGATGCCGCTCTCGAAGCGCACATCGATCGATCGCGCATCATGGGGGCTGGTCAAACCGGTCGCACGGCCCCATATAAACGGCTCGGTGTTTCGTTCCGTCAGCCAGTCCGTCCCAAAGTCGGCCTTTCGTTGCGTTCGAGCAGATGGGTCGTCTTTCTGGTGGCCTCCGAGTTCAGGAGAACGGATATGCCAAGCGGCACCGTCAAATGGTTCAACCCGACCAAGGGTTTTGGCTTCATTCAGCCCACGGATGGTTCGAGCGACGTGTTCGTGCACATCTCCGCAGTCGAGCGTGCCGGCATGAGCAATCTCAACGAGGGCCAGAAGCTCGCCTTCGAGTTGGAGAACGGCCAGCGCGGCAAGGTCTCTGCCGTCAATCTCAAGGCGGAGTGAGGGTGCACGGCAGATCCGCTGCCCGGCTGGTCTGCCGCGGCGACGGCCTGCAGTTTCAAGGATCCTGAAATGGCAGGTCATCGCTACGCCATCGGCGACACCGTAGAAATCCGCCGCTCGACCTACCAGGTCGATGTGGGTCCCTATACCATCGTTCGGCTCCTCCCCAACGATTCGACCGACCGAGAATATCGAGTGAAGCACGTCCGCGGCGGTCAGGAGCGAGTGGTCTCCGAAAGCGGCCTGGTTGTCAGCCATGCATCCGCCTCCGAACGCCTTTTCCGCTGACGCTCAACGCCCTGGTTGAGATCCGCGTCCGCGACGTGACCGCGTTTGCCTCGGTCATGTCGGCTTTGCGCGGTTCGGGAGTTTCATCATCATGCCCCCAAAGAAACGCATCCTCAGCAGCTTTGTCACCTTCGACATCCTGTACGAGGACGGCTCGAAAAGCTCGAACCGACGCGTGCCGGCAGCCGAACTGATCGGACTGGACGGTGATGCGCCCGCAAAGGCGATCATCGAGGCGCAGGACCGCGAGATCGGCTTGGCCTCCGGCCGGCCGCGCGGCCCGATCAAGAGTGTGATCCGGTCCACATCCTAGAATGGACAGCAGCGCGTGGGCAGCAGGATCTCGATCGGGGCGCGCGCCGGTTGCTGTATCCTCGTGCCTGCTTCGCTGATCTGGCATCCGGTCCGGGCTGCAGGGCCGGATTGGCCAGACAGCCTGCTTGCGCGCACTTCGGCGCTGGCGCTGATCGACCAACTCCGGGTCGCCTTGCTGACCGAACCTAGCGCCACCGCGACCCTGGAGCATTGGTGCTCGGTGCACGGCCTGGCGCCGGTTCCGGTGGTTCGCGCCGTGCCGAGCCACGACGCGCCGGTGCCGCTGCCGGATACCCTACGCGCCAGCTTGCGGATCGCATCATCCGAACCGGTGCGCTACCGCCATGTCCTGCTGATGTGCGGATCGCACGTGCTTTCGGACGCGCAGAACTGGTACCTGCCTGCGCGCCTCACCCCCGAGATGAACCGCCGGCTGGACAGCAGCGACACCCCGTTCGGCAAGGTGGTGGCGCCGCTGTCCTTCGAACGCCGCACCTTGTCCAGCGATCTGCTTTGGTCTCCCCTGCCAAGCAACTGGCCGCAGGCGGTAACCCAAGGCAGCGGAACGCTGCAGATGCCCGAGCCGCTGTTCCGCAATCGCGCGATCCTCATCCGCGGTGCCGACCGGCTCCCCTTCTCGGCCCTGATCGAGACCTACCGGCGCGACCTGCTCGCCTTCGCCTTGCCGCAGCCGCCGCACCGGTAGCCGCGCGCACCAGGCTCGCTAGGATCTGCTCGCCCGAGCCAGGAGCGCTTCGAGCTCCTTTGCCCGGGCGGTTCCGGTGTGGGCTGCCAGCACGATCTCCCGCGCCCTGGCCGCGACCTGCCGCAGCCTCGGCTCATCCATCGAAGCAAGCGCACGCGTCACCGCCTCGCTGTTGTCCGCGATCAGCACGGCCTCACCCTCCGGCAGCAGCTCGGCCAGCCCGTTCCAGCGATCACTGATGATCGGGGTGGCGCAGGCAGCGGCCTCGAACAGCCGGACGCTGGGCGACCATCCGGCGGCGACCATGTCGGCACGTGTCACGTTCAAGGTGAAACGCTGCGAGGCGTAGAAGGCGGCATGGTCGGAAGGCGGGAGATGCTCGATCCGCTCGACGTTTGCGGGCCAGACGATGCTGGACGGGTACTGCGGTCCGGCGACCACGAACCGTCGCTCAGGCAGACGCCGCGCCGGCTCCAGCAGCAGGCGATCGAGCGTCGGCTGGCGATCGGGGCTGTATGTGCCGAGATAGCCGAGATCCCACCGGATCGGCTGCGGCCCGGGCTGGTAGCGCGTCTCGTCCACGGCGCAATAGAACGCGTGCGGGTTGCGTGCGCCGTAGCGTTCCGCGAGATGCCGCAGGGTCGGGCCGCCGGTGAAGGACAGGCTGAGATCAAGCCGCGCGATCTGTTCGGCCGCGAGATAGCTGCAGTCGCCGCGCGCGAGTGCCGCCAGCGTCACGGGGGTGTCGATGTCATAGAACGCCCGCACCCCGGCAGCCTCCGACAGCACCAGATCAAGCACGGCGATGCCGTCTGGCACGTAGGAGCCGACCAGAACCGCGTCCGCACCCCGGATCCGGTCGCCGAACCGGGTGCGAAGTGCCGCCATGTCGGGATAAAAGGCGAGCTCGCAGAAATCGGGATCAGGCAGGTCGCGATGCTCGGCGTACCAGGGCACGTCGCGTTCCAGGAACAGCACCCGGTGACCTCGTGCGGCCAGGCCGCGCAGCAGCGCCCGCCAAGTGGTGGCGTGACCGTTGCCCCAGGACGAGCTCAGCGACAGACCAAGCACAACCAGGTCGAGCGGACCGTTGCTCACCGGCCTGCCCGCACCGCGCACAGCACCGCGTCGAGCTCGGTCGCGCGGCGATCATAGGTATGCTCGGCCAGGATGCGCCTGCGGGCCGCCTCGCCCAACTGGGCCGCCTGCACGCTGCTCAGGCTTCGCACCGCCTCCACCACGTCGGCTGCGTCGCGCACGGCGAGCACCTCCCGGCCGGGCAACAAGAACAGCTCAAGCCCGTCCCAGGCGTCGGTCATCAGGCAGGCCCCGGCGCCGGCCACCTCGAACAGCCGGGTTGCCGGGGAGAAGCCGGTTGCCGCCATGCTGTCGCGGCTGATGTTCAGCACGATCCGGGCACTGCAGTTGAGCGCGTTGTGCGCGCCCGTCGCGACGTGCCCGAGTCGTCCGACATTGGATGGAAGCGGCTTGTCCTCCCAGCCGGAACCGCCGAGCAGGAAGCGGGCCTGCGGCAACGCCGCCGCAGGGGCAACAAAGAACGCCTCGACCCGCGCTTCGCGGTCGGGAAGCCGGTTGCCCAGGAACGTCAGATCCGAGGCAAAGCGCGCCACCGGCGGCACCGGAAAATGCGTCTCTGGGTCGAGCGCGTTGTAGATCGGAACGCATCGCCTCGCACCAAGCGCGCGGTAAGCCCCGATCACCGGGGCGCCCCCTCCATACGTCAGCACCAGATCAAGACCGGGCAGCACCTGCCGCAGCAGATGCTCCGGGTGGGAACTGATCTCGGCCAGGGTCGCCGGAGCATCGACGTCCCAGAAGACGCGCGTGGCATCCGCCCGGCCCGCGACCATGATGCCCCGGAGCAGATCGTCATCGGCATAGCCGACGCCGCTCGCCTTGATCACCACGTCGGCGGCGGCCGCTTCCGCCAGCGCACCGCGAACGCCTCCTGGGTTCGCCGGATAAACGACCACCCGGCACCAGTCGGGCGGCGCGATGTCACGGTGGCTCTGACGGTCAAACGCGTCGGGCTCAAAGAACACGATCTCGTGCCTGTGCGCGGCCAGGGCGCGCAGGATGCCACGGTAATAGGTCGCAGCGCCGTTCCAGTAGCTCGAAAGCAGGCTTGATCCGAACAGCGCGATCTTCATGCCCCCGGCTGCCCGATGCCGCACGCTGCCAGGATCGTCATCAGCTCATCCACCCGGTGCGCGCAGCTATGTCTCGCCCGTATGGTCTCCAGACCGTTGCGCGCGACCTCCGCGGCGAACGCGCCATCGGAGCTGAGGGCCCGGAGCTGCGCCGTCATCGAATCGGTGTCGTGCGCCATCAGGAAGTCCGTCCCTGGCCGGAACAAACCCTCCACGTCGTGCCATGGTGCGCTGACCAGCGGGATGCCGCAGGCCAGCGCCTCGAACATGCGGATGGTGGGAATGCCCGGCAGCGCCTGCACGTAGGGTCGGCGCGGCACATGCACCGTCATGCGGTGGCGCGCGAACGCCGCCGGCGCCTGCGCATTGGCGATCCAGCCGCCGTAGCGCAGCCGGGCTGCGCGCAGCGAGTCAAGCGCGGCCTGCGGATAGCGGACGCCATGCACCACGCCGGAAAGCCCGAGCCGCCGCACGGGCTCAACAAGGAAGGCCTCCAGCTCACGCTCGCGCTCGCCGTCTCCCCAGTTGCCGATCCAGATCAGATCCGCCTGCTTTTCCGTAGGGCCGCTCGGCTGGAACAGGCGCGTATCCGCTGCCTCGTGCCAAGTGAAGACCCGCCGTCCCCAGCCGGCGCTGAGATAACGTTGCCGCAGCGTTTCGCCGAACGCCAGCACGGCATCATACGCTTCGAGCGCCAGATCCCCGATCGCCCGCTCGTCGGAGACGCCGCGGTGATGGGTGTCGTGGAACAGCAGGGCATAGGAGCCTCCCTGCCGTCGAAGCCTGCCGAGGGCTGCCACCAGGCCAGGGTCGGTCCATTCATGCACGATCACCACATCGGCCCCCGAGAGCGCCTCGGCATGGTCGAACTCTGCCGCATAGCTCTGCGTCGTCAGCTCCGGAAAATCCGTGCGGAACCGGGCCAGCGCCGCATCACCCTGCTCGCGCAGCAGATTGGCCCGGCTCCAGCTCTGTTCCGGCTCCAGCGCCAGCGTCTGGTGCCCGCGCGCCTGCAATTCGCGCAGCACGCCGCGCAGGAAGTGCGCGTTGCCGTGGTTCCAGTCGGACTGCAAGGAATGGGTATAAAGCACGAAGCGCACTCAGATACGCTCCGGGATGCATGGCCGGCACTGCTTCAGCACTTCCGCGTAGGCGGCCATCACCCCATCGAGCTGCCGCGCCGGACTCAGTGTCGCGGCGATCCGCGCCGCCTTGCGGCCAAGCGTCCGGCGCATCGGTGCGTCGGTCGCCAGCCTGTTGATCGCCGCTGCGAACCCATCCGCCTCGTTGGCCGGCACGAAGATCGCAGCACCCTCCCAGATCTCCCGGAAGGTCGGGATGTCCGACAGCACAAGCGCCGCGCGGCAGGTCGCAGCCTCGAGCACGGCAAGCCCGAACGGCTCGTAGCGGGAGGGTGCCACAAAGATCGCGGCGTCACGCATCATCGCCTGCAGCGTCTCGCTGGGAACCGCGCCCGGCGCATGCGCGTGCCGAAGCTCGACCACCTGGCCGTCCGGTGCCGCGAGGGATCCCGCCATCACCACCGGCCAGGCGCAGCATCGCGCCGCCTGGTCGAGTGCCGCCGCGTTCTTGCCCTCGTCCCACCACCTGCCAGCCGCCAGCACGAAGGGCTGCTTCTCCGTGTCGGACCCTGCGCTCGTGGTCGCGTTGTGCACCACGTGAAGGTTCTGCATCGGCCCGTAGATCCGTTCCAGCGCCGCCGCGTGACTGGCGCTCGGCACCAGCACCCCGGCCGCGCGGTCAAGCCCCCTCCGGTTGCGTCGGTGCTGCCATTGCCAGGCTGGAGGCAGCGCGGTGCCGCGGACCGCCTCCCACCAGCTGGGCACGCAGGAATGCGACGCCACCAGCACCGGCAGATCCTCCGGCAGCCCGACCGCCTGCGACGGCAGGTTCAGGTGCAGCAGGTCCGCGCGCCACTCGCGCGCCAGCGCCGAGAGCGTGCTGGGGATGTTGTCCAGTGCCGCCTCATCCTCGACCAGCCAGTCGAGCGGTTGATCGATCCAGACCAGATCCGGCGAACCAGGCGGCGAGCCGGCATCGCCGCGCGGCCCCATCCCCACGAGCAGGCATGCAGCACCGCGCCGGGTCAGCCCTTGCGCCAGATCGGCCGCATAACGCCAGACACCGCCAACCGCATCCACGGTGATCAGAATACGAAGCGGGCCACTCATTACGCCGTGCAACACCCCGCTTCGAGGTTTCGCAACGGCACCGGACGTTCCTCCTGGATGTCGCTGAAGCTGGTGAACGCGTCCAGGTAATGCGCGTGGGCACGCTCCCAGGCCAGATCATCCGGCTCTCCCCAGAGCGCCCGGTAGCTCGGTGAGCTTGGGTAGGGATAGAGCGGCACCGGCTCGTTCGCCCATACGCCCCCCTGCATCAGCCGGTCGCGCCAATAGGCGATTAGATCGGGATCGTCCTGCTCCATCCCGATCAGGTTGGCCTGCACAAACGGCACATGACGCCGCGCCTTGATCAGCAAGGCTGCGAGATCCTCGGTCTGGAGACGGCATCGCTTGGCCAGCGCATCGCGCCCTTCCGCGGTCAAACTCTCGATCCCGGCCTCAACCGAAACGCAGCCCGCAGCGCCAAGCAGTTCCAGCAGGTCGGGCTTCCACAGGTCGATCCGGGTCTGTATGCCGAACTGCACGGCACGTCCGGCCAGCGCCTCCAGCAACGGCCTTTGCGGCAGGAAAATCTCGTCGATGAAGTAGATGTAGCCGACACCCTGTGCGATCAGCCCGTCGATCTCGTCCAGCAGCAGGGCCGGGTCGCGCCTGCGGTACTGGTCGCGGAAGTCGATCTTTGCGCAGAAGCTGCAATGATAGGGACAGCCGCGGGACGCCTCCACCTCGGCGCCGAACCCCTGCGGCTCGGTGCTGGAGCCATCCGTGCATTCGAAACGGTGATGGTGGTGCCGGCGCCGGCGGATCCACTCGTCCGGCCAGTGCAGCGCGGGCAGGTCGACGAAGCGCGCCGCCGCCGGCGTCCCGGTGACGCAAAGCGAGTCCTGCTCATAGAAGGCGACGGCACCCACGCGCGACCAGTCCGGGGTGGCCGCCAGGGCTGCGATCACCTCCTCGCTTTCGCCGCGCACCACCACGTCAACCGCCAGCTTGCGCAGCGTGGTGGCGGGAGTGACCGAGCCATGCGGGCCGATCGCCACGGTGCGGCCGCCACGGCGTCCGAGCGTGCGCAGGAACCCCGCCGGCACGCGCAGCTCTGGCGGCGCACACCGCCAGAACAGATAGGTAGGCGCCGTGGTCACCACGGTCATGTCCGGTGCGAAGCGCTCGATCTGCGCGCACAGACTCTCGTTGTCCAAGCCGAACAGGTGGCCATCCAGCATCAGCGTCTCGTGACCGCAGGCGCGCAACCGGGCCTGCGCGTAGCCGAGTTCGAGCGGCAGATGCGGCTCCCGGCAGCCGAAATAGATGCTGCGCTCGAAGCTCCATGGCGGGTTAACCAGCGCCACCCTCATGCGAGGCGCCTCCTTCCGGAAACGGCTTCAAGCGTTTCGGAGCATCCAAGGTCGCCATGCAGCCAATCGGCCAGATGGCGCAAGCCCTCACGCCAGCCGATCTGCGGGCTCCAGCCGATCGCCTCATGCAAGGAGCGCGTGTCGGCCACGAAATAGGGCTGGTCCCCGGAACGCCATCCCTCGTGGCGCACCTCGACCGGACGGCCCAGCAGCGACCCGATCTCCGCCAGCACAACCTGCAGGCTGACGGCGTTGCCGGGTCCGCCGCCGAGGTTGAACGCGCGTCCGCTCAGCCGGTCGATATGATCCAACACTCCCCGATAGGCGCGCACCGCATCCACGACATGCAGCACGTCGCGCACCTGCTTGCCGTTGCCGAACAGGGTGATCGGCTGGTTGCGAAGCGCGCGGATCAGGAAGTGCGCGATCCATCCCTGATCTTCGTTGCCAAACTGCCTTGGTCCGTAGATGCAGCTCATGCGCAGCACAGCCGTACGCAGCCGGAACGAATGCGCGTAGTCGAGCACGTACTGATCGGCCACACCCTTGGAACAACCATACGGCGTGCAGAAATCAAGCGGGCGCTGCTCGCCGATGCCATACGCCCGCAGCCCCTCATCCTGCGGCAGCGTGCTGTCTGCGGCATCCACCACCGGCACGTCGGCCAGCGCTCCATACACCTTGTTCGTGCTGGCAAACACCACCGGCGCCGCAGCCGCGTGCAGCCGGACCGCTTCCAGGACGTTCAACGTTCCCACGGCGTTGACCGCGAAATCATGCCGCGGGTCGAGCAGGCTGGATGTGACCGCGACCTGTGCTGCGAGATGGAACACGGCACCAGCGCCCCGCACCGCCTCGCCGACCGCTTCGGGATCGCGAATGTCCGCCAGGATCGGATGCAGGCGCTTGCCGTGCCGTTCGGCGAGCCAGGCGAGATTGCGCTCCACCCCCGGCCGGCTCAGGTTGTCGAACAGCACGACCTCCCGGCCGTCGCTGAGCAGGGCATCGGCAAGGTTGCTGCCGATGAAGCCGGCGCCGCCGAACACCACGGCCGGCTCGGCCCCCAGGCGTATGGCGGGCCTTGCCAAGGGCTGCTCCGAGCCGGCGGTCGGCAGGTTGCCGGACTCCAGCAGACGGCGCAGCAGCTTTGGCCGTCCCTGCCAGTCGCTGACGCCAAGATGGAAGGCACGCGGGTCGACGACCCCCTCGCCGCGCGATGCCGGAGCCACGTCCCGCCAGACCGACCAGTACATCCGCGATGCGGGCGCTTCCAGTGCGGCCCGGAACCGCGCCGCCTGTGCTGCTTCGTCGTGCCGCCAGGTCGAATAGCCGGTCTCGGTCAGCCAGATCTCCGCTCCGCGGTTGTAGCGCTCGAGCGCCGTGCGGAAGGCTCGCCAAGGCTGAAGATCGTCAGGCCGGCCATGCCGCGGATCGTCCCAGGTTCCGGGATACCACCGCACGCCGACGGCCCTGATCTGGTCGAACAGGCCGGCCTCGCCGATCAGTTCCAGCCAACCGGCATCGAGCAGCGGAACACCGCCCAGCACGATCTCGCAACCGAGCCGCCTGGCTGACGCGACGCCCGCTCTCACCGCCTCGAGCAACGAGGCACGGCCGCGATCCGATGGCGGCAGGCCCGGAGGCAGGGTGCATTCCAGGATGCGGAAATGCGAGCCATGGCGCGAGACCAGCGGCTCGATGATACCGCCCTCTGCCGCGGCAATCGAGGGCAGCAGCTCAAAACCGCCGCCCAGGGTTGGCAGCAGCCAATCATGCCAGTCCGCTCGCGCGCGGTACTCCGCTTCCAGCACCGGCAGCCGCAGCCACGTGGCGCCGGCGGCCTGCATGGCGGCAACCGTCCGGGTCAGGTGCTCGCGCTCCTCAGGAGCAAACCGTTCAACGAAGCCGAAGCGATACTCCGGCCCGGGCAGCCGCTTCATGCCATCAATCCGCGGGCCTCGAGTTGGCGCCGGGCGTGCTCGCCGCGGTCCGGCGCCTTGGAGCTGCGTATCCAGGCGGCCGACTCGTCGATCGTGTCCTCGAGGACGTGCTCCGGCGAAAAGCCGAGCAGGGCGCGCGCCTTGGAGATGTCGGCGAAGCAATGGCGGATATCGCCGGCCCGCGCCTTGCCGAGCAGTTGCGGTCCCAGCTCGGGGACCTGCATGGCCTCGGCCAGCATCTCGGCGATGCGTCTGATGGTGTAACACCGCCCGCTGCCGACATTGATCACCTGCCCGGAGGCTGCCGGACGCTCCATCGCAAGCCGGAACGCTCGCGCCACGTCCCGGACATGCACGAAATCACGCTTCTGCTCGCCATCCTCGAACACCAGCGGCGGGGGGGGGTTTGACCACCCCCCCCCCCCAAAATGCCCCCCC
>CAXUNX010000004.1:0-16529 GCA_964252545.1 uncultured Acetobacteraceae bacterium | reverse complement strand
CCCCTAAACCCGGCGCGGGCCCCCCCCCCCCCACCCCCGCGGGGGGGGGGTGGCCCCCCCCCCCCGCGCCGAAATTGGCCAGCACGCCGGTATAGGGGTTCGACAAGGCCTGGCCAGGGCCGAACACGTTGAACAGCCGCAAGGCTACGGCCTCCATGCCATAAGCGCGGCTCACGATCAGGCTGTTGCGTTCCTGGACGAACTTGGTGACGGCATACACCGAGGCGAGGTCCACCGGCTTGTCTTCACCGGTCGGCACCGGCACCAGCGCCACGCCGTCCTCGTCGAGCGGATCCCATTGCGCGGAACCCTCCTTCAACACGCGCCGCACGTGGCCATCGTCGCGCCCGTCCGCCCGGCGATACAGGCCCTCCCCGTAGACGCTCATGGAGGAGGCCACCACCAGGCGCTTCACCGGCTGGGCGATCAGTCGCTCCAGCAGCACCGCCGTGCCCAGATCGTTGGCGCCGACGTACCGGGCGATCTCGTACATGCTTTGGCCGACGCCGACCTCGGCTGCCAGGTGGAACACCCCGTCGACGCCTGAAAGGGCCATGTCCAACAGCTCGGCGTCGCGCATGTCGCCGTGGAAGAACTCCACTCCTGGCGGAACCGGGGGCGCTCCGGCTTCGTGCACCTGTTCGATGAGGCCGTCCAGAACCCGCACCTCATGCCCGTGCGCCAGGAGATCCTCACACAGGTAACGCCCGATAAAGCCCGCGCCGCCCGTGATCAGATACGTCGAAGCCATTCCAAGCGCACCCATATGGTTACAGCCGCACCAACGCGGGAGAGCGACACTCGCAGGGGGCGACGATTGCCGCAAGGGCAAGACAAAGATGCTGAAGCAGGCTGCCCCTTCCGCCCCCACAAGGCAGGCATGCGGCTGGCGGCTCAGCCTGCTGCTCGGCAGGTGTCCTGCCCGCCAGCCGCCTTAGCCGCGCCCGGACGCCATCAACCCGTGCCGGTGCCGCATTACAACGGCGTGAAGCGCCAGGCCACCTCGGTCTCGCCGGTATGCTGCGCCAGGGTGAGTTCGATCACGCTGCTGCCATCGTCGCCGCCACCGCAATCCTCGCACCAGAACTGGATCACGACCCCGTCACGCCTCGGGCTGGGATTGCCGGACTCCGCCTGGGCCACCAACTGCACCGTGGTCTTGCCTACCTCCACGCTCGTCTTCAACACGGTCTCGGAGTCTTCGCCGCGGTCATACGCGGCAACCCCCCGATGATGCAGATGGCTGTTGCCGCAGCGCGGGCAAAGCAGGTTTGCCCGGTTGCCGTTCATCTTGAGCAGGAAATGCGCGTCTGGCTTCAAAGGCTGCTGATACAGCTCCGACGGCAGGGCCAGCGCCGTGTCCACGAAATGTCGGTAGGATTGCCTTGGCTGGTCGCTCATTGCTTGGTTTTCCCGTGATTAGAATCGTGACCGCGGTTCAATCTCAGAATCAAGCCGGCAAGGCACTCAAGTCTGACGACTGTCGAGCACCTTTAAACCGGTTTTACTCGCAGCTTTAGATGGCGGCTAGATCTCGATTGCTCCGTCCAAGTCTTGAGTGCTTGCCGCAATTATTGAGACCGCACTCTAGCGTCCGGTCAGGAGTTGTCCGAGCACGGTGATCAGGTCGGTCGCCGTGTATGGCTTGCGCAAGAAAGTATAGCCCAGCTTCTTGCGCCAATCCGGATGCAGCACCTCGGGACGTCCGGTGGCGATGACCACCGGCATGGCGGGAGCCGCCCGTCGCATGCACGACGCCACTGCCGCGCCATCATAGGGGCCGGGCATGTGGAAATCCGTGACCAGGACGCTGAACGGCCGCGGGGGGTGACGGATCAGCTCGATCGCGGCCTCGCCGTCCCGCGCCTCGACCACGTCGAATCCGGCATCGAGCAGCCCTTCCGCCATGATTTCCCGGATGAGTGGCTCATCCTCCACCAGCAGAACACACACTCTCTCGTCTTCCCGGTCAGCGCCCATTGCCCATAGCCCATACGTTGTGGCTGACGATCCGTTTCACCCCCCTTATTTTCAGACCGGCTTGAACCATCTGACCGACAGCGCGGGAGTCGATTGGGGACAGGATGCCAGACAAAGACCGAGCCGAAAGGGAGGCGCGCGGCAAGGCGCCTGGCGTGACCTACGCCGAACCCGGCCATCATTCCTCAGGCGGCCGCAACATCATCCCGGCTGGCTCGGGTGCTGGCGGACGCGACATCTTCTTCGCCGCAGTGCAGATGAGTCGCATGCCGATGTGTCTCACCGATCCACATGGATCGGACGACCCCATTATTTTCTGCAATCAAGCCTTCGAAAAGCTGACAGGCTACAGCCAAAGCGAGATCCTGGGCCAGAACTGTCGTTTCCTGCAGGGAAGCGAGACCGACAAAGAAACAATCACGAGGATCCGGGCCGCTTTGGCGGCAGGCGAGGATGTTCATGAGGAGCTGTTGAACTACCGAAAGGATGGCTCGCCGTTCTGGAACGCGTTGTTTATCAGTCCGGTCATGGATCCACAGGGCGCGCTGGTCTACCGCTTCGCAAGCCAGCTCGACGTCACGCGCAGACGCGAGGCCGAGCTCGTGCTGCAGCAGTCACAGCGCATGGAAACCCTGGGCGGCCTCGCCTCCAGCCTTGCCCACGAATTTAACAACCTGATGACGATCGTGCTGGCGAGCCTGGAACGCGCCGACAAGGAGGGGGATGTCGCGCGGCGCTCAAAGCAGCTCGAGCGGGCGACCTGGGGTGCCAAGCGGGCTGCACGGCTGACCGACCAGATGCTGTCCTTTGCCCGACGGCAGTTCCACGACAACCAGTCGGTCGACCTCAACGAGATGCTGCGCAACTTCGACGGCATCCTGGATCAGATGGCCGGTCTCGACGTCCAGGTGGCGCTCGAGCTTGCGGATCAGCCGCTCATGGCCAAGCTCGATGCCGCACAGCTGGAACTGGCCATGTTGAACCTGGTGCGCAACGCAGCGGATGCGACGCCGGGCAGGGGCACCATCACCATTGCCACCAGGTTGCAGCCCTGCGGGGTGCCGGGCGGTGCCCCCGACGTCGAGATCTCGGTTTCCGATCAGGGCAGCGGCATGAGCCCGGAGACGGTTCGGCGCGCCACCGAGCCATTCTTCACCACCAAGGAGCGTGGCAAGGGAACCGGGCTCGGCCTTTCGATGGTCAACGGCTTTGTTGAGCAGTCGGGCGGAAGGCTGGTGATCGAGACCGCGCTCGGTTCCGGAACCACCATGAGGCTGCGGTTCCCTTGCTTCGACCCGGTCGCCGCGCGGGACTGAACCTGCTGGCCTGCCAAGCCCGCCTGTCAGGCCCGCCTGCCGGGCCAGCCTTCCGGGCTGGTCTTCCGGGCCAGTCTTGCAGGCTTGAGACCGGCGGGCCGGCCGGATCGAGCCGCGCCCTTGATCCCTGGATCGGCCCGCCAAAGAAGAATGCACAAGCCTTGACTGGTTCGTGCTAGAAACGAAATGTCCAAGGCCTTCCAGGACCAACAGCACGTGCAGACCACCAACGCCGATGGGCCGGATCCTCACCGCGTGAGCAGCGCCGTGATCGCGCGCGCCAACATCGTGGCACTGGGCGCATGGATGGTTCTGACGCTGCTGGTGGGGGTCATGACCTGGGACCGGGGGGTGGCGGTCCGCGCCGGCAGCAGCTGGATCCAGCACACCGAACAGGTGCTGGGCGTCGTCAAGGACCTGGAAATCAGCGTCCGCGATATGGAGGTGGGTCAGCGTGGCTACCTGCTGACCGCGAATGACACGGCGCTGGCCCCGTACCAGCAGGCGCTCGGAACGGTGGGCCTCCTGCAGGGGGACCTGCGGCGGCTGACCGCCGACAATCCGTCGCAGCAGGAAAGGCTGCGCTTGTTGGAGCCGGTGCTGCAGCACCGGATCGAGTTGATGGCGGAGACGCTGCGGTTGCGCCGCGATGTCGGCTTTGACGCCGCGTTGCGGCTGGTGCTCACCGGCACCGGCAGGGTGCAGAGGCTCCGGATCAACGCGTTGCTGGGCGCAATCGCCGGCGAGGAGCGCCGCCTGCTGGCGCAACGCCTCGCGGCCAACGCCCGCCGCGAAACTCGGCTTGGCACGCTGGCGCTGGTCGGCGCAATCCTGGTGCTGCTCGCGATGGCCTGGGCCGCCCGCATGCTCAATCTCGCCTGGTCAAACTCCTCGCGCATGGAGGAGCAGCAGCGTACGCTCGCCGAGCGTCTGCGCGCATCCCTTGAAAGCCTGAGCCAAGGGGTGGCGGTGTTCAATGCCTCACGCCGGCTGACCAACTGGAACGCGTGCTTCTGCGCGCTTCTCCGACTACCGGCGGCTGGACTCAGCGAGGGTTTGGCGTATGCATCGCTGCCGGAGCGGCTCGGCCGGGATGCGCAGGGCTCCGAGTTGCTGGAAAGCGAGGACCAGATCCTGCGCAGTGCCGCGCAGGCACGTGGCGAGGCAGTGGCGTATGAGCGCGTGCGCGCCGATGGCCAGCACCTGGAGCTTCGCCGCACTGCAATGGCGGGCGGCGGCTTTGTGCTGACCGTCACCGACATGACCAAGCGCAACCAGGCCGAGGCGGTGCTGCGCGAAGCCCAGAAGATGCAGGCGATCGGCCAGCTCACCGGCGGCATCGCCCATGACTTCAATAACTTGCTGACGGTTATCCTCGGCAATCTGGAAGTGGTGCAGAAGAAGCTGCCGGTCAACCACTTCCTGCAGAGCCGGATCGGACGCGCGATCTGGGCCTCGCAGCGCGGCGCGGCGCTGACGGCGCAACTGCTCGCCTTCGCCCGCAAGCAGCCGCTGACGCCCCGGCCGCTCGACCTGGGGAGCATTGTCCCGGAGCTGGTGCCGCTGCTGCAGCGCACGCTTGGAGCTCCCATCGAGGTGCGCTTCGTGGGAGCGGCCGGACTCTGGCTGGCCATGGCGGACGCAGCGCAACTCGAGAATGCGCTGCTGAACCTGGCGCTGAATGCCCGCGACGCCATGCCAGGGGGTGGACGGCTCACGCTCGAGCTCGCCAACAAGGTGATCGACCCCGATTATGCGCGCACCCACGTCGAGGTGGCGCCGGGCGACTACGTCATGCTGGCGGTATCCGATACCGGCCACGGCATGACCCCGGCAGTGGCGAGCCGGGCGTTCGAGCCATTCTACACCACCAAGCCGGACGGCAAGGGCACCGGGCTTGGCCTCGCCATGGTGTTCGGCTTCGTCAAGCAGTCCAAGGGGCACATCAAGCTCTATTCCGAACCCGGCGAGGGAACATCGGTCAAGGTGTATCTGCCGCGTGCCATCGGTGACCAGGCCGCCGCTCCCGTGCGCATGTCCCCGCCGATCCGGCTGGTGCATGGCGAGGCGACGGTCCTGGTGGTGGAAGACGAGCCGGGCGTGCGCGAGATCGCGGTCTCGATCCTGCGCGACTACGGCTACCACGTGTACGAGGCGGCCGACGGCGACGAGGCGCTGCGGATCTTCGACTCGCACGCATCCGAGATCGACCTGCTGCTGAGCGACGTCGTGCTGCCCGGCACGCTGCGGGGCCGCGACATCGCCGAGCGTGCCCGGGCTTTGCAGCCGCAGATCAAGGTGCTGTTCATGTCCGGCTATACCGAGAACTCGATTGTCCATCACGGGCGCTTGGACGATGGCGTCCAGTTGATCGGCAAGCCGTTCAAGCGCGAGCAGCTCGCAGCCAAAGTCGCGGAGGTGTTCGGCGCAGACATCCCCCGGACCGGCCCTGCTGCGTTCACGACCCGCAGCGCGAACCAGAACCGGTGAACCAACCTATCACCTGATCAACGGGAGCGAGATCATGGCCAAGGACCTCAAGCCGGGCGACAAAGTCACCTGGGACACGTCACAAGGAAAGACCAAGGGCAAGGTCGAGAAGAAGCTGACGACGCGGACCAAGGTGAAGAGCCACACCGCCGAGGCCACGAAGGATGATCCCCAATACATGGTCAAGAGCGACAAGACCGGCGCCCGTGCGGCCCACAAGCCCGATGAGCTGAAAAAGAACTGAACGCCCCGTGCCGCCCGGCCCCGGCCGCAACGACGCGGCCGCGTTGCGGGATCGGGGCAGCCGCAATAAGCTCACGCCTGTCTCCTGAACCATGGCGCGAGAACCGGGTTGAGCATCGTCTCGGGCAGTTTGCCGCAAACTGAAATCGCAGGCGTTGCGGATCGTGCGTCCCCGACCTCCTTGCAGCCGGTGCCCCAGGGAAGAACCGGGCTGCGGCTGCTCGCCCCCGCCGGCACTCTCGGCACCCTGCGCGATGCGCCGATCGTCGCTCATCACGCGCGCAGCCGCGGCGTGGTCCGTCGGCTCGAGACCATCTATTACGATACCGGGGAGCGCACGCTGTTTGCGCACGGGCTTTCGTTGCGTGTGCAGAAGCAGGGAGCCCGCTTCACCCAGAGCCTGCGCCAGCACGGTCGCGCGGCCGCATCCTGGGAATGGCCGCTGCAGGACGCGACCCCTGATCTCGTCTGCCTGTCCCAAGCGGCAAGCCTGCTGCCCACGATGCTGCCCACGACGTTGATCGAGCAGCTGACGGCCACCCCGTTGAGCGTGATGTTCCAGACCAGGCTGCGCCGACAGCTGCGCCGCCTCGATCTGTCCGGGGCCTTGGTGGAGATGGCGTTCGACGAGGGGGTGATCGAAGCGGCATCGCGCGAGGAGACCGTCTCCGAGATCCGGCTGATGCTGCAGGTCGGCGAAGTGGGCGTGCTCTACGAGATCGGCATGCGCCTGCTCGAGCTCGCACCCTTGCGGGTCAGCACCGCAAGCACCTGGCGCCGCGGCTATGCACTGGCCTCCGGTGAGCGGCCCAGGGCGGAAAGGGCGTCCGCCTCGACGGTGACCCGGGACGCGGTGGTTGATGACATGGTCGCGGCGGTGCTTGCCGGATGTGCCGCACACCTGCAGGCCAACCAGGCGGTGGCCGAGGACGGAACCAGCCCCGACGGCGTGCACCAGATGCGTGTCGCGCTGCGCCGCATGCGAACCGCGTTTTCGCTGCTTCGACACGAGGTGCCGTCCACCACCATGCAGGCCCTGAGCGCCGAG
This sequence comes from uncultured Acetobacteraceae bacterium, assembly GCA_964252545.1. Taxonomy (GTDB): domain Bacteria; phylum Pseudomonadota; class Alphaproteobacteria; order Acetobacterales; family Acetobacteraceae; genus Lichenicoccus. Next base: position 9,452 of record CAXUNX010000004.1, on the reverse strand, counting down.
GCGAAATGGCTCGCCGATCAGCTGGGCGAGGCACGAGGCTGGGACGTGTTCCTGGCGACCACCTTGGCCGAACCCGCTCGCCTGCAGAGCACGGGCGCCGATTTCGACGGGCTGCGCCGCAGCGCGGAGCCGTTCCGCCTCGCGGGCTACGCGGCAGCCCGCGAAGCGATCACGTCCGCGCGCTATGGACGGTTCCAGCTGTTGCTGAGCCAATGGATAGCCCGACGCGGCTGGCGCAACGAGGTGGACCGCGAGGGCCTGGGCGTGCTGGCCGAACCGGCCCAGCGGATGGCGCTACGCGTGCTGCACCGGCTGCATCGCAAGGCGCGGCGCCGGGGCGGCAACTTCAAGGCGCTGTCGCCGGAACAACGCCATGACGTGCGCATTACCCTGAAGAAGCTTCGTTACGCAACCGAGTTCTTCCAGCCGCTCTGCGCCGAGCCGGACCAGGCGCATCGCTATGCCGTGCGCCTGGGCGCCCTGCAGGACTGGCTCGGACTGGATCACGATGCCGCCACCACCCAGCCGCTGCTTGATGCGCTCGCACGCGCCAGCCGGTCGCTCGGCGTGCACCAGGCCATCGGCATCGTGACCGGCTGGCAAGGCCGCGATGGCCTGGCCGCACGGCGCACCTTGTTGAAGCGCTGGCGCCGGTTCAAGTCGCTGCCGCCATACTGGACCAGGCCAGGAGCGTTGATTGAGGCCGCACGCTCGACGGCGGACGCTTCCTGAAGCAGCCGGACCGGGCGCGGCCGGATCGCCGGCCGCGCATGCTGGTTCACGGTCCGCCGGCTCGGCCATTTGGCAGACGGTCCCTGTTGCGCGGCGTCAGCCCGCTGCCTGTCCCGACACCCAGGTTGCGATCGGATGCAGGTCGGCATCGAACAGCACCAGGTCGGCACGCCCGCCCGGCTGCAGCCGCCCGAGCCGGTGGTCGAGCCCCAGGAAACGCGCGGGATAGAGCGAGGCCATGCGGAGCGCCTCCTCCAGGCTCACCCCCAGCATCGACACCGCGTTGCGCACCGCCCGCGCGAGGTCGAGGTCGGCGCCCGCGAGCACCCCATCCTCGGTTTCAAGCCGACCGTTTCGCGCCAGGATGCGACGCCCCTGCAGCATGAAGGACGCATGCTTGGTGCCCGCCGGCGGCATCGAATCGCTGACCAGGATGATCCGCCCGGCCGGCTTGCGTGCCAGCGCCAAGCGCAGCATCGCAGGGTGGACGTGGATCCCGTCCGCGATGATGCCGCACCACGAACCAGGATCGGTGATCGCCGCGAGCGCCACGCCTGGGGCGCGGCCGGCCAGCGGCGGCATGGCGTTGAACAGGTGGGTGAAGCCGGTCATCCCTGCGGCCAGCGCCGCTTCGGTGCACTCCAGGCTGGCGGCGGAATGTCCGCCCGAGACGCGCACTCCGGCCTCGACGAGGCGCGCGATCGCGCTGGCCGGCACCTGCTCGGGCGCCAGCGTCAGCAGCACCCGGCCTTCCTGGCCGAAGCGCTGCGGCAACGCCGAGAGCGCCGCGAGATCGCTCTCGCCGCAGGCTCGGATCAGTTCCGGCCGGTGCACGCCGGGACGCTCCGGGCTCAGAAAAGGACCCTCCAGGTGGATCCCGAGCACGCCGCTGCCGGGCAGCGCTGCAGCCTGCGCCGCTGCCTCGGCCGCCGCCAGCATCACGGCCGGCCGGTCGGTGATCACCGTGGGCAGCAGCGACGTCGTGCCAAGCCGGCGATGGGCTGCGGCGATATCAAGAACACCCTGGAGGGTCGGCGCATCGTTGAGCAGCACCCCCCCGCCACCATTGACCTGGATGTCGATCAGTCCGGGCGTCAGCAGCGACCCCGAGGCAAGCCGCACCGGCTGCGCCTCGCCGCGCCACCGCTCCGAAACCACGTCGAGGATGTGCCCGTCCTCGATCACCAGGGCATGATCGTCGAGGATCGCCTCGCCGGTGAACAGCCGCGCGCCCACAAGCAGCCGGCGCGCGCCCGCAGATGCGCTCGCGCTCATAGCAGCGATGCTGCCGGGGCCAGCCGCCTGCCGCAAGGGCCGGAGCGGAAGCGGGCGAAGCCCTGGTGGAGTGCTGCCGGCGCAGGAGGCGGATGGATTTCCACCCGCTTCACCATCATGCTCCGCCGGACAGGCGCGGCCGCCCGGATCTGGAGCGGACCCGCGCCCCATTGGCACAGGAAGGGCTTCCATGGACCTGCATCTCGCCGGCAAACGCGTCCTGGTCACCGGGGCCTCGAAGGGCATCGGCCGCGCGACCGCGATGCTGCTGGCCGAGGAAGGCTGCGACCTGGTGCTGGTTTCCAGGAATCCGGCTGACCTCGCCGAGGCCGCAGATGCCGTGCGCAGCGTGCGCGCCGTCGCGGTGTCGGTGATTGCCGCAGACCTGTCGCGGCAGGACGAGATCGGGCGGGTGGTTTCCGAGACCGGAAGCACCCTCGACGTGCTGGTGAACAATGCCGGGGCGATCCCGTCCGGCGATCTGCTGGCCATCGACGACGCGACCTGGCGAGAGGCCTGGGATCTCAAGGTGTTCGGCTATATCGGCCTGATCCGCGGGTTCACGCCGCTGCTGCGCCGGCGGGGCGGCGTGGTGGTCAACGTGATCGGCACGGCGGGCGAGCAGTTCCCGCCCCAGTACGTAGCCGGCAGCGCGGGCAACGCGGCCTTGATGGCTCTCACCCGCAGCCTCGGAAAGGCAGCGCCTGCGCACGGCATGCGCGTCGTCGGCATCAATCCCGGACCGGTCGCCACCGGACGCATGGAAACGCTGCTGCGCGCCCGCGCCGGGCGCGAGATGGGCGACCCGTCGCGCTGGCAGGAGCTGACCCGGACCATGCCGTTTGGTCGTGCGGCCACGCCGGAGGAGATCGCAAGCGCGGTCGCGTTCCTGGCGTCGCCCCGCTCCGGCTACACCAACGGCACCATCCTGACGATCGATGGCGCGCCCGGCTAGCGTGCGCCGATCAGCTCGGCAGGAAGTCCGGCACCGACAGGTAGCGCTCGCCAGTGTCGTAATTGAAGCCCAGCACGGTGGCACCCGCCTTGAGCTCCGGCAGTTTCCTGGCGATCGCCGCGAGCGTGGCGCCGGAAGAAATCCCAACCAGGACGCCCTCCTGGCGCGCCGAGCGGCGGGCATACTCACGCGCCTCTTCGGCGTCGATCTGGATCACGCCGTCGAGCTGCTCCGTATGCAGGTTGGCCGGCACGAAACCGGCGCCGATCCCCTGGATCGGGTGCGGGCCCGGCTTGCCTCCGGAGATCACCGGTGACAAGGACGGCTCCACCGCGAACAGCTGCATCCCCGGCCAGAGCGGCTTGAGCACCTCGCCGCAGGCGGTGATATGCCCACCGGTGCCCACCCCGGTGATGATCGCATCCACCCCGTCCGGAAAGTCCGTCAGGATCTCCCGCGCGGTGGTCTGGACATGCACGTCGATGTTGGCCGGGTTCTCGAACTGCTGCGGGATCCAGGCGCCGGACTGCTCGCTCGCCAGCTCGACGGCGCGGGCGATCGCGCCCTTCATGCCCAGCTCCTTGGGCGTCAGGTCGAAGCTCGCGCCATAGGCCTGCATGATCCGGCGACGCTCCACCGACATCGATTCCGGCATCACCAGGATCAGCCGGTAGCCCTTCACCGCGGCGACCATGGCCAGGCCGATGCCGGTATTGCCCGAGGTCGGCTCGATGATCACTCCGCCGGGCTTGAGCTGACCGGAAGCTTCCGCCGCCTCCACCATGGCCAGGGCGATGCGGTCCTTGACGGACCCGCCCGGGTTGGCCCGCTCGGACTTGATCCAGACGGTGGCGTCGGGGAACAGGCGCGAGAACCGGATGTGCGGCGTCTGGCCGATGGTATCGAGGACGCTGTTGGCTTTCATTGTTGGTCTCCTGTGCTACCCGCCCGGGGCTTGTCGCCGGAGAATGCCCGATCCGCGGGAGCTTGCCCATCGCCCGGCACGACGCCTGCCGATACGGCCGCCGACTGGTGCGCCAACCGGTGTGCCAACTGGGAGCGCCACATGTGCCGTGCCGGCAGGCAGCCGGCTATTGCAGCACAAGCTCGATGCGGCAGTTGAGCGCCCGGCCCGCCGCGTCGGCATTGGAGGCGAGAGGCGCCACCGGACCAATCCCCACGGCACCGACCTGGGTTGCCGGAACATGCCAGCGCTGCACCAGCGCCTGCATCACCGCCTGCGCGCGCGCGGTGGAAAGCTGCACGCCCTGCGCCATCGGCATCGATCCGTCGCTATGGCCGACGATCATCAGCTTCATGTCCGGCTTCGTGCGAAGCAGGGCGGCGACCGGCGACAGCACCTCGCGCGGATCGGGACGCATCGTCGCACCGCTGCCGGCGAAACGGATGCCGTAGAGGGCGATGCGTCCCTGGGCGCGCAGCGCGGCTTCGATCCGGGTGGCACTCAGAACGGGCGGCGCCTCATGATCCGGGTCCTGCTCGACCGCCTCGATGAACAGCCCGGGCTGGCGTTGCACATGACGTGCCGCCGCAAGCGCCAGAGTGATCCTTCCTTGCGGGCGCTCCAGGGTCGCGAGCACGTAGCGGATGTCGCCGCCGACCGGATGCAGGTAGTCGATGACCCGGCTGCCCTCGTCGCCGGGATGCGCCTCCACCAGCGGCTGGGTCAATGCTTCCCCGAAACTGAATCCGCCGCAACCGTCCGCGCCGTCGCAGGCGAACACGATGCTGAAGCCGGCGCCCTTCAGCACCTCCCTGTAATGATTCATGATGTTGATGGTCGACAGCATCTCCGGAAAGGCATAGGCGATCCGGGTCACGCGTCCTTCCAGCTTCTGTGTCGCGGCGAAGCCGAAATCATGGAAGCGGCCGGCCGGCAGAACCGCCTCCTCGTCCTCCGCCTGATCATAGCTGATGATACGCGCATCCTGGTAGCGCGGCAGCAGCAGCAGATCCCGCGCACCGGGAACATCGCCGCTCGGGATATCGGCCGCACGAACACCAAGGCCCGACACGATCAGCAGCAAGGCGCCCGCGAGCGAACCGCATCTGCCAATCTGCTTCATGGTGTCGGGTCCTTACGGGAGCGCACTCTCTAGCAACAGCGCTCGCCGGCCGCCATGTCGATTTCAGGGCATCAGCCGGTATCCGCGTCGCCGATCAGCCGCACCGCCAGCGAGGCGGCGGAGGCGCGGTTGGGAAGGCCCAGCTTGTTGTAGATTTGTTCCAAATGCTTATCGACCGTGCGCGGACTGAGCCCAAGGATCTCGGCGATGTCGCGGGTCGCCTTGCCGCGGCTGATCCAGAGCAGCACCTCGGCCTCGCGGAGGGTGAGATCAAGCTTTTCCTTCAGGATGATCTCCGGCCGCGCCGTGTGCTGGGCGATCCGGAGCAGCAGTTCGTCCGGGGCCGCAACGCCAACGAAGCTCAGCCGCCGGCCGCCGGCGGATGCAGGAAGCAGGCTGCCGGGCGAAACTGCGCCCTGCGCCAGTTGTGCCGCCAACGGAACATTCACCGGACTGGTCTCGGCCGCCAGCAGGGTGGCCGCCTGCGGCGTCGCCCAGAGCAGCCGGCCGCGAACATCCACCGCAAACAGGAAACGCCCTGCGCCGTCGAGTGCGCGATGCGCGGCCTGCGCGCGGCGGGCGGCGAGCAGATGCACGCGCAGTCGCGCCAGCACCTCCTCGAGCTGGAGCGGCTTCGTGACATAGTCGCTGGCGCCCGCCTCGAAGGCGCGCACCACGTGCTCGGTTTCCGAAAGCCCGGTCATGAAGATCACCGGGATTGCCGCGAGCTCCGGCGCGGCCTTGAAGCGGAGGCACGCCTCGAGCCCGCTCATGCCGGGCATCACCGCATCGATCAGGATCAGGTCGGGCGTGCCGCGCTCGAGCACCCGGAAGGCGGCGACCGCGCTTTGCGCCATCAGCACGAGATAGCCCGCGCGTTCCAGTGCCGCATCGAGCAGGCCGAGCGTCTCGGGCGCATCGTCGATCACCAGGATGCTGCCGCGCTCGTTCACAGCCGGGCGTTCATGACCGGGGCGGCTCGGAGGCGTCCAGGGCCGCCCGGAATGCCTCAAGCCGGTAGGAGGCAAGCGGCGCACGCAGCTTCTGGATGACCGCGCCGAGTTCGGGCGATTGTTGTTCCAACGCGTCCAGCCGCTCGCGCAGGCCGCGCACATGACCGCTTTCGCCGAGCGCCCGCAGTTCGGCGCACTGGCTGGCGGAAAGGTTGCCGCCTGGCGCGTCCGCACGCCCTGGCCCAACCAGCCCGAGCCTGGCGCCGATTTCCCGCAGCAGCGCGGGAAGCTCGACCGGCTTGCCCAGGACGGTGCAGCCGGCCAGGGTGTCGAGCGCGTAGCCGGTCGCCTGGCCGCGCAGCACCTCGCCGGAGATGAAGATGATCGGGGCGCCACCCGCCTCCATCCCCCGCAGCCGCCGCGCCAGCTCGGCGCCGTCGGTGCCCGGCATCGACAGGTCGAGCAGGAACAGCTCCGGGCGGAACTCGGCGACCACGGCCAGACAGCCGGCCGCATCGCTCACGCATCGCAGTTCAAAGCCAAGCGGCGTCAGCAGGTCGCTCATCAGCGCTCGGTGCGCCGCATCGTCATCCACCACGAGGATGCGGCGGCGCGCGCCGGCCAGGGAGCCAGCCAGGGCGCCGAGGCCCGGCAGGTCCGCCTCCCCCGACGGGTCGTCCACATCCGAAAGCATCAGCCTTACCTTGAAGCGGCTGCCCTCGCCGGGCTGGCTGCTGACGGTGATCTCGCCGCCGAGGATCTCGGTGAGCAGCCGGGTGATGGTCAGGCCAAGGCCGGTGCCTGGCACGTCAGCCGACGCTGCGCGCTCGAACGGCTCGAAGATGCGCTCCAGGTCGTCAGGCGCAATTCCCGGCCCGGTATCGCAGACCGTGAACTCGGCGATCTGCGCCCGCCAGCCGGCGGTGAACCGGACCTCGCCGGTTCGCGTGAACTTGATCGCGTTGGACAGCAGGTTGATCAGGATCTGGCGCAGCCGGTGCTCGTCGGCATGCACCCAGGCCGGCAGGTTGTGCCACTCGGTCACCAGCCGCAGACCCTTGGCCTCGGCCTGTGGCCGCATCATCTGCGCCAATCCCTCGAGCAGCGAACGGAACCGGATGCGGTCCCGGTACAACTCGATGCGTCCGGCTTCGATCCGCGAGATGTCGAGCAGGCCGGAGATGATGGCGCCGAGATGCTCGCCGCTTTCGCGGATGATGCGCACCGCCCCGCGGCGGCCCTCCGGCAGGGCAGGATCGGTTTCCATCAATTGCGCATAGCCGAGGATGGCGTTCAGCGGAGAACGCAGCTCGTGGCTGATGCCCACCACGTAGCGGCTCTTGGCGAGGCTCGCCGCCTCGGCCTTGTCTCGCGCCTTCTGCAGCGCGGCGTCGGTCCGTCCGTGGGCCGCGATCTCGTCGAGCAGCAGGCGGGTCTGCCGGCTGGTTTCTTCTTCCGCCTGTCGCCGGCTGTCGCCCGACAGCACCACCAGCCAGGAAAGCACCGCCGCAACCAGCAGCGCCGCCAGCAGGCCGCGCCCCGGCGCCTGGCTGCCAACAAACGCCAGCAAGCCGGTGAGCGCCGTGGATGCAAACAGCAGCAGCGCCCCGAAGCGGGCAAGCCTGGTGCGCAGCAGCCGCCGCATGCCGGCCGGCAGCATGGCCAGCGGCGCTTCCAACTGGGCGCCGAGGCGGGTCGCCGCCGGCTTGCAGCCATCGCCGCAGCGGCTGTCGAGCGAGCAGCACAGCGAGCAGATCGCCCCGCCATAGGCCGGACAGAACGCCATGTCCTCCGGCTCGAAGGCATGTTCGCAGACGGTGCAGGTGAGCTCGGCGCGCCGCTTCCAGCCGGCGCGCGGCTTGCGGGCCAGATAGGTGCGGCCGCCGGTCCACCACGCGATCAGCGGCGCGCCCGCGAAGGCAAGCCCGAAGGCGGCAAAAGGCCCGAACGATGCCACTGCTTCTCCCAGCAGGCCGCCATAGGCGGCGATGCCGGCGCACGCGCCTCCCAGCATCGCGCCGATGCCCACCGGGTTGATGTCCGGCAGGTGGGCACGCTTGAACTCGATCCCCGCAGGGCTCCAGCCGATCGGCTTGTTGACCACCAGATCGGCGACCAGCGCTCCCATCCAGGCTGCGGAGATGTCGGCATAGAGCACCAGGCCGCGCTGGATGGTGTCGACGATCCCCGCCTCCATCAGCACCAGGGCGATGGCGACGTTGAACACCACATAGAACACCCGCCCGGGATGGCTGTGGGTCAGGCGGGAGAAGAAGTTCGACCAGGCCAGCGAGCCGGCATAAGCGTTGGTGACGTTGATCTTAACCTGTGCCAGCACCACCAGCAGCACGGTCGCGGCCAGCGCCGGCAGCGGCGGCAGGATGGTCTCATAGGCCAGCCGGTACATCTGCGCCGGCTGCACCGCGTCGGCCGCCGCCAGCCCGGCCCGCAGCCCGGCCCAGGCCAGCAGCGAACCGGCCAGCAGCTTGAACGCATCAAGCACCACCCAGCCCGGACCGCCCAGCAGCAGCGCCCCCCACCAGCGAACATCGCGCGGATGGCGCGGCGGCGGCATGAAACGGATGAAATCCACCTGCTCCGCGGTCTGGCTGATCAGCACGAACATGATGGACGCGCACGCGCCGATGGCGCGGACATCAAGCCCCGCCGGCAAGGCGCCCCGGAAATGCGACCAGCCATGCAGCCAGTCCGGATGCACCATCAGCAATCCAAGCAGCGGCAGCAGGTTGAGCACCAGCCAGACCGGCTGCGTGAACAATTGCAGGCGCGCGATGAACGTGACGCCGTGGGTCACCAGCGGAATGATCACCAGGGCGCAAAGGATGTAGGCGAGCCAGGGCGGCACCATCAGCACGTGATCCAGCATGCTGGCCAGGATGGCCGCCTCGATGCCGAAGAACAGGAAGGTGAAGGTCGCATAGATCAGCGAGGTGGCGGTGGAGCCGATATAGCCGAAGCCCGCGCCCCGGGTGAGCAGGTCGATATCGACGCCGTGGCGGGCGGCGGCGGCGCAGATGGGCAGGCTCACAAGAAAGATCAGCACCGTGACCGCAGCCACCGCCACGCACACATTGCCGAACCCGTAGAACAGCGTCAGCGTGCCGCCGATCGCCTCCAGCGCAAGAAAGGAGATCGAGCCGAGCGCGGTGTTGGCGACGCGCAACGGCGACCAGATGCGCGCGCTCTTGGCGGTGAAGCGCAGCGCATAGTCTTCCAGCGTCTGGTTCGCGACCCAGCGATTATAGTCGCGCCGCGTGCGCACGATGCGCAGCCGGGGTGCGTTGGCGGGTCTGATCATCCTTTCTCCGGCCGCTCGGGCATCAGGCGAGGCGTGGGCGCGGTGCCAGGCCGGGAAAGCGCGGAGTGTCGCCCCGCCCGCAAACCACGTAACCCTGCCACAACGCTGAGCCGCGGCTGAGGCTGCGGCTC
>CAXUNX010000003.1:22895-59244 GCA_964252545.1 uncultured Acetobacteraceae bacterium | reverse complement strand
CGTGCTGACATACGCGGCGCAGCTGTCGCGGCCGCTGCTGATCATGCACGGGGTGACAGACGACAACGTCTACTTCGAGAACAGCATGAAGCTGACGCAGGCGTTGCTGGCGGCGGGCAAGCCATACGACCTGCTGCTGCTACCGGGCACGCACGATGTGGCGGATCCGGCGATCCGGACGCGGGTGGACGAGGCGCGGGCGCGCTTTCTGAAGGGCGTGCTGGGCGGCCCACGCCTCGTGTGCGACGTCCGCACTGCCGCAAGTCCATCAACCAGCCATAGTTTGAGCAGAGCTTGCCAAAGTAGTGCTGATTGACTGCCTGCAAAATGGATGTAGGTCAGGTTCGGGCGTTGTTCCAGGGTATGGAGTTGGAGGCCAGCACCCCAGGCAGACTTGCCCGCCGGGTCCGAGCGACGCCGAGTGGGTGGTTCTCGAGCCGCCCCTGCCGCCAGCGTGTCGGATCGGCCATCCGCTGCGATGGCCGCTTCAGCTCATGGTGAACGCCAACTACTACCTGCTTCGGTCCGGCTGTGCATGACGGATGCTGCCGCGGGACGTTTCCCATCGCGTAGCGATCCACAGGGGCATATCACCGAAGCTGATACGGCAGGCGGTGCATGCCTAGGTGAGCTACTGCCGCGAGGACGGCACGTTGAAGTGCCTCTACGATCAGCTGCATGACCTTCGCCGCAACAAGCAGGACGACATAGAAATTCACAGTAGTGATCATCGAGTTCAAAGCAACACGCTTAACAGGCAGGGACGACCTGAACCGGAAGCTCGATGCTGGCAGCGGCACTGCGCTACGTCGAACTCGTGTGCGCCGATGGAGCTTCTCTTGGGCGGTTCGCCCAACGGCTTAATCAAGCCAGAAGCTGGCGGCTGAAGATCCCCCTCCACCGCCAGCGTCAGGTATGGCGGTATAGTCTGAAAGATAAGCTCAAAGGATTGCAGGTCATCCCGCATCAGCGGATCGTAGAACGACGTTCGCTGGGCTGTCGCGGATGTCAACGCGGCCCCCGATGGTAGTGCTTACTAATGCCTTTTGCGACGGCGGCCACGACGATGTCATCCGCGACTTTATCATCACCGACTGTACTCGGAATGTTCGCTCGACACCATTGGCGAAGAAACGTATGCGTTGATGTGTTCTGTCTGGAGTTGGAGATATGAGACTGCATAGCCGCATATTCGAGAACTCTCACCACCATTTCGGGTGGCACTCCGCATTGGAGCCGGTTGAGACAGTAGCTCCTGGGACAACGGCTATGTTCCAGCTTCTTGAGTCGAGCGGTGGACAGATTACTCGATCAAGTGTTGCTGATGACATCACCCGCATCGACTTCAACAAAGTAAATCCCACAACCGGTCCTATTGCCATCGACGGAGCTGAACCCGGAGATGCCCTGAAAATTACATTGTTAGATTTCGAGCCATCGGGATGGGGATGGACCTCTATCATCCCTGGATTTGGGTTGCTTGCCGATCAATTCCCGGAGCCTAGCCTACATCATTGGTCGTACGATCCATCGGGCTCGCAACCAGCCCCTTTCGGCAGCGTCGCGCGGATCCCGCTCAAGTGCATGGCTGGCGCAATGGGAGTTGCTCCGGCTGAGCCCGGTCTTCACGCGAGCTTGCCCCCCCGCCATACGGGCGGAACACTCGATATTCGAGATCTCTGTGCAGGCTCGACTCTCTACCTACCCGTTGAGGTTCCGGGGGGCCTCTTCTCCGTCGGGGATCCGCATGCTGCGCAAGGAGATGGCGAAGTTTGCGGCGCGGCCATCGAAAGCCCGATGAATGTGATACTCAAGTTCGAGTTGATAAAAGGCCTCGCGCTCGCGACGCCGCAATTTACGACCTCAGGTCCAGTCACAGACCATCTCAGCGCAAAAGGCTACGAGGTGACGACTGGCATCGGGCCTGATCTCATGACGGGCGCACGCGTTGCCGTCGGCAATATGATCGAGCTCCTCGGAAATGAGTATGGCCTATCGCCAAGCGATGCATACATCCTGAGCTCGGTTTGCGGAGATTTGCGTATCAGCGGAATAGTTGACAGCCCGAACTGGGTAACATCCTTCTACTTCCCTCGTGTAGTGTTTGAGTAGAGCGGCTTCCAAGCCTGTCTCAGCACAGTCGTGTCACCTGGAGGAAATCTTGGACGATACCCCGCACAAGACTATACACAGCCGGCATCATCATTCAGGCTGGGACAACAGTTTGCACCCGATCTCAACGGTGGAACCGGGGACGACACTTTCCTTCGAATGCTTGGATGCAAGTGCCGGACAGATCAACCAAACTAGCACCGCATCGGATTTAGCATCTCTCGATTTTGATCGTGTCAATCCGACAACTGGTCCGATAGCTGTTGCCGGTGCAGAACCTGGAGACGCTCTTAAAATCACTCTACTCAGCTTCGAGGCGTCTGGCTGGGGGTGGACAGCGAATATACCGGGATTTGGATTGCTAGCGGATCAGTTTCCCGAACCCGCTCTGCATCAATGGCATTATGATCGAACCGCTACCCAGCCAGCCCTCTATGGGCCAACCGCTCGCGTACCTCTCAAGCCGATGGCGGGAACGCTTGGCGTAGCGTTAGCCGAGGCCGGGCGACATTCAGTCATCCCACCTCGCCAAGTCGGGGGGAACCTCGATATCCGCGATCTAGCGGCCGGATCAACCTTGTACTTGCCAGTCGAGGTAGCGGGAGCTCTCTTCTCCATTGGTGATCTGCATGCCGCACAGGGGGATGGGGAAGTTTGTGGAACTGCGATTGAAAGTCCGATGAATGTCACCTTGACGTTAGATCTTGTGAAAAAGGCGAATCTGTCCATGCCTCGCTTCACGACAGCCGGACCGGTGACAAGCCATCTCAGCAAGAAAGGCTATGACGTTACAACCGGTATCGGACCGGACCTGATGACAGGCGCGCGTACTGCGGTCGCTAACATGATTGATCTACTGGTCAAGCAGCAGGGAATTTCGTCAGTGGACGCTTACCTCCTTTGTTCAGTATGTGGGGATTTACGGATAAGCGAGATTGTCGATCGCCCGAACTGGGTTACGTCATTCTATTTCCCTAGGATAGTGTTCGAGTGATCCATAGCAAACTTGCGCATTAATAGTCATGAGGCGAGGCCAACGGTTGCTGCGGACGCAATCATATCATGCCAGATCCAGCGCGAGTTGGCAGTGATTTTACCATATGGAAGTCAATCTGCTCCGTCGCATCGGTAAGTGTGAAACAGTGTCCGAGCCTTTCGAAACAATCTGAAAACATAGGGACGACAGGATCGTATGCAACTTCCTGGTGATAGAATTCGAGAGTTGATCTCCCTGATAAACTCGACTTGCGGAGTGGCATAGCGAGTGGAAGAAGTCGTTGAGAAGGCCAGAGACGACGGCTTCCTGAACTATGCTTGAATGCTGCGGGTCAGCCACCGTTACGTCGCAGAGATCAGGGTTAGTTGTTGTCATTTTGGCAACGTCTCCGCATGAACTAAAAAAGGTATCGAACGTGGATGGCTCGAAACCGTCTCCAGAGGATGTGAGGGCAAGCACGGGTGGAAGATGAAAATAGAACGAACGGCAACTCCTATGGCATCGAGGTCCACTCGATCGACCATATTCCGAATACGGAAAGGCATGGGAGCGTCGCCGATCAAGGACAACTATGGTTTACTAGCAACTTCCATTTTCTTTCGCTCTCGATTGGCTTTCTCGGACCTAGCCTAGGCCTCTCCTTAGGCTGGACGTCGCTAGCCGGAACTTTGGGCATAGTTTTTGGCACCTTCTTCATGGCGTTTCACGCTACACAAGGCCCCGTCCTTGGCCTGCCGCAAATGGTGCAGAGTCGTGCCCAATTTGGTTTTAGAGGCGTGATAGTGCCTTTGCTGGGGACACTTGCTAATTTTGTTGGCTATAATGTTATTTGCGCTCTGTTATTGATGAGTGGTCTCAACCACCTTTTCAGATGGAACCACTATTTCGTCTTGGCAATCCTTGCGGCACTGTCGACTATCGTCGCCGTCTTCGGATACGATTGGCTACACAAGATCTTCAAAGTGTTGTTCTGTGTAAGTTTGCCGCTCATAATCATCCTATCTCTCGCGATCGTCTGTGGTAGTGTTCATCATGCGGCTCCCGCGAAGTTTGGTTGGAGCCTACTTGGTTTCGGTCTCGAGTTCGCGGCTTGCGCAAGCTACAATATTGCCTGTGCACCATACGTATCGGATTATTCTCGCTATCTGCCATATGATACGAGACCCCTCGCCATCATCTCCAGCGTCTTCTTTGGCGCAGCCGTATCGGCAATCTGGCTGGTGGTGCTTGGGGCATGGCTTGCAACTCGACTGAGCGCCTCCGATCCCTTAGTAGCCCTCAACACCGCGGGCGATGCGATCGCGCCCCATTTCGGCACCTTCCTCGCGATTGATAGTGTCCTGGTCATAGTGGGGATTGCAGCGATGAACAACTATAGCGGCATGCTAGCTCTAGTCACAGCTGCAGATAGCTTCCGTCCGATGCGTCGGCATCATCTGACACGTGTATTACTTACTGGTTTAATGGTATTAACATGGGTTGTTATAGCAGTATCAGTCAAAAAAGATGCGATTTCAGATCTATCGGTAATGCTAACAGTGGTGCTATACTTGCTCGTTCCCTGGTCTTCAGTCAATTTAGTTGACTACTTTTTCATACGTCGTAGCCACTATAACATTTCGGAACTTTTTAATCCGAACGGCATCTACGGCCGATGGGCATGGCGTGGCCTGCTGTCCTACGCATCGGGATGGGCCGTCATCGCGCCCTTCGCCGTAATCCCTCGTGTTTGGACCGGCCCCATCGCGGCACGACTAGGCGGTGTCGATGTTGCCTGGCTTGTCGGCCTGCTCTCGGCAGGCTTGTCGTATTTCGCCATCTGCAAAGTATTTCCGCTCACCGCTGAAGGCGGCCGAGTCGACGCAAATGAAGTTCAGCTCGAGGGGTGCGTCCCGGCTGACACCAATCTTCACTGATGATGACCACCGTGGAGTTGATCTGGTTCTTTGAACACCGCCACCCTTTCGATGAAGGTGTTCATCATGAGCAAGATTGAGCCCCCCTATATGACGGAGTTTCGGTAACGAAGCAGCGAGTTGGCTTGGGCTGGGCGTGACCCAGCGAGTTCGGCATGGGAGTTCGAGCCCTCTATAGAGGCTAACTAGACCAGGGTAGCCGAGGCCGACCGCGTGGAAGACCGGCGGGGAAAGAAGTCTATCCGGGCTACGGCGCCAGCTGGCTGGAGGCGCGGGAGCCGCGCTTCACCATACGCCGCGCCGGCGCGGCGTTGGTCGCCCTGATAAGCTGCCTCGGCATCCCCGCTTTGCCCTGGCTGGCCACGATCACGGGGCGCGGGTCGGCTACCGATTGGCGCTGGACCATCCGGAGCGGGTGGCGTCGCTGGCGTTGTTGGCGGTGGTGCCGATACTAGACGCCATGCACGCCGTCGACCATCGCGCCGCGTGGAAGGCGTTCCACTGATTCTTCCTTGCCCAACCGGCCGACCTACCGGAGCGCATGCTGGCGGTGGACCCGGACGCCTTCATCGACCAAGCGCTGGAACGCATGACCGGCGGCCGCGACATGTAGAGGTTGAACCGGGTGTGTTGCTGCGGTTCCAGGTCGTGCAACCTCCAGCCGTCCCGGACGGAACTGTAAGCCTCACCGTGCGGCGACCGGGTAATAAGGTCTACGGCATCGCGGAAGCGACGAACCGCTATGAGCGGTCACGCTGGAACAGCTGGGAACGGCGCAAAGAACGTCGAGACTTCTCCGAGCTGCTGGCGCTCTACGATGCGGGAGACCTGGCGGCGTTCCTTCATGCAGCCGTTGCGGCGCGGCTGAACATTCTTCTCTGCGGTGCAACCGGCAGCGGCAAAACCACGATGAGCAAGACGTTGATTACCGCCATCTCCCCGGAAGAGCGCATCCTGACAATTGAGGACACCCTGGAGCTAGTTGTTCCGCAGCCCAATCACGTGCGGCTCCTGTACAGCAAGGGCGGCCAGACGAGCGCCAACGTCACGGCACAAGGGCTCCTGGAAGCCAGCCTGCGCATGCGTCCGGACCGGGTGCTGGTGCAGGAGCTGCGGGATAATGAAGCCGCCTGGACCTATCTGAACGAGATTGTCAGCGGCCATCCCGGTTCTCTCACTAGCATCCATGGCAAGGACGCGGCGCAGGCGTTCAAGAAGCTTTACAGCCTCGTGAAAGGCTCTGCGAGCGGCGGCCGGTGGGATCGTCAGACCCTTGTCGATTTCCTGGCAAGCGCCGTCGATGTGATCATGCCCTTTGAGAATGTCGGCGTCACCTACTCCATCGGCGAAGTCTGGTTCGCGCCCGACGCCGCTCGCCGCAATGAGACTGCTGCTGACCTCCTTAGCGATCTGTGAGGAAACTATGTTCCTGGCAAGCTTCCCCATCGCCAACCTTGCCCTTGCGCTGTTGGTCAGCGCTGCCCTGGTCGGCGTATGGACGGTTATAGCGTCCTTCATCTTTCTTGCCGGATGCGGGCTGCTCTACGCCTCCCGCATCCATTCTGGCAATGGTGGTCATACCTTCCTTACTTCGGCGAAAATGCCATGGTGCGTCGCTGGCTGGAGATAAGCGGGGGATTGCCGCTGGGCTTCTTTGGGCTCCTCGGCGTGTTCTGGATAACCACGAAGCCACGCAGCCCGAGCGTTCGTCCGTCTTTCTTCGGCCGCGCAGTTGGGCAGATCATGCGCGGTGGCAGTGACAACCATGGGCATTCCGAATGGCTATCAATGCGCAAGGCCCGGCGTCTGTTACGTTCTCGTAAAACCGAGTGGGGCGGCCTGGTGATTGGGGAAGCGGCGCGTGTTGACCAGCAAAGCATAGCCGGCAAAGAGTTCGATCCTGGCGACCGCCGCACGTGGGGGCGGGGCGGCAAGTCGCCGCTGCTGTTTGACCCGTGCATAGCCGGACCGACGCATTCCCTCATTTTCGCGGGCTCGGGCGGGATGAAGACATCAACGGCCGTCACGCGGTTGCTCTACTGGAAAGGCTCCGCGATCGTCCTCGATCCGTCTAACGAGATTGGGCCGATGTTGCAGGATGAGCGGGCTCGAATGGGTCAGGCGGTTGTTCGTCTCGATCTGAACGGCGGCAGCGATCCCGCTACAGGGCTCGCAAAGTCGGGCTTCAATCCGCTTGCCGAGATCAATCCATCCTCGCCGTCTGCTACCCGTCGCCTCCTGTCGGTGGTTGCCTCGCTCTGCGGGGAAGAACCGGAGCGGGACAAGAACGCGATCTTTTCCGATGCAGGGCGCAACATGGTCGCCTGCATCTTGGGAAATATGCTCTGGGATGCCAGCCTCTCGAGAGAACACAAGACACTGGCCTTCTTTCGCGAACTCATCACGACGCCAGAAGCGCAGATGAAGGCGATGCTCAAGGGGATCGAGAAGACCTCGGCCTGTACGATCTCCCGACTTGCGGCGCGGACCCTGATGGAGCTGGCGGAAGAGACGTTCTCCGGTGCCTACTTTAACGCGACACAGTTCATGAGCTGGCTCGCTGACGATACCGTTGCCGAGTTTCTGTCGGGTGCCCGTATCAAGCCCAGTGACGTAGTGAAGAACAAAGTCACGGTGTTCATCCATGTTCCGCTCGATGTTCTCATGACCACGCCTGCCGTGGGTCGAGTGATCCTGGACGCACTGACGTGGGCGTTCATCGAGGCGGATGGGGAATTCACATCCCGGACACTTCTAATCGTTGATGAGGCGAGCAAGGTTGGGCGGATGCAAAGCCTGGAAGTCGTGCGCGACACCGGGCGCAAATATGGCTTGACGCTGCAACTGCTCTACCTGTCCGAGGCCGAGCTTTCTGAAGTGTGGGGGCCGAAGGGTGCTGCGCGGTGGTTCGCAACTGTGTCCTGGCGTGGCTATGCAGCGGTCAGTGACCGGGAGACGGCAGAAGGTGTGTCCAAGGACTTCGGCGAGTTCGGGGCGCTTGCCACGTCGGAAGGTGGCAACCGAGGAACCTCGGGCAAGGGGTTCGAGATGGGCTCCAGGTCCAGGGGAACGACGAACAACGTTCATGAGGTCAAGCGCCGCTTGATCCTGCCGAGCGAGCTGCAACAGGCGCGCAAGGATGAACTGTTCGTCGTGCGGCAAGGCTCGCAGCCGCTGCGCTGTACGCAAGCCGCTTACTTCCGGCGCCCCGATCTGAACCGCAAGGTCAAGGCGAACAGGTTCGTGAAAGTCGCAACACTTTAAGGGAGCCTAACCATGAACGAGACCATGACGCCAACCGTCCAGGAGAGACGACGGGAGGCAGCAGAAAGCTACCGAGCCAGCCTAATTGTAGCGGGCGGCTCGGGCCGGGCCAGTAGCGAACGGCAGCAGGCGGGAGAGTTCGAGGACGCCGCAAGAGGGCTCCGATCCGACGCATGGCAAGATGCCGAGACAGCAAGCCGGGCTCGCCAACGTTTGTCGCCATAGAAGATCAGGGAAGGACAACCAGGATGAAGACCATCCAAACCGCAGTCGCAGCTTTAACGCTGGGCACGCTCGCCGCCTGCGCAGGGCCGCACACTGGCGGCACGTTCGAGACCAGCGCGAGCTATAGTCGGCTGTATTGGGCGGCTATGCAGGCCGTTCCATCTGTCGGCTATCACGTGGTCAGCTCGAACAAGGCGGATGGGTTGATCGTAGCCGAGGAAGGGGTGATCGCGGGCGGCGGCTCGTCTGTTGGCCTGAACTCGCAGATCAGCGACGAAGGCGGCAAGCGGCTGCTGCATGTAGACTTTTCTGCCCCGCCCGGCACGCTGTCGCTTGGCGGGTTTGACGGCAACCTCAACGAATACATCGCCAGCGTTAAGGCATCTGTCCCGGATCTAGCACCGCACTCATAACCACAACTCAAGTCCGGAGACTGGTGGAAGGGTGCTGCCCCTGGTCGAGGCGCTGCAGGCTCGACTGGACCTGCAGCTGTCGCGCCTGCCGAGCCGATCGCGGCTGGCCGAAGCGATTCGCGACGCGCTTGGCCGCTGGTCGGCGCTGACCCGGTTCCTGGACGACGGCCGCCCCGACCTGGATACTAACTGGTCGAGCGGGCGATCCGCCCAATTGCGTTGGGGCGCAAGAACAGCCTGTTCGCCGGCAGCGAGGGCGGCGCGGCAAGGTGGGCGATCGTTGCATCCTCCTAGAGACAGCCAAATCTAACGGCGTCGAGCCATTCGCTTGGCTGCGCGACAGCCTGACGAGGATGGTCGACTGTCATCCGGTGAGCCGCCTTGATGAGCTGCTACCCTGGCGCGTAGAATGGGTTGCCCCCAGCGGCGCCTGAACCCGCAGCTTCACCGACGGCTCTGCGCCGTTCAGTGGACCGGCCGCTTGACCCAATCGATCCTTTGCGAGCGACCTCGTCGAGGGTGTTGAAAACCTTTCTGGAGACAACGACGATCTAAACCCTTGACTGACGGGATGTGCAATATGCCGAACCCTTCTGTGTCGCCCGGATCAGCGGACGCGCTCTTGCAGAAGAACATCAACGATCTTGCTCGTGTAATTGCCTCGGAGGCAGGAGGGGAGAGCGAGGCAGCGCAAATCATGGTCGGCTGGACTGTCGTCAACCGGATGAAACAGAAAGGATACCAAACCGTTTCTTCAATCCCGTTCGGGCAATACGCTCATGACAGCATGCCCACCCCGAACAGCCTTCGTATAGCGAAAGGCATATTAGAAGGGACCATCCGGGACAACAGTCAGGGGGCGACAAATTTCTACACACCAAGTCGTATGCCAGTAGAGGGTGAGACCAAGCCACATATCGATATCAGGGGTGGCTTGGAGTCAGTTCCCGGAGTAACCCGGGGCGGCAGGGCCGTCAAAAACTATCGGCCTTTATGGGCTACACAGTTTGCACGCGTGCCGACTCCTCAAATTCCGGAAAAAATGTTTAAATTCTATAGAGGACGCTGATGCCAACTTTGTGCGGAAACCGCACCGTCGCCGGTATGGGTGTAATGTTGCTTTCGGTGACAACGGGACTCGCCTGCCTTGCAGCACCGTGGAACCCTGACGACACGGCGCCTTTCGAGCGTGATGTCGCTCAAGCGGCCGATCACGCGCGGCGGATCAAGTGTGAAACGGCGCCCTGCAAGGCAATCATTGTCATTGATGAGGTCGTCAAGGGCGAAATGAAGAAATTCGAGAACGTCAACAAAGACGTACTCTATTCTGACGAGGCGGCCCGGACCGCGGCGCGGACGCTCAACGCGGCACTCCTCGACCACCCGACCCTGTACGCTCCGGTCTGCCAGATGAGCGCCAGCCTCCTCTCCCGTTTCCACAACGGGCCCGACGCGCCGGACATCGCCGTGCCCGTTCAGCTCCTGATCGAGAGCGTGGACATGGATATCCGCGACCACGGGCATTGCGCGCACGACCTGATCACGGCCCTACCGGCGGACAAGGCCAACCTTGAAATCCGCCTCGACGCGCATGTCGGTTGCGTGAATGGTGACGATAACCATCGCCGCACGCGCGCGGCCTGCAATACGCTGATCCCAGGCCTGACCGATCCCGCGCTCGCGCCGTGATCCGATACCGCCGGCGATGTCCGCGATGGATGCTCGGCGAAGACAGCGGGTTGTCCGCTTCTACCCAAATTATTCTAACTCACCGGTTGGCCGTCAAGGTGTAGCCATCGGCCGCTTACGAAAGGGTGCTTACGGTGGACACCCTTTTTGCTTCACTTGGTTAGTGACGGAAGCGTTGTCGTACCCGTGCGGACTGCTTCTGAGCCTGCATCGCAATCTGTTCGCGGGCTTGCTGTGCTGCCCGATATGCTATTTCCAGCGCTGGCTTGACCCTATCCATACCGCCCGCAAGCCGCGTTCTGAGGGATGACGCCAAGCCGCTCAAAACCGTAAGGGCTAGCGCGCTCGTAACTCTCGTCGTCTTTCACCTCATCGCGGATTTCGTCGAACAACCGGTCTATTGCGGTTTCCTCGCGGATGACCTCGTCGGCGGCAATGATCTTGGACTTGTACTCGTCAAGGTGCAGGCCGTCCTTGCGCAATGTTTCGATGAGGTTCGCAAGGCCTTTCCGCGCCGCCGCCTCCGACACAAAGCCCATGTAGATGTCGTCCACGTAGCGCGCCGACTGGATCTCTTCGAGTTCGCAGTAGGCATCTAGGGCGGTCAGATAGAAGTTGCCGAGTGCATCCGACGGATACAACCCTTGAACAATACCAAAAGAGTTCCGTTCCCGGAAGGATAGGAGCATTTCCTCGAGTAAGCTAATGACCTCGGGCGCACAACCCGCCGCCGACATCAGATTAACCAAATTATGCTGAGGCAACCGCTCGAAATAGTTTCCTATGTCGGCTTTGACGATGAACCTGCTTTCGACGCATATCTCTGCGACCTGCTCCTGGAAGCGTTCCCAAGACTTGTGGTTGGGCCGGAACATCTGCCCATCTTGGTCTGAGGGGATGTGGCTGAACGAGCGACTGCGGTCGTGACCTTCTTCCAGTTGCTCCATAACGTCGTCAACGAGCGCCTGATACATGAAGCGGTCAAAGGGCCGGAGGATACTGCCCGGCCTTGTGAAGAACCGCTCCTTTGGAACGCTTACGGTGATGGGCAACTCGGGCTGGTATGTGCCCGCGCGTAGCTGTTGTTTCAGTTGCTCCCAAAGGTCTTCGGCTGCCCGGTTGAAGATGGCGTTATAGTGGGGAGCCAGGATGAAATCGCTGCGGATGTCGGCCTTCACGTGAGCGACGACGCTCTCGTGGTCAATCTGCGCGATAATCCTCCTGTCCAAGCCAGGCATTGGCGAGTTCCGCTCGTGTCCCGTTCTTCATCGCGCTCACAAACAAGAGTGTCAAACCTACAATGCTTGTCCACGCGATTCAGGTACGCAGTCTGCTTCTGGGTCAGCCGATCGTCTCTGAGGTCTCCTGCTCAGTCGAAAGCGGCAAGATGCACTCGCTGCCGCCCACATCCTCTTTCTGGTAACTGCTGCCCTAAGCGATCAGCCCGCTTCCGGACAGCCTCAACTCAATCACCCCTGAAAACGTCCTTCATCATAGGTAATTGCGCTCAGCCGCTATCGCGTCTAGACTGGTTGAATCAACTGGTTGGAATGCTACCATGCGCGAGATCCAGGCTTCTGAAGCGAAGACGCACCTGCCGCAGCTGCTCGACGAGGTGGAACGCGGCGAGACCATCCTGATTACCCGAC
Source organism: uncultured Acetobacteraceae bacterium (assembly GCA_964252545.1). Lineage (GTDB taxonomy): Bacteria > Pseudomonadota > Alphaproteobacteria > Acetobacterales > Acetobacteraceae > Lichenicoccus. The sequence goes on along the minus strand of CAXUNX010000003.1, from coordinate 46,979 downwards.
ACGGCCGCCCTGTCGCGCGTCTGGTCCCTGAAGTCGACCGACGTCAGGTAGAGATCAGCCAGGCTGTCGACCGGATCGCCCGGCGGCACACCTCTGCCGGGCGCGTCACGGCAGATGAGCTGCTTGCCTGGCGGCACGAGGGTCATCGCTACTGATGCCGTTCGTCCTCGACGCCTCCATCACCGCGAGCTGGGTGTTCAGTGACGAGGCGCATCCCGTTGCGAACGATGCCCTGGAGCGGCTTCGCTCGGACGAGGCGCACGTGCCGGCACTATGGTGGTTCGAGGTCCGCAATACGCTGTTGGTCGGCGAGCGGCGCAACCGGATCGACGAGAGGGGAACACTGGCGTTCCTGGACGACCTGCGCCTGCTCGGCATCGTTCTCGATCGCGTGCCGGACGAGGCCCGGCTACTGACGCTTGCCCGGCAGCATAATCTGACGGTCTACGACGCTGCCTACCTCGAGCTGGCACAGCGTCAGGACCTGCCGCTCGCGACGTTGGACAAGGCGTTACGGAATGCTGCCGCAGCCGTCGGCGTGGCTCTGGTGGGTCTGGCCGCGTGACGCAGCCGCTGCCGGCATAGATGCCCCTGCAGTCTGTCGTGCACGGCCTGTCCGGAACGGCCGTTGTGCCAGCGCTCTTGGCCGAGCTCGGCGAGCCGGCAGCCTGACGCTACGTCGAGTTCTCCACCGCCAACATCCGCAACCCGAACACGCGCCGCGCTTGCGCGCGGGCCTGCGCGCGCTTCTTCGGCTAGTGCGATAGCCGCTCGTCCCCGCTCCATAACCTGCGTCACCAAAACCGCATCGAAGGCCTTTTCCATGCCTAAGCACAAAGGACATCACGCACAAATTTTGGAGGCCCTTACAGCAGGCCTATCAAAAAGAGGAAGCAAAGCCCTAGCTTTGGGGGCGGATCACATCCGATGATCGAGCAACCAGACAAGCCCTTCGTCCGTGAGCAGCTCAACCGCCTTGAGAACCGCATCAATGTGACGATCTTCGGCGCTCAAGCAATCCCTGCCTTCTGGCGGCGGTTCTGTGGTCTGATGAGCTTTGATAAATATACGTGGCTCAACCGGATCGTTGCTGCCGGTGCATCGCGAAGGCCAGATTTCCTAGTCATGGTCGGAGATGAGAGGCGCTACTGGCTCGAGGTAGAACTGGGCGACCGCGACGGGGATCAAGAAAAAGCCTACCAAAAAATTCCCCCGCATGAGGTCAGGTGGATCGTTGGTCTACCTGGTAACGCGGATAATGATGTATCGTTGGTTCAGGTTCGAGCCTTGGCCAAGGAGGCGGTCGCCGAGATCGGCACGGACCACCCTCAGGCGACGGCGATCCTGCGAGCCCTCATCGAGCTGATCGCTCCGCAGCAGCTTAGCCTGGTCCAGAAGGCTTCTGAGCAGAATATACCGCAGTGGCTGCTCAAGGATTTTTTCCCTGTCCTCGAGCCTCTCCTGGCGCTTCAGGCGGCGCACCTGCTTATCAACAAGCCGTTCAAAGCGTCATCGCTGTCGCTCCGCCTCAAGAAGGGGCCGAGTGTGAAGACAAGCCGCCCGGACGGTTTCGCCATCCTGAGCATGAAGGAGAGGACACACTTCCTCGTTCCCTGCCCGGACGAGATGGCTCGCATCTTCACGAAGTCGCTGACCTCCCTAGTGTCGGACTGGTCGAATCTCCTCGATCAGGCCTACCCAGCCTGGAGTGCCCATGTCGGGGAGCATAAGCGGATAAAGATGCCTATCGAGATGGTCGCCCAGCACGCTGACCGCTTCGCTACCTTCTTCGGGAAGGTCCAATCCATCTTGGTCGGATAAGGCCTCACTCTTTCCAACACGACCTCAGCGCTATGCTTTGCTCGACGCATGAAAAGGCCAAGAGCTTAGCATTCTGGCCTAGGCAGTGGCGTGCCTGGCCGGACGCTTACGGTCCCGACACACCGACGCGGTCTCTGCTCCACGAAAAGCTTACTATGATTGGCGTTCTGGGCTCCAAGTCGTCTCGATCCATCCCGAATGTATCGCAGCTTATTCGGCCCGTTTCCCCAATTCCTGTAGCGCGAGCGCTGATACATCCTTCTTGGAAGGTAAGCCATGCCGTTCTCAGCGGGCCGAGACATGGTCTCGCTTCGGCAGAGACATGCACGCGGGGTCCGGACATAGTGCCTTGGGCAGCTCTTGCCCGCGCGTCAGCGCCGCGACATCGAGTGCATAGGCGCTCACCTGGGCTTCCAGCGGATCTGGCAATTTGAACTGTTCTACTAGACCGGCCGTCTCCGCGGGTTGGCACGGGTAGAGCAAAGCGAGCTCGCGGCAGCGGTAGCGAGCGGCATAGGCAGCCATTTGGTAGATGTCGTCGCGCCCGACTCCGACGTTGGCCGACCGTCTGTCCAGCTGTTTCCACTTGGCGTCGACAATTAGCAGGGTCCGCCCGTCGGATGTCACTGCTGCGACGTCGGGGCGCATGCCAAAGGCTCCTCCCTGCGTTGTTTGCACGAAGCTTCGAGACGGTCCTTGCAGCATGACCTCTGCCTCACTCCCGGACCACGTGCGGCGCAGCACCACGCCCACAAAGCGCTCGAACAGCCGCTCCATGCTGAAAAGCAGGCCGACCGCCTCCTGTCGGCCCGCAAACAAGTCAGGGAACAACCCACGCAGCAAGGAGGCAGCGCGCAAGAAGACCGGCTCCCAGGGCCGTGTCAGCCGATCGAAGCCGAGCCGCTCGACGTCGCTTGCACTGCAAGCCTGATCGCCGACGTCCTGCATGCGCAACAGCAGGCTGTTGACCGCGGTCTTGGCCTTGCCGCCCAAGCAGTGCTTGAGCAGGCGCCGCAGCACGAACTTAAGCGCACGATTGTGGGCGTTGTCTGGCGACAGATCGTCATAGCGGCATACCGGACGGCTCTGATCGAACGGACGACGCATAGTCTCGACGAACTGGAGGCGCCCGCGCACAATGGTGAGTGCTTCCTCCCGTGTTTGGTAGGAGCGCAGCCCGCCTTGTCGCAGCCGCTCCTGTACGCTGGCGCAGAAGTCGAGGATAAACAGATCGAGCAGGTGCACTGAGCCCGCCCCGAGGGCGGCAGCGCCGGCCGGGGCAAGGCGCAGGTCGCCAACCGTGCGCAGCATCGCCGCTACCGTGCCGCGCGCGATGCCGTCGTCCATCGCCACCTTCGGAAGCACTTCGATCACCGTCTCGCCCAGGCGCAACACGCCGCAGAACGGCCCGAAGCGAACGGCTTGGTGCTCCAGCGTCACCGAACCGGCTGGCAATTGCGGCAGCAACCGCACCAGGAGATTTAGCATGCGCGGATCGAAGCCGAAGCCAGTGCCGACCGGCAGGCGGTCGCGTTCGCGCACGGTCAGCAGGATCATCCGGTGGGTTCATAAATCTTGCGCACCGCGTCGGCGCCGATCTCCGCCTCAGGCACTATCAACCACTCTTGCCCGTCACTCAGCTCCTCGACCGGCCCGAACAAGGCCCGTACGGGCACGCGTCGAGCGCGTACGATTTGTGCTTCGGCTGGTGCTGCGTGGTCGCCCAAGACTAGCCGCACCCGGCTCCAGTCCTCATAAAAATATTCCTGAAGTAGCGGCACGATCTCGCGCGCTAACACCCGACGCAGTGCCGCAAAGTCCCGAACCTTCATCAAGAACGCGTGGCCGATCGTCTGATCCCTGTGCAGCAGGTGTGCCAAGCGCTGATTGATTGCCTCCAACAGCCGTCTGAGATCAATCTCGCCGCCCTCATCATCCGGAATCCGGCCATTGCCGATCCCAGGAACGGCTTCCGGAGTGGGCATCAACTCCTCGAACTGGAACCGTCGCCGCAGCGCAGTGTCGAGCAGAGCGATCGAGCGATCGGCGGTGTTCATGGTGCCGTAGACGTCGAGGTTTGCCGGAACCCCAAACACTTCCCCGCTATAAGACAACGTCACCTCTAGGCCAGACACTATCCGGCCTCCAGCATCGTAATGCGCACGCTTGTCCGGCTCGAGCAGGGTGATCAGCTCACCGAACACCTTGGCCACGTTGGCGCGGTTGATCTCGTCGATAAACAGGGCGTATCGATGCGAAGGGTCAGCCTTGGCGCGGGCACAGAGGCGGCGGAGCAATCCTGGCCGCACTTCGTAGGATAACGCGCCCGTGCCGTCGACCTGCGGCCTAATTCCCTCGACAAAATCTTCGTAGCTGTAGCTCTGGTGAAAGGTCACAAATTCGTAGCGCCGGATCGGCGCGTCCTCACGCGCGGGACCGGCATGCAGCCGCTCGGCTTGCGCCACCAGCTCGGCACAGCTGTCGGTCCAGTCGCCCACCAGTCGCCAGCGCCCGTCCGCTTCCTTGTCAAATACATAGGGTTCGCTACGCCTCGAAAGGTCGGCCTGAACCCGGACCGAGCTCGGCGACGTATGGAATTGCAAGGCGTTCCAGCACGTCGCCCGGACGCTCTGATTGTCGCTCCGGGCCGCTTTCGCCCGGACATAAGGGTGCTCGAAGATCTCGCTAACGCTGGCGGTCCCACCGAGTGCATGCAGACTAAGGAACACCACCTCCCACCAGCGCCGGCCTTCGACGTTAACAGCGATCCAGGTAGTTCGGTCCACCTCCACCGTTTTCTGCTCATAGGTCGGCAGGAAGCTAGTTTGAAGATGGTGCGTCTTGCCGGTCCCCGGCGGCCCGTAGAAAATCAAGTTTATCGCTGGCCGAGCGCTGGCCGGACCCGCATCCCGATCGGGCTCTACGCCGCCTACCGGCGGCAGCTGCTGCCAAAGCTCGTTCACGACGTGGACTGCCTCCGGAATGAGGGTGATGCCGGACGATTGTGGACTCCAGGTCTGCGCCGGACACATCCGCATCAGCTCGTCGATGGATACCATTGCGTCGCACGTTGCATCGCGCACGCCGTCAAAGCCCGCATCGATGAACCACGTGGTCTCGCCCGTGTTGGCACGGTCCTTGTCGTAATGCGGCGCTTCGTAGGGTGCCTTGAGCACTTGACCGTGTGCAACAATGCCGCGTGGCGGCTGGCCCGTGCGCATCAGAAAGATATGGTCGCCCACCCTGACCTGCCGCGATGCGCAGCGCCAGTTGTGCGAAACGATCTTACCCTCGGCGGTGCGACGACGATCTGCAGAAAGGCTATCCCAAGCCCAACGAGCAGGATTCCAACTGAGCAGCCATGTTCGAATCTCGGGCCGTTCCTGCCACCGGTCTCTCAGGTCGCCAGCGTAGAAGTCGAGCTCCGTCGAGCCACGCTCTGCCTCTAGTGCGTGACGCAGCTCCAGAAGGCGACGATCCACCTGCTCGTCACTCCGGCCCTTCAGCTCCGCCTTCGACAGCTCGGTGAGGCTGGTGAGGATCGCCTCCTTATGAGCACGGATTGAGATGCGCTCGAAGGTATCGGGAAAGCACAGGTAGCGCAGAAGGTGACGAAGCTGCCGGAATCCCTCACGCGGCACGTCTTCCAGCCAGCGCGAGAAGCGCCACGGATCCGTTATCGTCGCCCTACGCTGCTCGGCATCCTGCCGCTTGAATGCCCGCGCTACGGTGATGAGATAGGCCAGCTCCCGCCATCGATGGGTGTTGTAGGCAGTGCCAGGGTGACCAATGCCAGCCAGCACGGGGTCTGCGAGAAACGGATGCGTCACCGGCAACGTGTCTCCGGACCAGCTCCAGATCGCGCGAGTGTTCTCTCGTTTCTTCTCCGGCGTTATATTTGATTGGAACAGGAGCAGTAGCCAGACTGCCTCGGCCATCAGCTGGCGGCACGCCGGATTACCGGGTCGCAGCTGACGCTCCAACTTCTCAAGGAAGCTGAGGGTGCCATTTTCGTCAGGCTGCTGAATGAATAGGCGATCCAGCGTGTCGAGGTGCTCGGCAGTCCACAAGCGTGCCGAGCCGGACAAGAGCGAGCCGTCATCCACCAGGCAGTCCTGTAGCCAGCGTGCTGCGGCCGTCAGCGCAGGCTCGACGTCACGATCCGGGTTGAAGCGGCTCATTCGGCCGCGGCCTCCGGACCTGATACTCCGTGCAAGGTATCATCGATGTGCTGATCAGCATCGTTAAGGCGGCCCCGGATGGATTCGACGGCTTCGGCGAGTTGATCGCAGCTGACCGGCCCTGTAAGACGCTGCACAGCCTGGAGGGAGATGGACCGCATCGTTGGCAGGCGGAACGTCGGGACAACGTAAAACACCCATTGACGCGGGTTTCGGTGATCGGCCGTATCGTCCGTTACCGGATGATAGGCCAACACGTAGAAATCCGCATGGCGCAATGGGCTGGCCGCTGGCACCCAAATCGTCCCGTCCCAGGTACTTAAACGGGCTGCTATGTCGAACCTCGCCACATTGGTGCGGCCGACGGACTTCCAGCTTTGCCGCGCCGCTGACTGCTTCACCTCGAGACGTGTCCCATCGGCATGTTGGAAATCCCAGCTCGCGTAATCGGTCGCGCACCAGCTCCATTCGCGTGGCAAAGTCAGGTTAATTATACTCTCAACCAGCACAGCTCGCCACACATTCACCACCAGCGGCTTGCCAAACAGAGCGGCGCTTGCCCGGATGAGCACCTCATCCGCAGACGGTCTGGCTGCCAACACAGCAACAGGCTTGGTCGACGGAACTGGCATTGAGCACTCCGTTTCTTTACCCTAATATGTACATACCGTTAACGTATCGGTCAAAGCAATTGACAGTGTTTAATCAGGGTGCGCAGTGGCATGTTCTTGTTTCTGTTTTGTTTGGGAACATCTACGTGCTCATACATCGGAAGCGGATAGCAACTGGACGTGGCTTTCAAGGCCTGATATCGTCGATCACGTCCTGCAGGAGCCGCTTCCTGGTGCGGTCGTGAAGCTTAGTCGTGCGTGGGCTCTCATACCCAGATGCGGCCGGATCTCGAACAATGCAGCACCGGTCGCTGCGAGGACCAGGCCGGGCCATGAGCTAGCATTACAGTGCGATTTACTGATGATGCGCACCATGATCCTGGGTGACTGGGGGCATGCTGATGGCGGCATCGATTGAGGCGACGCTGGACGTCTTGCAATTCTGGGGCAAGGCGCGGCCCAGTGGCGATGACGGACCGACGTGGCATCCTGCCGCGTGTCACAGTCTCGACGTGGCGGCGGTCGCCGATGTCCTGCTCAGCAGCAGTAGCAGCCTGGATGCCCTCGCATGCCGATGTGGCCTGGAGGATCCTAGGTCCTTACATGGGATTGCTGTCCTCCTCATCGCCCTGCACGACATCGGGAAGTTCTCCAGAGCCTTTCAGATGAAGGTTTCCGAACGCTGGCCGACGTGCCTCGGGGACTGCATGCGTGGAACCGACATGCCCCACGACTCTATAGGGCTGGCGTTCCTGTGTGGTGACGGAGCGGATGACGAACTCGGTAATAGGCCATTGGATCGCTTTTTTCCGCATTGGCACCACACTCGAGTGAATGCGCTTTTTCGCGCAGTCGCAGGACATCATGGGCGACCCGCCCGAGAACCACCCCAGGATGGTCTGCCCTTGTCCGTCGCCTGCCAGGTCTCGCGGCAGGCTGCTGCGACATTCATCGCCGAGACGGTTACTCTGCTGCGGCCGCTACCCCTCGATCGCCAGCTCGCGAAATACGCGGAAATACTTAGCTGGTGGCTGGCTGGGTTGACGACTGTTTGCGACTGGATCGGGTCCTCCCAAAGGTGGTTCCCCTATGTCGGAGACGGTTTCATGTCGCTGGAGGCATATTGGCCCATCGCGTGCAGGCGGGCGAAGCAGGCGGTTGCGGAGTGCGGGCTTCAGCCCGCTCCTGCCGCCCCCTGGAGGAACGTACAGGTTGTGATAGGGGATCGCACCGCCTCGCCGGTCCAGGAGATGGCAGCGAAGCTGGATATCGAGACCGCCTCCTGCATCATCGTCGAGGACACAACGGGCAGCGGGAAGACTGAAGCCGCGCTCATCCTGGCGCACCGTCTCATATCGGCCGGACGAGCAGACGGAATCTTCTTCGCACTTCCCACGATGGCCACCGCGGACGGCATGTTCGGACGTCTCGCCACAAGCTACCGTCGTCTTTTCGCCGATGATGCCAGTCCGTTTCTTGCCCTAGCCCATGGACGTGCGCTGCTCAACGAGCAATTTACCGGCAGCATCGTCCTGAGTCGTGAGCCAGACGAAGCGACAGCCTCGAAGGAGGCTGCCGACGTGAGCGCATCTAGTCAGTGCAGTGCCTGGCTCGCGGACGAGCGCCGTCGGACGTTCCTGGCCGATGTTGGTGTGGGGACAATCGACCAAGCTCTGCTCGCTGCGCTGACCGCACGGCACGCAGCTCTGCGTTTGTTTGGGCTCGCTCGCAAGGTGCTGGTGATCGATGAGGCGCATGCGTTCGACATCTACATGAACACGGTGCTGGATCGGCTGCTTCGGTTTCACGCACTGCTCGGAGGTGTCAGCATCATCCTCTCGGCCACACTGCCAGCGAGCCGTCGTGCGGAGCTGCTTACGGCGCAAGACGAAGAGATGGCAGCGACCCAATCGCAGGCCTATCCGCTGATCACTGTTGCAGGGTCGGCCGGGCCGCTGGAATATCCAACATCCATCCGCGCCGGATTGCGACGAACTCTCCCTTGCACCCGCTTGGAGACAGCCGACGCAGCGGCACAGCACGTGATCGAGGCGGCCCGGGCCGGTGCCTGTGTGATCTGGATACGGAACACAGTCGATGACGCCCGCCAGGCTCAGGCCATGGTCATGGCAGGTGGCGTGCCTGCGTCTCTTTTCCACGCCCGTTTGGCCATGGGCGACAGGCTGAAAATCCAAGATGAGGTGCTGCAGGTGTTTGGCTTGAGCCGAGCCGACATGCGGGCTCCGAACGGGATGGGGTATGTTCTTGTGGCAACCCAAGTGGTTGAGCAGTCGCTCGACATCGATGCTGACGTCCTGGTCTCAGACCTCGCACCGATCGACCTGCTGATCCAGCGCGCGGGGCGTCTCCAGCGCCACAGGCATAAACGTCCAGCCATCGCCAGAGTGCCCGAACTCTTCGTCGTCTCGCCCAAGCCTGTTGCGTCGCCGGCTGCCGACTGGACTGCTGACCCCGCTATTGGTGGCTCCCGCTTCGTCTACCCGCCACATCTGCTCTGGCGGACCGCGCGTTCCCTGTTCTCAGTGGGCTGCATCATCATCCCCAATGGAGTGCGACCGCTCGTCGAGTCCGTGTATGGCGAGGAGGCCGAGGCTGTTCCCGCATCGCTCGAGCAGGCCGAGACCGAGTTCATCGGGAAGGAGGCGGCAGCGAGATCTTCGGCACAGATGAACCTCTTGGATCCCTCACAGGGCTACGGGCGCGCCAGCGGGGACTGGGCGGCAGACCATCGCGTCCCCACACGCCTCGGTGACGAGCAGACGATCTTCCGCATGGCCAAATGGGTCGATGACAAGCTTGTGCCGTGGATCGAGCACCCAGAACTCCGCAAAGCATGGTCCCTGTCGGAGATCAGTCTTCGCCGGGACCTAGCCGATGGAGAGACGCTCGACTCCCTTGATCTGCAAGCCGTGGCCGAGCTAAAGCAACGCTGGACCGCCTGGGAGCAGGAACTCCCGCTGCTTGTGCTGCGACCTGTGGGCGGCGGACAATGGCGATGTAGGGCAGCGCGGCGCGAGGCGGTGGTCGAGCTCGGTTACTCGCCGACAGCCGGATTGTCTCGCATCGACGGATCTCTCCCCTATACTGTCTAGCGTGCTCCGGACGGAGATGAGCCGTAAGCGTCAGCCGCTTGTGCTGTAGCGAGGATGATGTTCCCCGTCACACGGGGATACCTGGGTGTGCGGGCAACCGCCACCCGAACTAAATGCCGAAGTAAGCGTCAGCGCTTGAGCGGTCGCGAAATAGAATTGACGTGGCCGTTTAACTCTGCAAGCTTAGCCTCATGCCGGAACGATCCGGATGAGGCACCCCGATGGTAAAGCCCTTGCATCTAGTGAATGACCGGTGGATCCCAGCACGGCGTCTGTCTGGGCATATAGGCAGTATTCGGCCGGCCGATCTGGGTGAACGGCAAGACCCTGTAGTTGAGTTGCTGTGGCCCAGACCAGATTTGCGCTTTGCCTGCTACGAGTTTCTGATTGGGCTTTTGGCGACCGCCTGTCCTCCTCCTGACGAGGAGGCTTGGACAGAGTGGTGGGAGGAGTTCCCTTCTCCGGAAGCGTTGCAGTCTTGGTTCGGCTCAGTCGCCGAGGCGTTCGTGTTGGATGGCGATGGTCCGCGCTTTTGCCAAGATCTTGATCCGCTTGAAGGCGAGGAGAGCCCGATCGAGCGGCTGCTGATCGACACCCCGGGCGACAACACGCTGCGGCGCAACGCCGACCTCCTGGTGAAGCGCGGCCGCCTCGAGAGTCTTGGGCGTCCCGCGGCGGCTATGGCGCTCTACGCGCTCCAGGCGTTCGCCCCATCGGGAGGCGCAGGCCATCGCACCTCCATGAGGGGTGGCGGCCCTCTCACCACCCTCGTTCGGCCGGGCCGACAGACCCGGCTGGTACCACTCTGGCAGCTAATCTGGGCCAACGTTCCATGTGGAGACGCCCCAAAGAGGTCTGAGCTACGTCTTGTCTTTCCGTGGCTGGCTAGCACGCATCGGAGCGACGCCGGTGGCGGTCCAACCGTGCTCGATACGAAGGACGCGCATCGTTTGCAGGCCTTCTGGGGCATGCCGCGTCGCATCCGGCTCACGTTTCGAGAAACTTGTGCCGATGAGCGGTGCGGCCTGACCGGATCCACCGATGAAGTGGTAGTCAGCGGCTTCCGCACACGCCCAGGCGGCGTGCAGTACATGAACGCTGCTTATTGGCATCCGCTGACACCCACCTACCGGGCAAAGCCCGATGAACCCTGGCTCGCCGTACATCCACAACTGGATGGAATCGGCTATCGTCACTGGGTGGCGCTCACTGCGGGGGATGGCCGCTCCCGTTCCTCCCCCTGTGTGACGGCGTTCTTGCAGCGTCTGCTGCCGCGTGACAAAGCCAGGCGCGAAGCAAGCCTGATCGTGGCGGGCTACGACATGGACAATGCAAAGGCACGCGGCTTCGTCGAGGCAGAAATGCCGCTCTTTGCAATAGAGAGTGCCAAGCGACAGATATTGCTCGCACTCGCTCGCCGCCTGGCAGGCGGAGCCACCGAGGTTGCGAACCTGCTTCGCACTCAGCTAAGGGCGGCGCTCGAGATCGACGGTAGCGCGTGTCCGATCGACGCTTCACGCGCCCAGTTCTTTAGCGCCACCTCCAGCCTGTTCTGGAAGGCACTGGAGGAGCAGCAGGACAAGAGCAATACTCCGGAGGAAGACGAAAAGGTCGCACGTGATTGGTTGGTGATCCTGCGTCATCACGCGTTCGCTCTGTTCGATGCGACCGCACCGCTTGATCCGCTTGCCCCCCGATCTGCCGGTGTCATGGATAAGGGTGTGTGGCAACCTCCGCCCATCGTTGCCGCCCGACGCCATCTCGGGATCACGCTCGCCGGCTACGGAAAGGGTGGCAAAGTCTTGTTTGCAGCGCTGGACCTGCCAGCACCTCCCGAGAGCAAGTCCGCCAAGCCGAGCCCGACAAAGTCGGAACGAGTGCGCCCGGTGGCACCATCCCGATCCCGTCGCCAACTGCCGGAGACTCCCTCCCCATGAGCGACAACACAGCTTACAACCTGATGCAGGGCGATACGCGCAAGGTCCAGCACTGGTGGCGCACGCTCCAGCCGGACCAGAGCCGGTCGAACCCGGCGGCAAGGGCGGGTAATCGTGCGGCATTGGCGCGATTACGCCGCTGCCACAGCATTGCCGATGCCGGAGTGGAGCCTGAAGCGCTGCTGCTTGGCCGAGCGCTCGGGGTCACGTCGCTGCGGGCAGGCTGGCAGGCCGTCAAGCTGGAACGGGCCTTGCTGACAGCGATCGTGCTGGCCCATGTGCGCGAGGATGATGAGCTGCCAGTGGCTCGCAGGCTCGGTGCTCCCGCTCCGGGCGAGCGTGCTGCCTTCAGCCCGATGCGTCTGGCACGCCTCCTCGCGGCCGAGACATCAGAGGAACAGCTTACAGCCTTCCGGCGCGTGGTGGCCATGCTCGGTGGCCGCGCCAACGTGCGCGATCTGGCCGCCGCTCTCTTGAACTGGTCACAATCGACCCGAATCGCCTGGGCCTTCAACTATCACGGGGCATCGCCGCCCCGTGCTGAACCTGATCCCAATGAGACCATGAGCGCGGGAGTTCCAGCGTGAGCCGCTTCCTTCAATTGCATCTTCTAACCTTCTATCCGCCTGCCAACCTGAATCGCGATGATGCTGGCCGCCCGAAAAGTGCCGTAGTCGGCGGTGTACCGCGTTTGCGGATCTCCTCGCAGTCGCTTAAGCGGGCTTGGCGTGTCTCTGACGTCTTCCGCGATGCTCTCAGAGGAAATCTGGCATCCCGCACCCAGCGGCTAGGCGAGGAGGTGCAGAAGCATCTCGCACAACGAGGCATAGCGGCGAAAGAAGTGTCGAACATCGCACGTTCAGTTGCCGAAGTCTTCGGCGCCATCAAACCTGATGCCGATCCTAAGCGTGAACGGATCGAACAGCTCGCCTTCATCTCCCCGGCCGAGCGCGAAGCGGCGCTCGCCATGGCTGACCGAATTGCATCCGGAGAAAAGCCGCCGGCTCTTGACACCCTGCGGCGAGAGATCCTGGGGAGGACAGACACGGCAGCTGACATCGCCATGTTTGGCCGCATGCTGGCGGCCAGTCCAGAGTTCAACCGAGAGGCGGCGGTGCAGGTTGCGCATGCCATCACTACGCATCGCGCCGTTATCGAGGACGACTATTACGTCGCGGTCGATGACCTGAACACGCGTACCGAGGACGCGGGTGCAGGGTTTATCGGTGAGCAGGGCTTTGGTTCAGGCATTTTCTATCTCTATGTCTGCGTCGACATCGCTCTCCTGCGTCGGAATTTGACCGGAGACACAGCTCTGACTGGGGCGACGCTCGCCGCCCTTGCCGAAGCGGCCGCGACGGTCGCTCCAAGGGGAAAGCAGGCAAGTTTCGCGAGCCGCGCACGCGCGCACTACCTGCTCGCCGAGGCGGGTGATGCGCAGCCTCGGACGCTGGCTGGGGCCTTCAGCCGCCCGATTGCGGGCGATGATCTGCTGGTCGCCTCCACACATGCACTGAAGCACTGGCGATCGCAGCTCGACCAGGCCTATGGCCCAGGAGCAAGCATCACGGTTGAGCTCGATGTCGGCGCGGGCGCTGGCACACTCGCCGAGATTATCGGCTTCTGCCGCAGCAGTGCGGAGGAGTAGAGAGTGGCAACCGTCCTGACCTTTGCGTTGGCAGCGCCGCTCGGAGGCATGGGAGGCGTTGCGGTCGGCGAGCGCCGCACCGGCTGGGACCGTCCAGGCCGGTCGGCGGTTCTCGGTCTCGTCGCTGCGTGTCTCGGACTGGAACGCTCGGACGAAGTCGCGCAGGCAGAGCTCGCGGCAGGATTTGGAATGGCACTCCGGCGAGAGGGCTCGGCGACGGCGCTGCTCACTGATTACCATACGGCCCAGACGCCGCCGGCGCAGCGCAAGCGGCAGTTTCTTACACGACGCGACGAGCTGTCCGTGGAGCCGGAGACCGTGCTGACCTGGCGGGACTACCGGGCCGACATTGCGTTTGCCATTTGCCTCTGGTCACGCGGAGCAAGCGCACGATGGACACTGGACGAGGTGGCGGCCGGGATGCGGGAGCCAGCCTTTGTGCCCTATCTCGGGCGCAGATCCTGTCCGCTGGGACTGCCTCTCGCCCCGATGGTTCTGGAAGCCGACAGCGTCGCGGATGCGCTCCGAGCGCGCGATGCGGTGGCAACCAGCCTCGAGCGCGCTATCCTGGGCTGCGGACGTGGCGCAGGCACGGTGTGGGCGGACGAGAGTAGCGACGGGCCGCCACTCGGGCTCAGCATCCATCGTGTCGAGACCAGGCGTGACGAGCCGCTCAGCCGCCGGCGGTGGCAATTCGGGCTGCGCGACGAGGTGGCCGCGACCTGGCCGGGAGCTGCAGCATGACAGGAGTGTGGCTCTCGCGTGTAACGCTGCGCAAGGATGCGGGTATGTCGGCGCTCGCGCCAGTCTTGCTACCTGAAGACGCGGGCGTGCGGGCTTCCGTCGCACACCGCCTAGTGTGGGCCCTGTTAGGGGATCGGCCGGACCGCCGTCGAGACTTCCTGTGGCGGGAGATAGAAAACGGCCGCTTTATCGCTCTTTCCCAGCGCGAGCCGGCTGCTACGCATCCGCTGTTCACGGTGGAAACAAAGCCGTTCGCGCCGAACCTTCGTGCTGGGGATCGGTTGGCCTTTTCTCTTCGGGCAAATCCGACGGTTGATCGAAAAGCGACGCCGGAGAATGGACGACGCCAACGCGCCGACGTGGTTATGGACGCCCTGTATCGTATTCCTAAGCCCGACCGGGCCGCTCTCCGACGGCGCGTAATCCAGGAAGCCGGCGTGGCTTGGCTCGAACGTCAGGGACCGCGGTGTGGCTTCCGGCTGACGCAAGCTTCAGCCGACAGCTATGAGCGGCTGTCTATCCGGCGGGAGGGCGCGCAGCCTCTGGTCTTGGCAACGCTCGATCTTGATGGAGTGGCGGAAGTCACGGATCCGTTGGCCTTCCTTGCGGCAGTGGCGACAGGTTTGGGGCGCGGTCGAGCCTTCGGGTGTGGCCTGATGCTCCTTCGGCGCAAGTGACGAGCGTCCCTCATGCCTGACACTGCGCCCGGGCTGCCGCCCCCGCGTCCAATCCCCTTACGGGAACGGTCCTCCATCCTGTTTCTGGAGAAAGGTCAGCTGGACGTCGTCGACGGTGCGTTTGTGGTGATCGACGCGCGTGGCGTGCGTACGGTGATTCCAGTGGGTGGCCTAACCTGCCTGATGCTCGAGCCGGGCACACGCGTCAGCCACGCGGCGGTGACGCTCGCCGCCAGGGCTGGCACGTTGCTGATATGGGTGGGCGAAGCAGGCGTGCGGCTCTACGCGGCCGGACAGCCGGGAGGCGCGCGATCGGATCGCCTCCTCTATCAAGCACGGCTGGCGCTTGATGACGATGCAAGATTGCGCGTCGTCAGGCGAATGTATGCGATGCGGTTTGGCGACGAGGCACCCACACGACGTTCAATCGACCAGTTGCGTGGCATAGAGGGAGTGCGAGTTCGCGAGACCTACAAGCTGCTGGCACAGCGGTATGGCATGATCTGGGAGGGCCGTCGCTATGATCCGCGTAACTGGGATGGTGCAGACATGGTGAACCGATGCCTATCGGCTGCAACTGCAGCACTTTATGGCATTACGGAAGCTGCCGTCCTCGCGGCCGGCTACGCGCCGGCAATCGGCTTCCTTCACACAGGCAAGCCGCAGAGCTTCGTTTACGACATTGCGGACCTATTCAAGTTCGAAACGGTGATCCCCGAGGCATTCGCAGTCGTGGCCGCGTGTGAAAAGGGCCGCACCGAACTGGAGGGAATGTCGCTCAGCAATCCAGTAAGCACAGTGCGCTGGCGATGTCGGGACGCGTTCCGGCGCGAGAACGTGCTGGCGCGGCTGATCCCGGCGATTGAGGAGGTACTCGCAGATGGCGGTCTCCCTGTGCCGGAAGCGGCCGAGGAAGCGATGCCGGTCGCCATTCCAGTATTGGAAGCTTCAGGTGATGGTGGTCATCGTGGTTGAGAACGCGCCCTCGCGGTTGCGGGGGCGGCTTGCGGTTTGGCTGCTGGAGATTCGTGCAGGAGTCTACGTCGGCGCCTATGGCAGGCGTGTGCGCGAGAGCATTTGGGAGCAGGTCCGGACCTTCATAGGCGAAGGAAACGCAGTGATCGCCTGGGCGTCGCCTAACGATGCCGGGTTCGAGTTCGACACCTGCGGCGCGAACCGGCGTGTCCCGGTAGATTTAGATGGCTTCAGGCTGGTGGCCTTAACCGAGGAGCCTACGATAGCACCTCCGCTGCCAGCTCGTCCGAAGGGGCGCTATAGCCGGTAGGTTCTTTGACAGTCGAAAAAGCGTTCTGAATCGGCTATTTACAGGAAGAGTGTTCCCCGCACCCGCGGGGATGAACCGCGAGAGTGGCGCACGTTCTTCCGGCTCGGCTTGTGTTCCCCGCACCCGCGGGGATGAACCGCAGATTGCACAACGCGGCGGCCCACTGCCGAGGTGTTCCCCGCACCCGCGGGGATGAACCGACGGTTGCATGCGCGGAGGCGGCGGACAGGGCGTGTTCCCCGCACCCGCGGGGATGAACCGAGACGGACGCCGATACCAGCGCAATCGAGGCCGTGTTCCCCGCACCCGCGGGGATGAACCGTCCGAGAGGTTGTTGACGGCGGCGATACGTCCGTGTTCCCCGCACCCGCGGGGATGAACCGCGAGGAAACGCGAACGCCAGGACGGCCGCGCTGTGTTCCCCGCACCCGCGGGGATGAACCGCCATGATGTTCTTTACAGGGATGCATCACCCAGTGTTCCCCGCACCCGCGGGGATGAACCGGAGACGGGTGATGCCGCGCATTAGGCGGACCCGTGTTCCCCGCACCCGCGGGGATGAACCGTTTATCCGGCCAGATGGAACCGTGGGATCAAGGTGTTCCCCGCACCCGCGGGGATGAACCGGTCTTGAGAACGATCTCAAGACGGTCCGGACCGTGTTCCCCGCACCCGCGGGGATGAACCCACGTCGAAGCGCCGCCTGGCATCGTCGAACGCGTGTTCCCCGCACCCGCGGGGATGAACCGGGGGAAGCGTCGGCGCACGCGGAAGGATCTTCGTGTTCCCCGCACCCGCGGGGATGAACCGTTGGCGGTGTAGGCGACCGGGTTGACCAGCACGTGTTCCCCGCACCCGCGGGGATGAACCGAGCCCGGAGTTCTTGACGCCGACATTCGACCCGTGTTCCCCGCACCCGCGGGGATGAACCGCCGGCCAGCGACGCCGAGGAACGGCCATTCATGTGTTCCCCGCACCTGCGGGGATGAACCGCCGGTTCTGACCCCCGGCCAGAAGGCCGCCGCATGTTCCCCGCACCCGCGGGGATGAACCGAAGAACCTGGCGATCACCGGCGACAGCACCCCGTGTTCCCCGCACCCGCGGGGATGAACCGGCATCGACGGCGGATTGGATGGCTTGAGGTGAGTGTTCCCCGCACCCGCAGGGATGAACCGTCGGGCCAGCCTGCCAGCCCACCCCTCCCCTTCTCCTGTGTTCCCCGCACCCGCGGGGATAAACCGGTGGTGGTGGCCATCATGGCGGCGCTGGCTTCGTGTTCCCCGCACCCGCGGGATGGACCGACCTACGGCCGCAGCCAGGAGCTTGCTTACCAGTGTTCCCCGCACCAGCTGACATACCGCCTCTCTCCGGCTGCCTACGCGTCTACGGGCGCTCCGTTCGGAGATCTCCAATTCGCGGGTCTTGCTGGTGGTGAGGATGACCGGGCTGACGGGGTAAACTGCGTGTGCTGTGGCTCTATTTCCGTAGCCGAGCGACCCGAGGTGGCGGCGCGAGGCTGCCGGCGGCTCCGCTGCCGGGCTTGCGGGCGGAAGTTCAACGAGCGCAGCGGCAGCGTGCTGAACCGGATCTGCCTGTCCAGCGACGTCATCGCCTTGGTGGTATTCTGCCGGCTCCGCTACCGGCTGACCCACATCCGCCGTATGCTGAGTAGTCGTTCTGACCGGCTTATTAGTCCAGCCAGGACGGCCAAACACCCTGATAAGGCTTTATTAGGAGTGATTGTAGAGGAAGCACTGCGTTAACAGCCATTGGTCGACTTGACACCCCTCTGTGTCACAACGTTGATGGAGATAAGGTCAATCACCTCATGCACTTCGCAACCGAGCACGCGTTTGTGCTGTCCATCCAGAGTGATACGTGATGTTGCAGGCCATCATTCAGAACAAAGCACATGCATTTTTCTCTCGACACGCCCGCAGGCCACAGGAAGACATTATCACGAGCTGTGTGTTCGGCGCATTGCGTTACATGCCCCCGGCAAGTGGAGGCGCTCTTCTCTCGTGGCTGGCACCCGAGAGAGCAGAGTTACAGAAAGCCATTGTTGAGGACCTTGAACTTTGGCCACGACGGGCAAGAGTGCGTCCGCGCGAAATCCAACGAGAACCCGACGCTCTCATACACATGACCATGCAAAATGGCGAACCTCTTCGGATTATAGTAGAAGTTAAGTGGGAGAGTGCAGTCCTAGGTCGTCACCAAGCCCGCGACCAATGGCAACAATTCGGCGTTCCTTCCGGCGTCCAAGGAAAGGTAATCCACCTGTTTATTGTGAAGGCTCTTGCCGATGCCTCTGCAACTCTTGCACAAGAAACCGCAGAACTTGGCAAAGTAAGGGGGTCTACTTGGAGTGCCTCCCAAGTCCTTCTAAGCTGGTTTGATGTCGCTAGACGCCTAAGAGATGAGACGACTCCTAACACCTTTCCAGAGGCACGGCGTCTTGCTTCCGATTTACGCATGCTCCTTCGGGAATTGGGAGAGAGACCCTTTCATGGGTTTCGTGATATACAATCCTTCGAAATTTTACCAACGCAACGTGTATTCTACGCCTCGCGTTCTAACGGTTAAATCAGTTTATTTCAAAGGTTTCGAGCATGCCCGATCGAGAGAGCGCCATAATCAACTCAGTGCATCTCATGAACGAGTGCGGAGCCGAGCTTGAGGCACTCAAAGCCGATCTGGAAAAGAGACTTCTTCAACTCGGAAATGAGTCTCCGGTAACTTTTGGCCAAGAAATTGATCCGCCTACCCTGGAGAGCTACGACTCAAGTAAGAGTGGATGGGTTTTCGATGGTTGGAGATGGACTTTCCCCGCTAGAGAACGACGAACCGGAAGAGGTCCACGGGCGAACGTCGGGAAGCTCTCGATTGTGGCCGACTTGGGTCGGCGTGGACGACCCGCGAATGCGCTTGGAGTCCCATGCCTGATTGTTACCTGGGGACCCCCGTTTGACGACTGGAACGAAGATATAGATGAAGCCCGCTTCTGGCCACCTGACCAGGGCTGCAACAAAATCCTGTCTGAACGGCTATTTCTCTATTTTAAACAGCAAAGAGGTTCCGCGATTGGTGAAGCAAAGGCCGGAATGGATGCTGTGTGGTTCTATGTCTTACCCCTCCTCTCGCTCGACGAGCGGGGTAAGCTGACTACTCTTATTGTGAATCCTGTCTGTTCTCTCCTGAGAGGAGATGCACCGTCGGAGGCTTTTAAGGGAGCTGAAGCAGTCTTGCGGTTCCAATGGAATGCAGACGGTCCGGCATTGATACCGGATACCTCTGTTCACTCAGCCTTGACATTCTCGCCCGGTCATCGTCACGGACTGCCAATGTAGGTGAGGATCATGTCGCTTCGGAAGAACCGTATAGTCTGGCAAAGGTTGATAAAAGACATGAGCTTGAAGCTGCCCTGGGAGCGAAAGGAAGAAAATCGCGAGTATGAGCGTTTACGCTGGAGCACCTGCTTAGCAATTTTGGAGCGGAACGGTTGATTTAGTCGTAACTCTAAACGCGCTCTGGCGTCGGAGACGCTGGTGAATAAGCCTTCACAGGCTATGTGGTGATCCCAAAAGGAACTGAGCTCCTGATCGTGTCGGACAGAAGGTTCTGACTTCTCCTGCATCACGCGCCGGCGGCGTGTATGCGACTGCAGATGCAGGTATCGGCATATTGATAATGCGCGAGGACCCGAGCCTGCTAGTGAGCCTCATCCCGATTAAAGAAGTCGCAGTTCGCCATTGTCTCGCCGGGGCGTGTTAGCGGACTGCGGCTCCGGCAGTGCAACTGTCAAGACGACCTTGCGCGATGCACCGGTGTCGCATGCGTTCGGCTATCCAGACCTAACGCCCGAGAAGTAAATTAAAGCCTCCGGCCCTGAAGCCATCAACGATCCCGGACCGCAGAACCCGACGTTAACGGGGCAAATCCCATCGTTCCAGGATGCTCAACCCCGATGGTTATCTCGACCACGCTTGATCGCCTAAACGCCTCAGCTGAAGCACAGCGACGACATGCCGGAGACGCTGCGGTGTGTGGACTTTAGATGCCGCGTTGCCGGTAGAGCTGTCCGTGGACTTTAGGTGCAGCACTTTGGCCTCAGGGACGCCTGGTGTATCGGCGATGATCTCGGACGCTCACTGACTCTAGGAGCAAGAGAACAAGTTGAGGGTTTGGCGTGGACTCTTGGTGCCCTCCTGAATCACGTATAAAGCGGTAGGTGGCATCATGTTTATGCTACCTACTCACAACCCAACCGTGGATTGTTGATTCATCTTTCGTGGACTCTAGGTGCCGTAGAAAACTAAAAAGATGCAGCAGAAACAACAGTATGCTCGATTTAGCCCGTGGACTTTTGGTCACCCTTACTAATAGAAGTAACAAATATTCTACTAGTAGTTCACGGCACCAAAAGTCCACAGAGACAGATCGATTGGAAGAAGGTTAGATGGCTTGGCCATGGGACGAATTCACGATCAGCTCATTAATGTTGGCCGCCAAGAAAGTCTTGCGCTCGCGACGTCAGCGCAGGACCGCGCACTCTTAGACGCAGCTTACGCATACATGTCCGACGATCAGGGGTCCGTTGGCTTCCTTTTCGCCGGATGGTGTCAGAGCGCCCTTCCGCATCGGCGCCTGCCCGATGACGAAGTTTGGCTCGTGAAGACTGATAGGGTCCGCCTTATGGTCGAGCCTGGTAGCGTCGAGCGTGACGGCGAGGTCTCTCGAGTAGGCGTTCCCTTCGGCTCAAGAGCTCGATTGATCCTTCTCTACCTACAATCGGAGGCCATTAGGACCCAGAGTCGCGATATCGAGCTTGGCCGCAGCCTCCGGGTTTGGCTGGGAAAATTGGGCGTACCAATCGGCGGTAAGTCTGTCACAGATGTACGCGACCAATGCTTGCGGCTCTCCCGCTGCCGAATGACGTTCCAGATACAGCAAGGCTCGCGAACGGGTTTTGCCGCACAGAATATCGTCGATACAGCGATGTTCGCTGACGAGAACGGTGCGTCGTTGCTCGAGACCGTCCGCTTGTCTGAGTCATTTTTCGCAGAACTGCAGCGCCATCCGGTTCCCCTCCAAGAATCCGCTATCAAGCCGCTGAGCAACAATAGCCAAGCCTTGGACATCTACTGCTGGTTGGCTTATCGGCTCCATGCCCTACTAGGCCCGATGGACGTCTCCTGGGCAGCGCTGAGGTCTCAGTTTGGCGCAGGTTACAACGTCCAAAGAGTCTTTCGACGGCGGTTCAAAGAGGCGCTTGAGCTGGCGATGTCTGTTTACCCGGATGCTAACGTGGAGGTGTTCCCAAGTGGTGTGAGGCTCTTCCCATCAGCTCCGCCTGTGCCTGCCCGCCCCTCAAAGCTTCACAAAATCCGCCCAGTTTAATGCACCTAAAGTCCACGCTAGTATAGACGACTAACTTACCTCGTCAGCACCCAGAGTCCACGGATAGTCCTATTCTCTTCTTCACACCAGCTCGTAAGCAATCGGGCTACTTTGCACCCACAGTCCACAGTTAAAAAGGGTCACGCAATCGACGAAGCGTCACCTTAAACGTTTTATCGGAAGCCTGGTTACAAATCCGGTTACATGTAACCAAGTCACGAGCCAAGGTTAGATCGGGGCGGTCAGGTTCCCGGCGTGGTCAGCTTCGTCAAGAAGGTTGCTTATAGCTTGATCCAGTAAGTCCTGCTTCTTGTGGCCCGTACGCCTGGCCAGGTTATCCAGGCGCTCTGCATTACCGACAAGTATTCTGATTGTGAGGCCGGTTCGAGCCTCCGCCGCGCGCTTTCGTGCGAAGAGCACTCCTTTCTTCTCTTCGGCCATGTCGACGTCCGGCTTGGGCGCCCTTTCGGCTGATCCCAGCCGCCCAGGAACAAGTGTTGGCGACGCGACGGCCGCCCCTCTGGGGGTGCCGATTGCGATCATTCCACCATCCAGCGGTAGTGGCTTAGCCATGCTTGGTCATCCTTTCCTTCAGATATTCCCACAAAGCGTTGATCTCGAGGGCACCAGCAGAGGCTGGGTTAACCTCTTGGATCGTGTCTCCACCCGACATAGAGGCCGCGAAATCAGTCCTGTTCCCGAGCATCACGGGGGCTATCGTGCCGTGCTGCGACAAGGCCACAACTGCTTGGGTCGTGAGTTTAGCCCGTGGTTGAACGCGGTTTAGAACGAACACCAGCGGCCTACGGATTTGGCCAATCAGATCGACAGTTGCGCCGACCGCCCTTAGATCGTGCGGCGACGCTTGGATCGGCACTACGACGAGATCCGCGAGCGTCAATACGGCCGCTAGGTCATTGCTTTTCGACGGCGGAGTGTCAATAAAAACAGCACCAACATTACTCGATTTAGCCTTCCTAAGGGTTTTTTGTAGACCACCGAAGGCGTTAGGATCTAGAAACACTGGCGTTTCAGGTCGTCGTTGATTTATCCAGTCGGCTAGTGAGCCTTGCGGATCAAGGTCGATCAATCCTGACGGACCATCACCCGAAAGATCAGCCTGCACCGCTAGGTGACCTGTCACAGTGGTCTTCCCGACGCCTCCTTTATGGTTTGCAACAACAACCGTAAACATCCCGACCCTACTTAATTAGGATTACAATTCTTCTAACAAGAACTGCAAGCTTATGGCAAGGCCACCGTGCGTTTTAAAGAGCAACAGTTGTGGAAGCATTCGCTGGTTACATGTAACCAAGTATGTAACGCACTTGGCCAATGGTAAGCTACGGGACTTTCTCGCCGTCGGGACGGCGAGAGCGAGTAGAAGACAGCGAGGACGTCTCAATACCTACGACTTGCCCACACCGAAGGGGCTATCACAGGCGCCAAAATGGATTCTCTACTCCGTTGCTACCCAAGGTTCATCTGGAACATGCGAGCTGCCAGAACGGCAATGGAGTGTCTGGTGGTTATTGCCTTACAACCATTGATGAAGCGATCTGAAAACGAGAAGACTCTTTGCGCACTGCTATCGTAGAGCACGCTGGGTGTTCTTCTAAAAGCTGGAACGATCCAGCTTTGAGTTTGGTGAGATCCTCTCGGACGACCCTTGCTCTCGGTCAAGAGAACTTAAATCAACCGCCTCACGATACTTACGCAGGATTGTTCCCGCGTGAGACACCAGCCCTACCGATAGTCAGATCACGCCGTTTAGCGGGTGCCCCTCGAACGGATCTCCCAGCTCGAGGTAGGTGTCGAGCACGGCGTAGCTCTTGTGGCGCCCGAGCTGCTTGAGCCTGGTGGGATGCACCCCGCGCTCCATGCCGGTGCTGAGTGCTCCTCGCTTGAGGCTATGGCCGGAGACCAGAACCGGATCGAAGCCGGCGGCGGCGGCCCGTCGCTTGAGGATGCGGGCGATCGAGCCTGGATCCAGCGCCTCGACACCGACCACCTGGCCTGGCCGCACCCCGGCGCCGTGCTTGCGCCGTGTCGGCGGCAGATACAGCCTGCGGAACAACACGCCCTCGTTGATCCCGGCGGCTTCCTGCCAACGCTGCAGCGCCCGCACCGGGCACAGGCTGGTGCTGCCATACGGCAACGCCACGGTGACAGCCTTGCCGGTGCGCTCGCCCTTGGAGTGCGGCAGGGTGAGGCTGATGCCGCGCTCGCGGGCTGTGCAGTGCGCGACCTGGATCGCCGCCAGCTCGGAGCGCCGCAATGCGCCTGCGAAGCCCACCAGGATCAATGCCCGGTCGCGCTGCCCCGCGAGGTCGTCTCCGATCAACAGCAGGATCTCGCGCAGGATCCCGGCGGTGGCGGCGAGCTTCTGCACCGGGGTGTGGCCGTGCTCGGCCGCGTCGCGGTGGATGCCGGCCAGGGTTTCGGTCACCTGCGCCTCCGCGGTTGGCACCGGCAGGCCGGCCACGTAGTGCAGGTAGCGGATCGCCGCCCGTCGCAGCTCGATGGTGCTGAGGCTGAGCCCCCGCCCGCGCTCGGCCGCCAGAAAGGCCACCACGTCGGCGGCCCGTCCCGGCAGGCAGGGCAGGGTGTGCCGGTCGCACCAGTCGCACCAGGCCCGCACGCCGGCGCGGTAGGCGCGCCGGGTG
>CAXUNX010000003.1:0-22885 GCA_964252545.1 uncultured Acetobacteraceae bacterium | reverse complement strand
TTCTAGGAAAGATCAGCATGGCACATTCGCCACGTGACGGCGGCGGCCGCGGTGACGGCTGATCGAGGGCGTCGTGCCGAGCGCTGGTATCGGCTATCGCCATGCTGTCTCCCTGCCAGCGCCCGGGAGGGTCGCCCTCGCATCCCAAAGCTACGCCCGGCCACCTACGCCCGACAAGATAATTTATCAGGCATAGGTGAGCATCGACAAGTGTTACCGCGCCTTAGCAAGGCTTGCCTTATTTGAGTTGGAGCGGCAGAATCCGGCCAGGTGGTGCGGCCCCGGTCGTGGCAAGGCACCCACTGAGGCGGAGATCTGGTCTGGCAACGATGAACACCGCAGCACCACGCACTGTCGGCAACAGCACCCCTGCCGCTGCCGAAACGCAGCGCCTGTATGCAAGCGACTGGGGGCATTTCGCACGCTGGTGCAGCAGCGTCTCAGCGCCAGCGCTGCCTGCGGGCCCTGCAACGCTCACCTGCTATCTCGAGCAGCATCTGCGTGTGCTGAGCATCGCCGCCCTGCGCCGCCGCCTCGCCGCCATCCGCGCGCAGCACCGGCAGGCCGGCCTCGAGCCGCCGGCGCTGAGCCTTGCTGCCAGAGCAACGTTAAGTCAGGTGCGACCGCGCATGCGCAACCGCTCGATCGCACTCCCGGCAGCGCAGTTGCGTCGACTCGCCGCCGCGTGTCCCCCCGATCTCGCTGGCCTGCGCGACCGCGCCGTGCTGCTCCTGCTGAGCGAGGGTCTCAAACGAAGTGCCATTGTGGGCCTTGACGCCGAAGCCGTGCGCTTCGAGGCAGCCGGCCTTGTGTTGGCACTCCCGGCGCGCGCCGGTGTCGCGGCCAGGGCTTTGACGCTGGTGCGGCAGAGCGTCACCAGAGGATCTGCTCAGGCAACCATGCGTGCATGTCCGGTGCGTGCCCTCGAGGCCTGGATGCAAGCGTCGGATGCGCAGTATGGCCCGCTGTTCCGCAAGATCGACCGCTGGGGCAACCTCGAGCACCAGCGGCTCGGCACCGACGCACTGCGCCGCATCCTCG
This sequence comes from uncultured Acetobacteraceae bacterium, assembly GCA_964252545.1. Taxonomy (GTDB): domain Bacteria; phylum Pseudomonadota; class Alphaproteobacteria; order Acetobacterales; family Acetobacteraceae; genus Lichenicoccus. Next base: position 21,844 of record CAXUNX010000003.1, on the reverse strand, counting down.
CCCGTCGCAAGCTGGGTCGCCTGTGTGCAAGGAAAGCGGCGGCTTGAGATGGCCGTGACAGCCTCGGCCATGGTCGAGGCCGACCAGCTGACGGAGGACAGGCCAGCCGCGGATAAGGCCCTGTGTCTGCCTGACACTGACTGGCTACAGCATCGGCTGACGATCAGCGGGTTGGCGGAGGCGCTGGCGCGCTTCCGGGTTGCCGTGGCCGGTGCCGGGGTGATCCCGTGGCAGCTCGACTTCGATCAGCTGCAGGAGGACTGGTTCCACCGGTTGATGGGCGCGTCTCCGCGCAGCCTCAGCGCACAGGGTGCCCGGATCCTGGCGCGCCAGCTGCGCGAGGCGTCCGAGCGACGGCATAGTCTGGCGGTGGCGCAGGTCGGGCGCAGCCGTGCCTGCCCGTTCGACCTGCACGCGCTGTGTCCGGTGCCGATGCGCATCCTGGCGCTGGGGCCAGATCATCCGCAAGCACGAGCCTGGCTCTGGCAGCACTGGGGCACCACCCAGGCGCTGCGGCACGTGGCCGTGCTCGCGGAGCCGCGGGAGCCAGACACGATCCGGGCAGGGCAGGCGGTGGTGCGGCTCGGCTTCTGGGCGGCGGACTGGACACCCTGGCGGGCGCTGGCGGCGGTGGCACGCGACTGGCCGGAGCTGCGTTTCGAGATCCAGCCGATCTACCACCAGGCGTGGTGACCGGTCGCCCTGAGCCACTGGCCGGGCAGGGCGGTCAGCCGGACCAGGCGGAGTGGGAGCAGGCGTCGCGTGCAGTCTGGCGGGAGAGCCAAGTGCTGGTGCTGTCGGTGGAGAGCTTCGAGGGGCCGCTCGACTGGCTGCTGGAGATGGCCCGCAACCGCAAGATCGAGCTGCGACGGCTGTCGATCCGCGCCCTGATCGACGGCTTCGCGGAAGCGCTGGAGCAGGCGCTGCAGCAGGGTGGCGCACGGCGGACAGCGTCGTCGCTGGCGCGCTGGGGCGACTGGCTGGTGATGGCGGCCACCCTGACCCAGCTGCGTGCCCGGCTGATGCTGCCGGCAGTCGCACCGGAAAGGCAGGCGGCCACCCGCGAGGTGCCGGGATCGCGGCAGCAGCGGCTCAGCCACCGGCACATCCAGCTCGCCGCCGACTGGCTGGAGCGCCGGCCGCAGCTTGGGCAGCATGTCTGGGCGCGGGGCAGGGCGGAGGCGCAGAGTGTGGGCCTTCCGACCAACGCTGGCGATCTCGCCGAACTGCTTCGGGGATGCCTTGTGGCGCTGCGGCTGCCCGACCAGGCCGAGCTTCTGGTTCTCCAGCCCATGCGGCTGTGGCCAGTGGCGGAGGCGATGGCGCGCGTGCGCGATGGGCTTGCAATGCAGCCAGGAGGCGGGGAGCTGGAAGTCTTTCTGCCGGAGATCGGGGATGCGCGCAGCGATCCGCTGCAACACCGCGCCGCCCTGGCCAGCACGCTGCTCGCAGGCCTGGAGCTCGCACGGGAAGAACGACTGACCCTGGAGCAGGCCGACAACTGGCAGCCGATCCGGCTTCGCCACACAACCAAGCCAGATCCCTGACCTGACCGGAGGCAAGTACAAGAACTTGGTCAATGACGATCAACTGGCGTTCAAATCTGGTTCTGATGCAGTTTTGACGATGTTCATCGGCCCGCGACGATGATGCGGGCTTGCAACAGGTCGAGGTTTCCTCGGCCATACAGCTGGCGTTTGAGTGCCTTCAGCTTGTGCCTCAAACCAAGCGGGAGGAGATCGCATCGCGAATGGCGAGATGATCTCGCGTCAGCCCTCGGACGAAGGACGCCAAGGAACCTCCTGCTTGCGGCGGATTAGAGTATGGAAGCTGTCGACGAGATCCCGAGCCTGGACCAGCGTGGAACCGCTGCCTCGATGGTGGCCACCATCACCTCTGCGTCCGGGATAGGCTGTCGCGCGCCATGGTCATCAAGCGCGCTACGGTGCAGGCTGACGGCACGCGTGTCAGACCTTCAATGTCGATGAACTCAACGTTGAGTTGGGGAATATTGGCCACCTCATGGCTTGGCGAACAATCGGACTTATGGCGTTGACCGGATCGCCGCCGGCCCGGTCACCCTCACGACAGGCGTCAGTAAATCGCGTAAGGGGTGTTCAGCCATGAGCTGCGCCGAGCGGGCAGGCGGTGCCGCCGTGCCCGCCTTGATCATCCCAGGCGTCACCGTGATCTCGTCTCGCGTCTGACAAATAAGCACCACACCACCCCTCGTGTTTGTGGTGCGAAGTATAACATCCCCAAAGTTATGGCGGCGCCTGTCGCGAGATCATCCCTCAGCCCGTTGGCGTGCTTGCTACCTTGGCCTTATCGGCTGGCAGAGAGCGATCGGTAAGGCAGACGCAACTAGGCCGAGGACACAACCGGCTGCTACAAGCATCTTCGCTGCTCAGTAAGGTAGGGGTGTCAATCAGCGCCGCCGCGCTTAGCCGGATGATCCGCTTCGCCATGCCGATTTCCGCTCGTCGGAGCTGAGGCGCCCGTACGGATAAGGTACCTCCAGGCTACGATCAGTCCCGTGCGACACTCCTCATTCGTCTACTACGGCACCATGACATCGGTGTGATGTTTGGATAGGATCAAAGCTGGCACTGGAAAAAGGCGGGAAGGTCCTGCGCACGGAAACGGAGGCTTGCCGCTTCGATGTCTTCAAGCTCGATCTGACGCGCGGCACGACCCTGCGCCCGGACGGGTCCGAACTGCGGTTGCGTCCCAAGACATATACCCTGCTTCGCCACTTCCTGGATAATCCTGGGCGGCTGCTGAGCCGCAACGAGTTGATCGGTGCGCTCTGGCCCGGCCTGGCCGTGACGGACGACTCTTTGACGCAGTGCATCCGGGAGCTACGCCAGGCGCTCGGCGACCGAGCAGCCTATATCCTGCGCACGGTACCCAAACGCGGCTACATGCTGGTGGCGGAGGTGCGGCGGGAGGCGACTTCCTGTTCCGAAACTGATCCGGTCACAACGCCAATTGCGCCTTCCCGAAACCTGTCGGACTTCCGGAGCGAGACGATGGCAGTCCATCGTTTCGAGACTTTAGATGGGGACCGGATCTGCATCTCCCTGGCCAACGGGCTGACCACGGACTTGATCGCGGCGCTCACCTGCTTTGAGGGGCTACGTGTCCTGCCTGTCACCGCCACCATGCTCCAGGCCGCGTACTGCGTCAGGGGCGAGGTGCGTGCCGTCGGCCAGGATCTCCACGTCACGGTGCGGCTTGAGGATGTGGGAACAGGCACGGCGCTCTGGGCGAAGCGTTTCGTCCAAGCATCGGAAAGCTCGCCCGAGCTACCGACGGCCGACATGACAACTCTCGTCGTCCATCTCTGCCAGCAGGTGGACCGGCATTGTCTGGGGGTGGCGCGCCGAAAACCTATGGCGATGCTGAGCGCGCGCGAGCTCCACCTAGTCGGACGTGACCACCACCAGCGCGCGACGGAGACGGACATTCAATCGGCTAAGGAGATGTTCAGCCTCGCGATCGCGGCCGACCCGGATTACGCGCAGGCCTACGCCTGGCAGGCCTACACGCTGCACCGTGCTGCCAGCTCTGACTGGGGTGGCCCGAGAGAGCACTTGGTGTGCGACGAAGCGCTCCGCCTTGCCCAGCGGGGCGTGCAGATCGACCCGACGTCGCCCTTGTGCCTGTCCCGCCTCGCTTATGCCCTTATGCTGCACGGGCAATGGGAGGACGCAGTGGCCACTGCGCACGCGGCGCTGATCTCGGACCGGCCTGCCTTTACGGCAGCCCGGAACCCGTGCTGCGAGGTCCTGACCCACGCGGGCCACCCGGAGGAGGCCGCCACCATCGCGCGGGGCACCCTCGCGCTCGACCCGCTTCGCCCCCCTATTACGCACGCGCTCCTCGGACGGGCCCTGCTGCTAGCCGGAAGAGTCGAGGACGCACTTCCGCATCTGCGCCTGTGCGCGTCACGCCTACCGGACTACGCGCCCGCCTACGACTCCCTGATCGTGGCCGCATCCGAAAGCGGGCAGGTGGCCGAGGCACGGGCCGCGTGGCGCGAGCTGGCCCGTCTGGCGCCGGGCTGGATGCCATGTAACCGCACCGGCCTCTGGTTCTTCAGGCGCCTGGAAGATCTGGACCGGTTCGAGGCCGCGTATCGGCGGGTGGCGGTCGGACAGGCTGACATAGTGCCTGTCCGGTCATTGCGGCCTGAGGCACGCTGAAAGCCTATCCGATCGTGGGTGGCCTTGGAGTCCGTTTCAAACTGCGCCCGTGACGTTCGGCTGAGTGGTCCCAGGCGGCTGCCCCAAAATACTTCAGGACAGTTCCGAATATCAACCGAACCAAAATTCGGAACATCTTGATGAAATCCTCAGGATTGCTTCCGGATGGCGCTGCTACTACCAGGCGGCGGCCGGAACGCCGCACGTGCGGGCTCGCCGCTGCGTTTGGAGAACACCCATGCCCTCTCTTTCTTCAAGCATGCCGCAGCCTGCAGGGTCATCCACGAGCGGTTTGTTGCTGCTCCCCGATGCGCTTGCTGGGTCGACGTTGCTGGGTCGAGCTCCAGCATGGTCGCTGCTTGCTGGTGACGGCACTCCATGCGGCACGTCCGGGAAGATCCTTGAGCCAGGCCCGCTCGCTTCTAATTAGGCAGTACAAGCGATTCCGAACGTTTCAGGCTGCGCCCTTGTGCACTCCCATAATTCATCCAGGCGACCAAGAACTTCGCACATGCGGAGAACTACAACTTCGCTGTGATTTGCGCAGCAGCCGCGAACGACAGCTCGCATCAACTCATGATCATTTCAAGAATTAGTCTTATTTCACTCGAATAGGACGGAGTCAACCTTGCGGTTCGGCGCTTTTCTGCTCTGCTTTGGCCTGCTTCGTGATCTTCCCGCTGCAGCACAATCCTACCAACCGTTTCCGCTCCCTCCAGCAGTAAACCTGTCTGGAGGCGGGGGCGCGGACGGTCGCTCCGGATCGACCGGCGGCGATGCGGGAAACGGCGGCTCCGGCCAGGAACTCCTTCGGGAACTAAACTTTGCTGGAATCGGTGGCGGCGCCGCGCCTGCAGTTTCCGCAATCTCAAATGGCGGCAAAGGCGGGAATGGCGGTCGCGGCGGCGTCGGCAGCAGCAATGGTGACGGCGGTAACGCTGGGATCGGAGGCGCCGGTGGCATCGTCGGCGTCAGATTGACGGCGGCGGGTGGGATAACCACGACGTCCTCGGTCGCTGGCCTTCAGCTTTCGGCCTCGGGCGGCACGGGCGGCAACGGCGGTGGTATCGGCAACCGCGGGGAAGGCGGCGAGTCTGGAAGCGGTGGCGACGGAGGTCAGATAGCGCTCACCACCGATGCCGGCAACCTGATCCGCACAACGTCCGCGGGTGTTCCTGCGGTCCTCCTCACCGCGAACGGCGGGATCGGCGGCGGCGTGGCCGAAAGCAACCAGCTCGGCGGCGATGTTTACGGCCGCAGGGGAGGCGACGGCGGCACCGGCGGCTCGATCACGACCATGCTTAGCGGCGCGATCGACACGCTCGGTTCGGGCGTGCTCGGCGTCGCGGCGGGCGGTAAAGGCGGCAATGGCGGCCTTGGCGCATCGACGCTGGGCAAGGGGATCGGCGGCGACGGGGGCAATGGCGGAGCCGGCGGCTCCCTGCTGCTTTTCGACTTCGGCACGATGAGCGCGGTCGGCGCGGCCGCGCCAGGCAGCGGCACCGTCGTCACCATCGATAATGCAGCCGTTCGGCTTTCCGTCGTCGGCGCCGGGCTGCTTGCGGAAAGTCTCGGCGGCACAGGCGGAAAGGGCGGCGTCGGACAAGGTGGCTTCGGCAGCGGCACGGGCGGAGCCGGCGGGATAGCCGGCGGCGGAGGTTCGGTCGGGGTCTATCAGTACGGCGGCAGCCTGACGACGCAAGGCTACTCGGAGGCCGGCCTGTTCGCCCAAAGCGTCGGGGGCGACGGCGGCAACGGCGCGAACGCCGCTGCGGTGTTCTCGAAGACCGGAGGTAGCGGCGGTCCGGGGGGCTTCGGCGCTACGGCCACGGCGATTGCCGAGGGAGCATTCGTCGGCACTTCCGGCAACGCGTCCGACGCAATCACGGCACAGAGCATCGGCGGCGGCGGCGGCTACGGCGGCGACGTCGAGCTCATCGCTCCCATCGCCACGATCGTCATTGGTGGGGAAGGCGCCAAGGGCGGTTCCGCGTTCAACGCCACCGCCAGGAGCGGCGCTCCCGGAACGCCTAGTGGAGTCGTCTTTACCCAAGGAGACGTGTCCGCCGGTCTGCTTGCGCAGAGCGTCGGCGGCGGCGGCGGCATCGGCGGCAACGCCACCGGTGTCGGACTCGGCGTCGTCACCGTGGCGGTCGGTGGTCAGGGTGGTACAGGCGGAGACGCCAGTGCCGCGACGGCCACCAATTACGGCACGGTGCAGACCAACGGTGCCCATTCCAATGCGGCCATGGCGCAGAGCATCGGCGGTGGCGGTGGCGGCGGCGGTTGGGGAAGCAGCACGACCGCAGGCGTTCAGATCACCGCGGCGGCGAGCGTCGGCGGCAATGGCGGTACGGGAGGCACCGGCGCCAATGCCCTGGCCGCTAACCTTGGGCAGATTACGACCCAGGGCACCGACAGCTATGGCGAGCTTGCGCAGAGCGTCGGCGGCGGCGGCGGCGAGAGTGGCGACGCGCTGGCTCGCGTTCTCCAGATCATCAACGATCCGAAAATCCCGTCCGTTGTGGTCAACGTCGCCATCGGCGGCACGAACGGCAATGGTGGCAGAGCGGGCGAAGCGAGCGTGAGCAACTCGGGCGCCGTGCTGACCGCTGGCAGCGCCGCCGCGGCGATGTTCGCGCAGAGCGTCGGAGGCGGCGGTGGCGACGGCGGCGACGCCACCTCGCTGAACCAGTCCCTGCAGCAGCCTACGATCCAGGTGACGGTGACGGCGGGCGGCAACGGCGGCACGGGCGGGGACGGAGGCTTGGCTACCGCAACGAACTCCGGCGTGCTCCTGACCCTGGGCGAACATTCGCCCGGCATCGCGGCGCAGAGCGTCGGCGGGGGCGGTGGCCAGGGTGGTGCCGCAGATGCCGATACCGGCAGCGTCAAAGGACAGAGTGGCAAGTCGGCCCAGGTAACCGTGACGCTCGGTGGCCGCGGGGGTGCCTCAGGCACCGGCGGCGACGTCCAGGTGACGAACGCCGGCGGCATACTGACCCGTGGCGATGCTGCGGACGGTGTTATCGCGCAGAGCGTTGGCGGCGGTGGCGGCCTCGGGGGCGCCGGAAAGGCGCTCGGCAGCGGTGGCGACCTCAACGTCAACGTCAGCCTCGGCGGTCGGGGCGGCAAAGGCGGCAATGGCGGCAATGTTACCGTCACGCAGCAGGGATCTATCCTCACCGATGGCGGCGCGGCACCGGCGATCCTCGCGCAGAGCATCGGCGGCGGCGGCGGCAACGGCGGCGACGCCGCGACCGGTGGCGGAACCAGCCCGACTACCACGGCCGGAAACTTCCTCAAGAGTGGACTTGGCATCGGCGCCGCGACAACCGACGAAGGCAACGGCATCTTCGCCCTTGCACCCTCCGCCATCGACGCGCTCAAGTCTGTGACCGACCTCGCCACGACGCTCGCTGCCTACAACAGGGGCAACTCCGGTGCCGTCCCTCCTCCGGGCGCCGACTCCGCCGATACGAGCCTTACGGTCGATGTTGGTGCCGGTTTTGGCGGTGCGGGTGGTTCCGGCGGCAACGGCGGTGCGGTCAAGGTCACCAACACCAGCACGCTGCAGACCGACGGGCCAGACTCGGCAGCAATCCTGGCGCAGAGCGTCGGCGGTGGAGGCGGAGAGGGCGGTGCCGCAAACCCGTCGGCCGGAGGCACGCTCGGAACGCCAACCGACACGAGTGCTTCCATCGGCGTCGGCGGGGCAGGCAAGAGCTCGGGCGCGGGCGGCCCGGTCGAGATCACCGACAATGCGCCCATCACCACCTCCGGCGACCTTTCCTTTGCAATCCACGGCGAGAGCGTCGGCGGCGGCGGCGGCGATGGCGGTGAGACAATCGCGCAGAACGCCGCTCTCGGAACCCTGAGCGTGGCACTCGGCGGCAAAGGCGGCTCGTCCGGCAATGGCGGCGCGGTGAGCGTGAGCATCGGCGCCAGCCACGCGATAACGACACTCGGACGCGATGCGTCAGGCGTCCTCGCCCAATCGATCGGTGGTGGCGGCGGCCTCGCCGCGCTGATGGGCACATCGGACCCCGGCCTCGGCGGCGGCGGCCGTAGCGGCACCGGCCTTTCGGACGGATCCGTCATCCCGAACTCCACGGTCGTAAACTTGGCGATCGATGGTACTGGGGGCGCTTCAGGGGCCGGTGGTGCGGTCAAAGTCACCCTCGACCCAACCGCAGCGGCCCACGGCCAGGGTATTGTGCTCACAGCCGGGCGCGATGCATACGGCGTGATGGCGCAGAGCATCGGCGGCGGCGGCGGCCTGGTCCTCGGTGTGCCGAACAGCGGCACGATGCTCGGCTCGCTTTACCGCGGGAATGCGAGTGGGTCCGGCGGCAACGTCGATGTTTTATTGCGTAATGGTTACAATATCTACACGTCCGGCTCCGGCTCGGCCGGCATTGTTGCCCAGAGCATCGGCGGCGGTGGCGGCACGGTCGGCGAGCTCGACCTGGTGAACTTGGCGCAGGGGCTCCATGCCCTGCCTAAAACCCAGGGCGGACAGGGCGGCAACGTGTCGGTGAGTCTCGTGGATGGCGGCAACATCGTCACCGAGGGGTATCGAGCCCACGGCATCCTGGCGCAGAGCCTCGGCGGCGGCGGCGGCGTACTCGACCAGTCGGACGGCAACGGTTACGCCTACGCCTCAGCGAGCCGCTATACCGGATGCAAGAACGCTGCGTGCACCGGCACCGTTGTCGTGCAGCTCGCCTCCAACACGGTCGTGCGCGTCCTCGGCGCCCAGACCTACGGCGTGCTGCTCGAAAGCCGCGGCAACGGCGTCAACAACACATATCTTTCCGTGTTCCAGACTGCTTACATCGAAAGCTGGGGGCAGTCGGCCGCCGCCGTCTTCGTGGCTGGTGCCGATAGCAACGTCATCAGCAATTACGGCGTCATCGACAATGGTAGCCTGCAAGGTGCGCCGACACCGAGCGGCGTCGCCATCACCGGGATCTATCCCGCCTCGGTGAACAATTCCGGCACGATCAACGGCTCGATCGTGCTGCCTCCCGGCAGCGGCATCACGAATGCACCGGGCGGCACGCTGAACACCGGTGCAGCGGTGACGCTCGGTGCCGGCGACACGCTCACCAATGACGGGGTGATCTCACCCGGGGGCCTGCAGCACGTGGCAACGACGGTGCTGACCGGCGCCCTCGTGCAGGACGGGGAGGGCACGGTGGCGTTCGACGAGGTATCGGCGACAGGGCAGACCGACCACCTGCAGGTGAACGGCCGCGCCATCCTGGCCGGCCATCTCGAGGTGGCCCAGGACGGGCCGCTAGACCTCCTGCCGCACAGCACACGCTCGGACGTAATCACCGCAACCGGCGGGCTCAGCGACGGTGGGCTGCGCGTGATCTCCAGCACACCGGTGGTCGTCTACACGCTGACCAACCCCGACCCGAATGACCTTGATCTCGACACCACCGTCGACTTCACCGCGGCACGCGCGTTCGGATCGTCCGGGCTGCTGAGCCGGGATCGTGGAGCCATCGGCACGGCGTTCGACACCATCGAGGTCGATGGCCCCGCCACGCTGGCGCCGGTGGCGGATGCCGTGGCGATCGTTCCGACGGCGCCAGCGCTGGCGTCGACATATGACAGCTTGTCGGGTCAGGCGGTGGTGGACGCGCAGCAGGTGTCGTTCGCCGCACAGCATCAGTTCGACGCGGCAGTGCTGCAGCAGGTCGACGGCGAGGCCGGTATGGCCGTGGGGCCGATGGTGCCGCACCGGCTCGGTCCGGAGGCCTGGATCATCGGCTTCGGCGGCAACGACCTGCTCAAGAGCACCGGCGGCGCGGCGAGCGTGTCGGTGCAGAGTGCGGGTGGCGCGTTCGGGGTGGCGGATTGGTTCAGCGACGCGTTGATGGCCGGGATCAGCGTCGGCGGCGGCAACGCGAACTTCTCCGTCAGCGGCGAGAGCCGGGACAGCAGCGATCGCTCGGTGAACGTGGCGCTGTATGGTCTGGCGCGGGGCGGCCCGTTCTACGCGTCGGGGCTGCTGGGCTACGGCAACGACGCGGTGAGCCAGACGCGCACCGGCATCGGGCAGTTGCTCGGGCTGGACGCGTCGGCCTCGTCGCAGTTCAGCCAGAACGTAGTGGGCGGACGGGTCGAGGTGGGGCGGATCTGGAGCCGCGGCGCGGTGGACATCACCCCGTTCGCAGCGCTGGAAGCCGACGGGCTGTGGCAGGGGCAGGTGACCGAGCGGGCGCCGGACGATGCCTCGGCGGCGCAGGCTGCGGTGGCCCTACGCACCCGCAGCCACGCCGATGTTTCGATACCGACGACGCTGGGAGCGCGGGCGGACTGGCGGCTCCTGCTGGTGGGGGGTCGGGCGCTGACGCCGACGCTGCAGCTGGGATGGGTGCACGAGTTCAGTTCGGTGCGCACGTTGGATGCGGCGTTCGCGGGCGCCCCCAACGTTGGGTTCCACGTCGAGGGGGCGGAAGCGGCGCGCAACGCGGCGCAGCTGGTGGCTGGCGCCTCGCTGGAGCTGACGCGGGCAGTGTCGCTGGTGGGCACGGTGACCGGGCAGTTCGCCAACGTCGAGACCGCCGTCGGCGGCTACGCCGGGGTGCGGGCCACATGGTGAGGGTAACCCAGATGAAGCCGGGCCGGGGAACCGTCCCACTGGCACCGGGCGGGAGGCCCAGGCGGGCCGCCGCGGTCTTGCCGCCTCGCGAACCGCAGCGCTGCGTTGTCCCGCCGCGATGACGGTATCATTCCGGTTTAAAGCGTAATCCTGCTCGCCATCGTTTCAAAGTCGAGAGACTCTCTATGTCCGTTTTTACAATCGATAACAGAGCTTCCTTTCAACGCGATGCGACCCTTGACGCCAACATGGATCACAGGCAGACGGCGGCGTCGGAAGGTCGGGGCTGCCAGCAAGCTAGGCTGGCGCTGCTGGCAAGCACCATCTTGACCGCTTTCGCAGCTCAGGCAGTGAGCGCGTCGGCGGCGGATACGGGTACGCCGTGCGTTATGGTCGGCCCGGCCTGCTCGATCTCGTCGAATGGCGCACCGGCGACTCCGGTGAGTGGTAGCGGCGCCACTGGCGGCGCCGGCAATCCAGGCAGCGTTTTGTCGACCACACTCAACGATCCGTTCGGCTACATGGATTACCCCACCACCTTGACCTCGCCAATCAACATGAGCTCGGTCGGCGGCGGCGGCGCCTCTGGCAATCAGAACAACAGCAGCAGCAATAATGGCCAAGGCGGCAGCGGCGGGGCGGGTGGTGCCGGTGGCGACGTCGCCTTGACCGTCAACTCTGCCAGCCAGGGAAATGAAGGCACGGTGATCACTGGCGTGTCTTCGAGCATAGTGAGCGGCCTGACCATCGGTTCCATTGGTGGCAACGGCGGTGGCGGCGCACTTGGCGCGGAGAATGGCGGTGCTCCTGGCACCTCGGCGTCCGGCGGCGTCGGTGGCCGGATCGACGCCGCCATCGGCGGCAACTTCACGTCGTCGGCTGGCAGGGGTGCCGACATCTTCACCCAGGGCGGCACCGGCGGCACTGGTGCATCGGGCACCAGCTTCGAGAACAAGTTTGGCGTCGACGGCGGCCAAGGCGGTAATGGTGGCGGTGTCGGGCAGATCACCGGGTTCACCTTGTCCGGCTACTTCCAGGGCCAGACGGCAGGCGTTCACGTGAGGTCGTCAGGCGGCAATGGCGGCGATGGCGGTGCAGGCGACAACATCAATAGCGGCCAGGGCGGCAATGGCGGCTCCGGCGGCGATGGCGGCCCCATATCGGTCACCGTCGCGAAGGATGCACAAATCGTCGGCTATGGCGGCGACGGCAGCGATGGTGCCGGCCTCTGGGTGCAGTCGCTCGGCGGCCAGGGCGGCCATGGCGGCAACGCCGAGCTCGGTGGAGCCGGCGGCCAGGGGGGCAATGCCGGCCCTGTTGCCGTGTCGCTGAACGGCCAGGTCACGGCAGCGAGCGGCAACGGGGCGCCGGCCGTGCTCGTGCAATCGCTCGGCAGCGTTGGCGGGTCGGGCGGCCATGCTTCGGACTGGTCCTTCAATCCGACCGGGGGCGCCGGCAACAATGGCGGCCTCGCCAATACAGTGACCGTGACCGGCACGGGTGCCACGATCACCGCCGGTCAAGGAGCAACCAACGGCGACGTCGCGCCCGGCGTTCTCGCCCAGTCGATTGGCGGCAATGGCGGCATCGGCCCGGATTCTACCGGCATTTTCGCCGTCGGCGGTGCCGGCGGCAACGGTGCCGCAGGCAATACGGTGAGCATCAGTCTCACCGATGCCACGGTGTTGTCGGGTGGCTTCGGCTCCGCCGGGCTGCAGGCGCAGTCGATCGGCGGCGGTGGTGGCAAGGGAGGCGATGCGACCAGCTCCGGTATTCATTCCGGTGCCGGCGTCAACATGACTATCGGCGGCACTGGTGGAGGCGGTGGTGCAGCGGCCGACGCCAACGTGGTGAACGACGATGGCGTGGTCACCACCACCAACCAGCATGCGCCGGGCCTGGTGATCCAATCCATCGGCGGCGGCGGCGGCGATGGCGGCGCGTCCTACAGCGTCTCCTATTCAACCCTCTATGGCGCCTCGCTCTCGGTCGGTGGCACGGGCGGCAACGGCGGTAACGGAGGCACCGTCAACGCGGCCAACGTCACGAACAACAGTGGCCGGATCCTGACCAGCGGCTCGGACAGCTTCGGCATTCTCGGCCAGTCGATCGGCGGCGGCGGCGGCGATGGCGGTGCCTCCACCGCCAAGAGCATCGTCAAGAGCCCGAGCGACGGGATCATTGGCCTGTCGCTCTCCATGTCGAGCGGCGGCAGCGGCGGCAATGGCGGCAGCGGAAACAGCGTCTTTCTGCAGAACGCGGGTCTGGTTGCAACCCAAGGGGCCGGTGCGATCGGCATTCTTGGCCAATCGATCGGAGGCGGAGGCGGCACCGGTGGTGACTCGTCGGCCTCGTCGAAAGCCAGCGGCGGCGACTTCAATCTGGCCGCCTCGATCAGCCATGGCGGCTCAGGTGGCGATGGCGGCCACGCCGGCAACGCGCGTGGCGAGAATCAAGGTCTCGTGGTCACGACCGGCGAGTCGGCGGACGGTATGCTGATCCAGTCGATCGGCGGCGGCGGTGGCGCCGGCGGCTCGGGCGACGCCAAATCGTCGGCCGGCGCGGACAAGAGCCTGTCGCTGGCGTTGAGCATGGGCGGTAGTGCCAAGAATGGTGGCCAGCAGGGGGGCCAGGGCTATAACGTCTCGGCCAACAACACTGGCACGATCATCACGCTGGGCGACGGCGCGCGCGGTATAGCCGAGCAGACCATTGGCGGCGGCGGCGGTCGCGCGGGCGGCGCCGCCGGCTCTAATTCCGGTACCATCATGACCAGTGTGGCGATTGGCGGCACAGGCGGCGGCGGCGGCGACACGTTCTATCAAGCCTCCAACTCGCAGGCGACGAACACCGGCACCATCCTGACCTTTGGCGCTGACGCCACCGGCATCATTGCCCAGTCGATCGGCGGCGGCGGAGGCGATGGCGGCAAGGCCGGCACCAGCCTAGGCGACAGCAAATCGACCGGCGACGGCGGGAACAGCGGCGCCAATAACGCCGCAGGCAACACGATCGCCCAGGTTGCCGCCAACTTCGCCGCCAACGGCACAGCGGCGCTCGGTGACTACAATTCCATTGCCGCCGCGCTCAACACGGCCAACACCATGCTCGGCAACACCAGTTTGGGCGCCGTTAAAGACGACGACATCGGCGACGACCTCGAGGACACTGCCGGCAGTGGTGGCGAGACCGACGACGATAACCAAGCTGTCAAGGTGTCGATCAACGTCGGCATCGGCGGAGCGGGTGGCGCCGGCGGTGCCGCAGGCTTCATTACCGTCAACAACACCGGCACGGTGGCGACGACGGGCAAGGCCGCTGACGGCATCGTCGTCCAGGCGATCGGCGGCGGCGGCGGTAAGGGCGGTGCAGCCTCGACCGCCTCCAGCGCCGACATCTCCGGCAACGTCTCGGTCGGAGGCTCGGGTGGCGGCTCGAACGGCACCGATGCCAACAATGGCGGCCGGCCGAGCGTCACCAACTCGGGCGAGATATACACGGTGGGGCCACTCGCGGCCGGCATCGTTACACAATCGATTGCCGGCGGTGGCGGCATCGGCGGCAGCTCGACCGCTACCGCGGGAACAAGCAGCGACAACCGGGTCGTCGCGCTCAACATCTCGGTTGGTGGCGGTGGCGGTGGCGGCAGCATCAGTGAGGCATCGCAGGTCACGAGTTCGGGCGCCATCGAGACGCGCGGCCATGACGCGACTGGAATCATCGCGCAATCGATCGCCGGCGGTGGTGGCATCGTCAAGACGTTGGCGACCGACCTCGACAATCAAGGCGGCGCCGCCGCCGCATCCAGCAAGGATTTCGCTGCCAACATCAAGATCGGCAACAGTTCGAATAGCTCCAGCGGCAACAGCGGTGCCGTGCTGGTCACCACCCAGCCGGGCGGCTCAATCACGACCGCTGGCGACGACAGCTACGGCGTTCTGGCGCAATCGATCTCAGGCGGTGGTGGCGTAGCGCTCGGCGGCAAGCCCGAGGGCAGCTCGGCCAGCGACTTCTTCAGCTCCGGGCACATGACCGGCTATGTCGCTCCTGGGATCAACGCTGATCCCAATGCCAACCAGGGTGTGCAGATCCAGGTTGGCGACGCGATCCAAACCGCCGGCAAGGGTGGCGTGGGGGTGTTCGCGCAGTCGATCGGCGGCGGCGGCGGCATCTCAGGCGACGTTGGATGGACGATGCAGAAGGTCACGATGGGCCGCAACGGCAATCACACCGGTAATGGCGGCGACATCGAGATCAACGTCAATCCCGGGGGATCGATCACCACGGCCTCGGCCAACACCTCGACTGCAAGCGGAGGCAATGCGCCGGGCATCATCGCCCAGTCGATCGGCGGCGGCGGCGGCTGGTTCACCAACAAGACTGCCGCCTTTACCGGCTCGGCAGGCGGCGTCGGCATTGGCGGCACCATCACCATGAACATCCAGGGCTCGATCGACGCCCAGGGTCCGGCTTCGGCCGGGATCATCGCCCAGTCGGTCGGCGGAGGGTCCAACGGGGGCACCGGATCCGGATCGATGATCGCGATCACGATCGGCAACTCCAGCAACCCGGGCGTGAGCGTCAAAGGCGGCAATGGCTTCGACGACGACGCCGCTGCGGTCCGGATCGAATACGGCCTCGAAAACAACGCGGCCCGTCCAGGGATGAACACCCTCGTGAACTGGGGCACGATCGACTCTCATGAGAACGATCCTAGCACCGGCAACTACCAGGGCACGGCCATCTACGGCGAAGGCGGCTACACGTCCGTCACCAACTATGGAACGATCAACGGCCAGATCCACATGGGCAGCGCGGTTGATGTCGGAAACGGCAACTTTATCTATACTTGGGGCTCAATCTTCAACTTTGGAACGATCAATCCCGGCCTCGAGATCAGCCTGGGCGCCGGCACGCTGACCAACAACGGCAAGCTTAGCATCGGCGGCGACGGCCATGTCGCGACCACTAGGCTGTTAGGCAACTACGTGCAGAACCCAAGTGGCCAGCTTGTGATCGACGTCGACCCGGCGCATGGCAGCGCCGACCGGCTCGATGTCACCGGTTCCGCTCAGCTTGCCGGACAGGTTTTGTTGCAGGTGATCAACCCGGCAAGTCTGAAGCCCGGCAAAGCTCAGGTCGATATCCTAACTGCGAGCGGCGGCATCAATGATCACGGCCTCAAGGCAGCACTCGGCGCATCACCTATCCTGAGTTATGCTCCGATCCGGCTGGCCGACACGGTCGAGGCACTCTCCTACACGGTCGATTTCGCCGCCAACAATATCCTGCTCGGGCAGGACCTCGGATCCAGTAATCGACTTGGTATCGGCGGCGCGATCAATGCCATACAGGAAGCCGGCGGCGCCCAAGGCTTCCGCAGCTTGGTGACGACACTTGCAGAAGTGCCATCCGCACAGGCTCTGGCGGATCTCTATGACAGTCTGTCCGGTGCCGCGACTGCGGATGCGCAGCAAGTTATGTTCGGAGTTCAGCAATCCTACCAATCGAACATCTTGCAGCATGCTTGGGTACAGTTCGGTATGAGTGCCCCGACTCTAGCCGAAGAGGCCGCTCCACCAAACCAAACAACGGAGGTCTGGGTTAGCGGATTTGGCGGCAACGATCAGTTGGATGGAACCGACGGCCAAAGAAGTCTGCACTCGCAGACCGCTGGTTCCATGATCGGTATTGACCACTCCACCGACGCAGGAATTATCTATGGCTTAAGCCTTGCTGGCGCCAGCTCCGACTTTTCGGTCTCCGATGAGAATACTCACGGAAACGCCAGATCCGTCAATGCGGCGGTGTATGGATTGATTCATCGTGGTGAGTTCTATTTGGCTGGCACCCTTTCCTTCGGACATTTCTCCAATGATGTGCACCGCTACGACTTCATCAAGATTTCAGGTTTACCAGCATCGGCAGACGAGGATTTCGGCAGCAACGTCGCCGGTGGTCGCATTGAGGCTGGCTGGACACACAACATCAACTGGATGGCCGTCACGCCGTATTCGGCCATCGACCTCGACGAGCTATGGCAGCGTGGATTCTCAGAAACCGTTTCCGGCAGTTACGCGATCAACACTTCCGGCCTAGGCTTACGTTATGGCAGCGTTTCACGACTGTCCGCACCGCTGACCTTGGGGTTGAGGGCCAGCACATCCGTCCTACTCGGCGATACGCATCGCTTCTCTCCATATCTCGATCTCGGCTGGGTACATGAGTTCAATCCGTCGCGCGCCATCGAGGCGTCGTTTCTAGCTGCGCCAAATGCCGGGTTCACGACCGAAGGTGTTGCGGCTTCCCGTAACGCGGCGCATACGATTGCCGGGGGCACGTTGTCGCTTACGGCACGGCTGTCTGCGTTTGCCAGATTTGATGGCCAGTTCTCCGACGTCGAGACAAATTACGGCGGCGATGGTGGCCTGGAATACAGATGGTGATTGTCGGTGTCGTAATGTCAAAGGAGCTTGATCGCGGTTGACCTCGGGGTCACTGTGTTGCATGGGTCAGAGGGCCTGGCGCACGATGCCCTTCCTGAGATTGGTCTCAGGCGGCCCTGACATACTCCGGGCGTCCAAGGCCCAGCATCCGGTTCAGCACATTGACGGCGATCGCCACCTCGGTCGCGCGACGTCGGTCCGTACGGGAACGAAGCGCATTGCCGATCACCCGCTTGAACCGGCTGACATCAGCCTCGACCAGCGCGCGGCAGTTGTAGCCTGATGCCTCCTGCCAGGCGCTGCGGCCCCGATCCTGCAGAAGCTGCAGGTGCCGGTCACGCTGCGTCGGCGCGGTCTCGACCGCGTCGCTCGGCACGGCGTTGGAGCGTGGCGGCACGACCACGGCAGCCTCGGGATGACGCGCGGCCACCTCGTCATAGACGCTATCCCAATCGTAGGCGCCGTCGGCGGTGAAGGACGCGACCGGGCCTGCCATTTGGTCGAGCAAGGGGCCGAGCTGGGACGCGTCGCAGGCGTCGCTGCCGGTCAGCGTGGCCGCACAATTTCTCCGGTGTCGGCGTCCGTGCCGATGTGCAGCCTGCGCCAGGCCCGGCGCGTCCTGGTTCCGTGTTTCTCAAGCAGCCACTCGCCTGCACCGCACAGCTTCAACCCCGTGCTGTCCACCAGCAGGTGCATGGGTTTGCTTCGACCCTGGCAGCGTGAACGGGGCAGTCGCAGTGTCTCCGCCCGGCGGCTCAGGGTGGTATGGTCCGGCACGGCCAGATTGAGGCCGAGCAGGGCGATGACGGAGCCGATCAGCCCTTCGGTCTGGCGCAGCGCCAGGCGGAACACCGCTCGCAGCGTCAGCACCGTCGCGATCGCCAGACCCGAGTAGCGCGGCTGTCCGCCCCGCGTGGTCCGCGGCTCGGCCTTCCAAGCCGCGATCGCCTCCTCGGTGAACCAGACCGTCAAGCTGCCGCGCTGGCGCAGGGCGTGGTCGTAAGCGGCCGAGTTCGTGGTCCGATGTCTCTGCTTCGGGATGTGGTGTCGGCAATCGGCGTTGGCCTTAAACGGCAAGCTGGCACCCTCGAGCAGCGCGGTGAGACGTCAGCCGCTCTACCCTACCTGTCACCGCCCGTCTGCCGGTCCATGCACCACACTCCAACCAAGTTGGACGACAGTCATACCTACTTTGCAGCTACCTGCCATGTTCGGATCGGCAGTCGTTCGACAACTCCACCGCACCGAGCTTGCGGCATCCAGGTCCGCTGCGCCGCTACTGTCTTTGGTTGATAAAGGCAGCATTGTTTAAATTACAGCCGGCGCTCTGTCCTCTATGGTGGTAAGAGATGTCGAGGTTGTCTGACGCCGCCGTTGCGGATGTTCCGGCTTGGCTCGGGTGAACAGCGGAAACTATACGGATATGAGCCATCATCACGAACTGCCTTTCCGCCCCGAGACGATGGTGTGGGGCACATTCGATGCGGCAATCCCGCCAGCGCTGGTGATCGGTTCGGGCGACACCGTGCATCTCCGCGCGCTTCCCGCCTGCACTCCGGCGCGATTGCCATCCGACCCCTCCTATGTTGTGCCAGAGATCCTGTTGGAGGCCATGAGCCAGTTACCACAGGGTCCCTCCGCCCATTTCATTTCGGGTCCGATCGCTGTCGAGGACGCCAACCCCGGTGACGTGCTGCAAGTCGACATCCTTGAGGTCGTTCCATGGATGGACTGGGGCTACATGACCATACAGCCGCTTAAGGGCACGCTGCCCGACGACTTTCCTACGGCGGCAATCATCCATCCGCGGATCGACCACGAAGCCGGCCTGATCCGCATGCTGCCCGGCGTAACGGTTCCGTTGGACCCGTTCTTCGGCGTCATGGGAGTGGCGCCCCCGCAGGCCTGGGGGCCCCAACCAACAATGGTTCCGCGCGCTTTCGGCGGCAACATAGACAACAAGGAACTTCGAGCGGGAACCACCATTTATTTGCCGGTGCTGGCGCCCGGCGCCTTGTTCTCCGCCGGCGACGGACATGGCGCGCAGGGCAATGGCGAGGTTTGCCTGACAGGCCTTGAAACCGGAATGGCCGGAACCTTTCGCCTAACCACCCGAAAAGACTTCGGATGGATCTGGCCGTTCGCCGAAACCCCGGAGTGTCTCGTCGCGATGGGGATGGACGAGGATCTTGACGACGCCGCGCGACAGGCGGTGCGCGAGATGATCTTCCACATCACCCGGGTCTCGATGCTGTCAAGGGAGGAAGCCTACATGCTGTGTTCATTGGCCGGGGATCTTCACGTCACGCAGACCGTCGACGGCAACAAGGGTGTGCATATGATGCTGCGCAAGACGCTTCTCGCTGGCGTGACGCGGTCATGATCCCTGATGCTTCGAGTGATTGATCGAGGCTGCGCCGGCTACACAAGCGAGGACGGAGATAACTCGACTGCCTCCGCCAGCTCCGCTACTGGGTGCGCGGCATCACGCTGCAACTCAGGCACGAGGCTATGACAATCGAGATGCAGATCGAGAGCCGGACTGTCCGACCAGCGAGGCCGTTCCGCATCGCCGGCTACGCATCCGACGGCTTCAACATCGTAACGGTGATACTGCTGGACAGCGTCGTGGTCGGCCGGGAAGAGGCGAGCGGAAGTGTTCTTCCTCGCCGCTGACCCCGCGGGATGGGCCATCGTCGCTGACAGGACGCTGCTACCTCACTCTTGCCTCGACCGGCTTGAAGTCGATATCCTGGAAATCATAGCTGAAGTCTGCAATTGGGGGAGAGGCTTCATAGTCACGCGAGATACGTGCTCCTCATGGTCGGGGTCGAAGGTGACGAGGGCGGGCTTTATGGCGTGATTGGTAATATGCGTCGTGAAACCGTCATATTGCCAGTGCGAGAGCGTTTCGGCTCAGCTCAACCAACCGACGCCGGAACTCCGGCGCATAGGTCTTGGGCATGAAAGGAGGCCTCAGGCGAGAGCGTCATCGGTGTCCACCGAACCGGGGCTATCTCAACTTCAAACTTCCCAATTGCCGCCGAGAGCTAGCCAAACCAACAGGGCCTTAGCCCGAGTGTCAATAGATCAGCGCAGGCATGCCACTACATCTCGACACCCCACTTCTCCGTTCCACACCGCTCAGCTCGCGCACCGGCAGGACCGTGCTGCTCAAAATGGATGCGCTGCAACCGCCGGGTTCCTTCAAGATCCGCGGTATCGGCGCGGCCTGTGAGACGTATGCAGCAGAGGGCAAGCGACGCTTTGTGTCCTCATCTGGCGGCAATGCTGGCCTAGCCGTCGCCTACGCCGGACGCCGTCTTGGCATCCCGGTAACAGTGGTCATCCCGCAGAGCACCCCTGGACATGCCCGTGCTCTCCTGGAACAGGAAGGCGCCGAGGTCGTAATCCATGGCGCGGTGTGGGCTGAGGCTAACGAGCACGCTCAGTCAATGCTGGATGCCGACGCCGCCTTTCTGCATCCCTTCGACAATCCGTCGATGTGGACGGGGCATGCCACTCTGATCGACGAAGTCGTCCGGACTGGCACCGAGTTCGATTGCGTCATCCTATCAGTCGGCGGTGGCGGCCTGCTCTGCGGCGTGATGGAGGGGCTGGATCGGAACGAGCTGAGAAATGTCCCCGTATTTGCGGTAGAAACGGTCGGCGCCGACTGCTTGGCCAATGCCTTGAGCAAAGGCGAGAACGTCGCCATCCCGGCAATCACCAGCATCGCCACCTCGCTCGGCGCCAATCGAGCTTCCGAGCAGGCCTTCGCCTACGCTAGAACTCGCGATGTTCGCAGCATCGTCTTGCCGGACCGCGAGGCGGTCGAGGCCTGCTACAGCTTCGTTGAGGACCACCGCGTACTGGTGGAACCTGCCTGTGGCGCGGCACTTGCGTTGATCTATCAACCTGAGCGCGTCAAGTTATTAAAGAACCTTAGCAATCCCTTGGTTGTCGTATGCGGCGGCGCGATGGCGACGCTAGAAAAGCTTGTTGAATGGCGCCGGACCACGCGCACGGCCTCAGATGCTGCGGCGGCCTAACCGGGCCAGCCGCGTCCGATGGAGTTGGTCAAAGAGGAAGCTTAAGTCGCTACCGGTGCCTATCAAGCCGCACGCGACGAGCTTCGCATCCGGGTCGCTCATGCCTTCTGTCCAGGATGAAGGCATCTTGCTGCTGGCGCTGATCAGCTGGAACGTTGCAACGGCGCGATCGGAATCAGTCAGGTCATGATGGTAGCGGCAACCGAGGATCAGCCGCGCGCGAGATAGGTCGGCGAAGCTTAACGGTGAGGTTGCCATATCACATGGCACTGATGGTTTCTTGCTCCGGGCTGGGAACGGCGCCAGACCCCGAACAAACCCGCTTGCTGGCCACGGCGTGGTTGGTCGGGCAGACTGCCGGGACGGCGGCAGTGGGGTTAAGCCTGACGCGGATCGGACGGCCAGTACCGGTCCGGGTATGAGGGGCATGCGGGCGGGGCGGCTTCCCGCTCGGGCGAGGGATCGGATGAGGATGGGCGGAAGGCGGTCGATGGCGTTCGCGGCCGCGCTGCTGTGCGG
>CAXUNX010000002.1:0-68461 GCA_964252545.1 uncultured Acetobacteraceae bacterium | reverse complement strand
GGTGAAGGATTGCACCCTGCTGGTGATCGACGGCGAAGCGGGTTTTGGAAATGCCCGGCTGCTCCCGGCCGGCCCGTTGCGTGAAAGCGTCGCACGCGCGGCCGCCCGGTCGCATGCGGCCGTGCTGATCGGCGCCGACCGGCGCCATGCGCGAAGCCTGCTTCCACCGGGCCTGCCGGTGCTGCGCGCGACCCTGGCGATGGCGCCCGAAGCGGAACTGCTCCGTGGCCAGCGGCTTGTCGCCTTTGCGGGCATCGGCCGGCCGGACAAGTTCTTCGACGCGCTCGACGCGATCGGACTCCAGCTCGTGGCGCGCCATGGCTTTGCGGACCATCACCGCTACAGCGCGGCCACGCTCGACCGGCTCGCGGCCACTGCCCGGCAGGCAGGAGCCCGGCTTGTCACCACGCCAAAGGATGCCGTGCGTCTGCCGTCGGGTTTCCGCGAGCGCGTCGTGGCGCTCGCCGTGGGGCTACGCTGGCAAGACGATGTGGAGCCACTGCTTGACCGCGTGCTGGCGCGCCGGCGCTCGGAAGCCGTGAATGGCTGAGGGCGATCCACCGGGCGCCAGCCGCGCCATGCGTCTGGAAGCGCTGGCTGCCCGGCTGCTCTTCCGGCTGCTGCGCCGGCTGGGGCGGGCGCGGGCTTCCAATCTCGGAGGCCGGCTGGCCCGCGGCATCGGCCCGACGCTTCCGGTCTCGCGGGTTGCCGAGCGCAACCTTTGTTTGGCGATGCCGCACCTTGGTCGAACCGCCCGCCGGCGCATCATCCGCGGCGTCTGGGAGAATCTGGGCCGGACCGTCGCCGAATTCCCGCATCTCGGCAGCCTGCGCAAGAACACGCTGTCCGGCCCGGGATGGGAGATGGTGGGCGAGGAGATCCTGTGGGAGCAGGCACGGCGCGGCGGCCCGGCGATCTTTGTTTCGGGCCATATCGGCAACTGGGAACTGATGCCGCCTGTGCTGATGCAATACGGGATCCGGATGTCCTCGATGTATCGGGCGGCCGGAAATCCCCTGATCGACCAACTCATCCGCGAGCTGCGCGACCAGGCCATGGGGGAGAACGTGCCGGTTTTCGCTAAGGGTGCGAAGGGTGCGCGGGCGGCGTTGTCGCACGTGGCCAAAGGAGGCTATCTCGGGCTCCTGGTTGACCAGAAGATGAACGACGGAGTGCGCGCCAGCTTTTTCGGCCATCCCGCGATGACCGCGCCGGCGCTGGCCACCCTGGCGCTGCGGTATCGTGCAACCGTTATTCCCGGCCACGTGGAACGGATCGGCCCTGCGCGCTTCCGGCTGATCTGCGAGACGCCGCTGGTACTGCCGGACACCGGCGACCGGCTGCGTGATCAACTAGCCTTGACGCAGACGGTGAACGACCTGCTGGAAGGCTGGATCCGCCAGAAGCCTGAAAGCTGGCTTTGGCTGCATCGCCGCTGGCCACGTGAGCTGCCGCTGGCGGCGAGGCAGCCACCCGACGCCTCGCAACAACCACAACATGCGCACGAGATCACGCAGACTGCAGCAAACCAGAGACCAGATCCCGCAAATTGAGTGGTTTATCTCCGGACGACGCGCGTTCGTAATGGAGCATTGCAAATCGGACACAGTTTTCACGAGTCGGCGACCGAGTTGTGAAGCCCCGTGAGAATCCCGTTGGCAGCGCAGCCAGCGCCCGATTACCTTTACCTCACAAAATTGCGAGGGGACACGATATGCCCGGGCCTGAAGCGACTACGGCGTTCCAGCAGAGCTCAAACGTCGTCTCCCTGCGGCTTTGTTTTCTTCCACGGCACCGCGAATACCTGATGCGCTGGCTCGAGGCCGGTGCATCGATGGGACTTTGCGATGCAGACGTTTCTCCGCGC
Organism: uncultured Acetobacteraceae bacterium; assembly: GCA_964252545.1. Taxonomy (GTDB): domain Bacteria; phylum Pseudomonadota; class Alphaproteobacteria; order Acetobacterales; family Acetobacteraceae; genus Lichenicoccus. The sequence goes on along the minus strand of CAXUNX010000002.1, from coordinate 66,594 downwards.
GCATCCGCGCAGGGCGACACCGTCCTGCTTGAGCACGTGCTGGTGTGGGTGCGCGAGAATGCTGATCCCGCCTACATGATTCGGCCGGAAGGCATGCGCTGGCTGGTGATTGACCATGTGCGCAACCACAAGCTGGGTAGCTTCTCCAGCTTCGAGGCGGCGCTGCATTGCATCCGCCCAGTTCTCACCAACGGTGCAACCGTCGCCGCCTGAGGCACCCGTCCTCAGCTGCTGGTGTCCTCCAGGCTCCGTGGTGCCGGCTGAATGATCCTGGCGCCGCCGCCGGGCTGAATTTCGAAGATCGCAAGTCCACGCCGCACCCGCCCATCTGGACGCAGGGTGAACACGCCGTCGACCCCGGCAAACCCGTCCGGCCGGGTCAACGCGTCGACGCTGTAGCTGCCCGAGCCGGCCAGGGTGCGGGCGAGTGCCGCGGCGTCGTATGGAATGTCGGCAAGCGGTCGCGGCGGCTGGCCGTATCGCGCCTGGTATCGCTGCACGAAGCCGAGCCGGTCGGCGCTGTCCGGGCCCGCGAACCAGGCGCCTTGCAGCGCTCCGAGCTTGCTTGCGAACGCTCCCCACAAGGTCGGTCCCATGATCCTGACCTGGCTGGGCGAGACGTCGTAATAGCTCAGTACTGAGATCATCTCCTGCAGTTCGATGCCGGTGTCGGCCAGCAGCAGCGCGTCGAACGGCGGCGGCGGAATCGGGGTCTGCGCCAGCGTGTCCGCCTGCGCGCGGATGCTGGGGTCGGGACTCGCGCGCGCGTCCTTGACCTTCTGCTCGATCGCGCCGCGACGGTCGGCGAAGTCCGCCAGGCTGCGCATGGCGTTGTTGATGCTTTCCATGCTGCCGGAATGCTGCGCGAGATTGGGGGGCGGCAGCCCGGCATCAGCGCAGGCGCGATTCAGGCCCTCCGCCATCGCATTGCCGAGCGCGTTGTCTGGCAACAGCGCTGCGATCCGGGTGCGTCCCTCCGCCTTGGCGGCCAGGATCAGCCGTCGTACCTGCTGCTCCGGGGTCACGCCGAGCACCCAGACGCCCGGTTGCGCCTGTGCTACGTCGCTGGTGAATGCCAGCATCGGCACGCCGGCACTCCGGGCGACCGTGCTGGCTTCTGCGGTGTTCGCCGAGGTGAGCGGACCCAGCAGGATACCGTCGCCAGCGCCCAGCGCGGCTTGAGCGGCCCTGACAGCTCCGCCGGGCGCCTCGCCGGTATCCTCGGCGTCGAGGCCCGGAGCGCCTGGAACAGAGAGCGCCAGTTGGGCGGATCTCAGCATCGCCTCGCCGAGTGGCGCGTTGCCGCCGCTGAGCGGCAGCAGGATGCCGACCCGGTTGCCTGGCGGAACCGCTCCGTTGGCTGTTGTTGAGGTTCCGGGAGGTGGAGGTGGCGCCTCGACGCTGCCCAGCCCCAGACTGGAGAGCGGACCGGTCGTGCATCCCCCGATCATGATCAAGGAAGCCGCGCCGACCAGGCTTCGAAGCCGCACGATCGGGACTGGACGAGCCGTCCTCGTTTGCGTCAGGAACATCCATGTCCGAACAAGCATCCGACCCTCCCTTCCCGTTGGCGCCCGGTGCGTTGCCCACCGCGTCGTCCGGTCCGTTGTTCGAGGGTCTTGTGCTCGTCTCGACCCCGATCGGCAACCTGGCCGATCTGACACAAAGAGCAATCGCCTGCCTGGCTCAGGCGGATCTCGTGCTGTGCGAGGATACGCGCGTGACGGCGCGATTGTTCTCGGCATGGGGCATCTCGTCGCGAATGGAAGCCCTGCACGAGCATAACGAGCAGCAACGCATCCCGCATCTGCTTGATCTTTTGAAGCGGGGCAGGCGCATTGCTCTGGTGTCGGATGCGGGCACGCCGTTGCTGTCTGATCCGGGGTTCCGACTGGTGCGTGCGGCGATTGCCACGGGTGTTCCGGTCACCGCGGCGCCTGGCGCTAACGCTGCGGTGACGGCGCTTACCCTGTCCGGGCTGCCGCCGCACCCTTTTCTGTTCGCAGGGTTTCTGCCGCCGCGTTCGGCCGCCCGCCGGGCGTCGTTCGCGAGCCTGCGTGCAGCCGAACAGGGCGGCCTCGCCGCGACGCTGATCTGGCATGAAGCGCCGCACCGCCTTTTGGAGATGCTGGCGGATCTGGCTGACGTGTTCGGTGCGGTGCGAGAGGCTGCGGTGGCACGCGAACTCACCAAGCGTTTCGAGGAAGTGCGCCGCGGCACCGTGCCGGACCTCATCGAGCATTTCCGGAACACGCCAGCCCGTGGGGAGATCACGGTCCTGCTCGCGCCAGCACCTGCGCTCGCCGGAAGCCCGGACGATCTCGACACTCAGCTACACGATGCCCTTACCCGATACTCGGTAAAGGATGCGGCGGCTCTGGTTGCGGGAGCGGTCAGTCTGCCAAAGCGCGTGGTGTATGCACGGGCACTGGAGATCGCCGCCCTCCGCCAGGAGAGCGCGCCCGGTGAGGGCCGCCCTCCTGCTCGGAGCTGAGGAGACCTACTTTTTCACGCTGCCCGCTACGTCGCGAACGGCGTCCTTGCCCTTGCCCACGCCCTGCTGGACTTTCCCCGCGGTCTTCTCGGCAGCACCCTTGGCACGCAACTGGTCATTGCCACTCGCCTTGCCGGCCGCTTCCTTCACAGCGCCCTTGAGCTGATGGCCCACGCCGGCCGCACGATCCTTGTCCATCGCATCCTCCCGAATTTAGCCTGAGGACGATAACGCCATGACCCATGGATAGTTGCACTATCGATCAGGCCGCCCGATCCAAGCTGCGGCTGAGGAACGCCACCACCGCCACCTCCTCGGCAGTCAGCCCCTGTTGCGACGCGGCGCCGGGTTCAAGCGCTGCTTCCGCACGCTGCTTGAGCGCGGTTGCCAGGCTGCCATCGAGATAGCCGTCGAATATGGCCGGATGGATATAGCATTTCCGGCACATCGCCGGCGTGTTTCCAAGCAGCTTGCTGACCTTCTCGACGGCATGGAGCACGTTCTTCTTGGCCTTGGTCTGGCTGTCGAACTGCTCCAGCTCGTGCAGAGCGATCGCCGCCAGGTTCGTGGCTGCCCAGGTACGGAAATCCTTGGCGGTGATCTCCTCGCCGGTGATCTCGTGCAGGTACTCGTTCACGTCCTGCGAGGAAATCCCATGCTTCTGGTCATCCTCGTCGAGATATTGGAACAGCTCTTGGCCGCTGATGTCCTGCAGCCGCTTGATGATGCCGGCCAGACGGCGGTCCCGCAGCTCGACATGTTGCTGGATCCCGTGCTTGGCGCGAAAATCCAGCGTCACCTCGGTACCCTGCACGCGGGCATGCCGGTTGCGCAGCGTGGTAAGGCCGAAGCTCTTGTTGGTCTTGGTGTATTCCTCGTTGCCGACCCGCATCAGGGTGCGTTCGAGCAGTGCGACGACCGTCGCCAGGACCTTGCGACGCGGCATGCCGGAAAGTCCGAGATCGTGCTGAACCTGCTTGCGGATCTCCGGCAACTTCTGGCCGAACAGCAGCATCTTACCATACTTGGCTTCGTCACGCACGGCCCGCCAATCCGGATGATAGCGATACTGCTTGCGGCCACGAGCATCGCGGCCGACTGCCTGAAGGTGGCCCTTGGGGTCGCGGCAGATCCACACATCGACATAGGCGGGCGGAATCGCGAGCTTGCGTATCCGCTCGAGCGTCTTCTCGTCGGAGACCACCGTGCCGTCCGGCTGACGAAAGACGAAGCCGTCCTTACCGGTTTCGCGCGTCAGCCCCGGACGGCTGGCGTCGATGTAATGCAGGCGCGCAGCCTTGGCCGCGGCACGCGGATCAAGCGCGACCTCGGCCTCCTGGGGGTGTTCATCCAACATCGGACTAGCCGCGCTCGCCATCGGCCCCGCTGCCCGAGGGGGTGACGCCGGCGCGAGACGGAGCATCACTATGCGGCCGCACCGTCTGCAGCTCCTGCTCCACTTGCCGGTCGACGCCGATGCGTTCTTCGGTCTTCGCCTGCTCCGCCCGCGTTTCCCGTTCGAGCTGTTCGATATGCTGCTCCATCGCCTTGATTCGAGTCTCGCGATCCGCGCTGTCGCTCATGGCCCAGGCTCCTCGGCTGATGACGTTCTGGTAGTGCTGCTAGGACGCCGCAGCCTGGGCAGGGTTCGCTCACATCATTGAGCCCCAAGGTGGGGCACTCAGGTTAAGCACTCAACTCCATCCCGGGTGCGGCGTTCTTGTGCGCGAACACGGAGGAACGGCGATGCCGCAGAAGGACGACAATTACGACAAGGCGCGCGACCTGGCCGAGGAAGCGTTGGCGGAATACGCCAAGGGAGACCGGGAAACCGGCGCCAAGCTGGCAAAGCAAGCGGTTGAAACCAACCGCGATGCCGCCGAAGACGTTGTGCACGATCTTGACGAGGACGCGGAAACCACCGGTCGCGCTCCGCAAGCCGACCAGACACCTTGATCGACCGGTGAAACGAGACGCGTGGCGGGCTGCTGCCCATCCTACAGGTTGGGGGCATCGCCTGTGGACCTCCGGCGCCGGGTGATAGCGGGATGTCCAAGAACCCCACGGATTTTGTCCGCCTGTTCTTGCATTGAACAAGCATAACGGCACGCGGGTTGCGGAATGCAGCCAGCAGAAGGCCTGTGCGCAAAAACAGGTCAACTGCAAGCCAGCGCCAGAACTGCACTATGCTGCAAATCTATGCTGCAAAGCATCATCTTGTGTTGGCAAGCCGGTGCTTCTTAGCCTAGCGAAGCTCCTCCGGGAGTGCTAACGTGGATGGCGTCCAAAATCCAACCGTCGCGCAGAAACGGAGTGTCTTCGAATGACTGCATGGAAAACGATCGGCCCCACGGCCCTCGTACTGGGTCTCCTTGGCGGCACGACCGCTTTCGGTGCGACCATCTCCAACGTCAAGGTGGCGTTCCTTATGCCCGACGAGGGCTCCACCCGTTATGAGGAACATGACCGCCCCGGCTTCGTCGCCGAAATGAAGAAGCTTTGCCCGAGCTGCACTGTTCTTTATCAGAACGCCGACGCGGATGCGTCGCGTCAGCAGCAGCAGTTCAATTCGGTGGTCTCGCAAGGCGCCAAGGCGATCGTGATCGATCCGGTCGATTCGACCGCTGCGGCGTCGCTGGTCAAGCAGGCCCAGAGCCAGGGCATCAAGGTGATCGCCTACGACCGTCCGATCCCTTCCGCCAGGGCCGACTACTACGTCTCGTTCAACAACGAGGAGATCGGCAAGACGATCGCGCAGTCGCTCGTTCGCCACCTGAAGTCGATGCACGTGCCGACCAGCGGCGACGGCCTGCTCGAGGTCAACGGCTCGCCGACCGACGCCGCAGCCGGGCTGATCAAGCGCGGCGTGCATGAGGGCCTCGCCAGCAGCGGCTATCGCACCCTGGCCGAGTACGACACGCCGGACTGGACGCCGGCGAAGGCCCAGCAGTGGGTCAGCGGCCAGATATCCCGGTTCCGTAAAAAGATCGTCGGGGTTGTCGCCGCAAACGACGGCACGGCAGGCGGCGCGGTCGCGGCGTTCAAGGCGGCCGGCGTCGATCCGGTGCCGCCGGTGACCGGCAACGACGCCACGATCGCCGGGCTGCAGCTCATCATCGCCGGCGACCAGTACAACACCATCTCGAAGCCGAGCGAGATCGTTGCGGGAGCGGCGGCAAACGTGGCGGTGGAGCTTCTCGAGGGACAGACGCCGAAGTCGAACACCACCTTGTTCAACACGCCAACCGAGCTCTTCATCCCGACCCTGGTCACCGCGGGCAACCTCAAGTCCGAGATCGTCGACAAGCAGGTCAACGGCAAGCCGATCGAGACCGCAGCCGTGCTTTGCACCGATCGCTATGCAGCCGGCTGCAAACGGCTTGGCATTGCTCCCTGAGCGACACCATCCGGCTGCCTTCAGGGCGGCCGGACGTCGTTGTTCTATCCGCCTTACCCGGAGACTCATGGGGTTCTGAGGCATGACAGACACGTTGCGACCGGAGCCCACAGCCGAGCTTGTGCTCAGCCTGCGTGGCATCTCCAAGCATTTCGGCGCAGTTTCGGCACTGACCGACATCGATCTCGATGTCCGAGCGGGCGAAGTTGTGGCGTTGGTCGGTGATAACGGCGCCGGCAAGTCGACCCTGATCAAAATCCTCGCCGGCGTGCATCAGCCGAGTTCCGGAACAATGACGTTCCGCGGCCAGGCAGTGACCCTTGCCGACCCGAGCGCGTCGCTTTCGCTGGGAATCGCCACCGTCTTCCAGGATCTGGCGCTCTGCGAGAACCTGGACGTGGTTGCCAACATCTTCCTCGGCAAGGAGCTGCACCCGATGCAGCTCGACGAGGTGTCGATGGAAACCCGGGCCTGGACACTCCTGAAGGAGTTGTCCGCACGCATCCCCAGCGTGCGCGAATCGGTCAGCTCGCTTTCCGGCGGCCAGCGCCAAACGGTGGCGATCGCCCGCTCATTGCTGCTTGATCCCAAGCTCATCCTGCTCGATGAGCCGACCGCAGCCCTCGGGGTCGCCCAGACCGCCGAGGTGCTCGACCTGATCGAGCGGGTCCGTGACCGAGGCCTCGGCGTCATCATGATCAGCCATAACATGGAGGATGTCCGTGCGGTCGCGGACCGGATCGTGGTGCTGCGGCTGGGCCGGAACAACGGCGTATTCTATCCCGACACCTCCAACCAGGAGCTGGTCAGCGCCATCACCGGAGCCTCGGACAACTCGGTGTCGCGCAGGTCCGGCCGTCGGCAGATGCAGCGCGAGACTACACAGGAAGAGCGGCTGTGACCAACGACATCAACAACGCGCCAGCCGCCACCCCGCTGCTCGACCGCAGCGACGTACGGGTCAAGCATGAGACCGGCATCGGCGGTGCTATCCGCTCGTTTGCCGACCGGGTGCGCTCGGGCGAACTTGGAGCGTTGCCGGTGGTGGTGGGCCTGGCCATCATCTGGACCGTCTTTCAGAGCCTGAACTCGGTCTTTCTGTCCAGCAACAACCTGGTCAACCTGCTGTTTGATTCCTCGACCGTCGGCGTGATCTCGCTCGGCATCGTCTGCATCCTGATGGTCGGCGAGATTGACCTTTCAGTCGGCTCGGTAAGCGGGTTCGCCTCGGCCCTGGTAGGCGTGCTGTGGGTCAACCAAGGCTTGCCGGTGTGGCTTGCCGTGCTCGCCGCAATGGCGGCCGGTGCTGCCTTCGGCTTCCTGTATGCGATGCTGTTCAACCGGTTTGGTATGCCGAGCTTCGTCTCGACGCTCTCCGGCCTGCTCGCCATTCTGGGCCTGCAGCTCTATATCCTGGGTCAGAGCGGATCCATCAACCTGCCGTATGGCTCGGCGATGGTGAATGTCGGCCAGTCCTTGTTCATGCCGCATATCGTCGCCTATATCGTTGCGGTGCTTCCGGGCATTGTGATGTTCGCCAGCGGGCTGCGCACCGCTGCCCGCCGCCGTGAGGCGGGATTGTCCTCGCAGTCCCTCAACAAGCAACTCGTGCGAGCGATCACCCTGACCATCGTGCTTGTGCTGATCGTCTTCTACCTCAACCAGGACCGTGGCATCCCTTGGATGTTCGGCTTCTTTGTGGGCCTTGTGGTCGCGATCAATTACGCGCTGACCCGAACCACCTGGGGTCGCTGGATCACCGCCGTCGGCGGTAACCGCGAGGCGGCGCGACGTTCCGGCATCAATGTCCGGTTGATCTACACCAGCGCGTTTGTGATGTGCTCGATGCTCGCCGCGATCGGCGGCGTGCTTGCCTCCGCCCGGCTTGCCTCTGCAAGCCAGCAGGCCGGCACCGGCGACGTCAACCTCAATGCCATCGCCGCCGCGGTGATCGGAGGCACCAGCCTGTTCGGTGGCCGAGGAAGCGCATACTCGGCCTTGCTCGGCATCATCGTCATCGAGTCGATTGCAAGCGGGCTGACGCTGCTCGATCTTTCCTCCTCGCTTCGCTACATGATCACCGGTGGCGTGCTGGCGATTGCGGTGATCGTCGACTCGCTGGCGCGTCGCTCGCGGGTGTCGCACGGCCGCGCCTGACCGTGTCGGCCCGGTCGCGGCAGAGATCCACACTATACGGCAGTGCCGTCACCTAACCTGGGCGCCTATCCGGCCCACCGCGTCCAGTGTCAGGTCGAGGTTCGCCGATCTTTGCAATCGGGGAGCGAACAAGCCGTCATTATTGTGGCGATCTCCCGCCCGGCGGCCGCATGGTCTGCGACGTAGACCAACAGCGGCAACACAGCAGAGCAAAGGCAAATGAACGAGGCCCTGTGGAGACATTGGAGCCTCATGCCGGTGAAGGTCTACAGCATTCCGTCCTCAGTCTGGTGGAGCCAAGCGGGATCGAACCGCTGACCTCCTGAATGCCATTCAGGCGCTCTCCCAGCTGAGCTATGGCCCCATCCTACCGATTACGCCTGAAGCAAACAGGCGACGGGTGGCGCGCGATATAGACCGGCCACCCGAAGGTGACAAGCCCCTGTCCGTTGCCTCACGCCAGCAGGATGCCTTGGCACCGAAGGAAGGCCAGCAGCGCCAGAATGGGCAGTCCGAGGATGGCGGCGTGTTCCCCCTCGACATGCTCAAAAAGCTGTACTCCCGGACCTTCCAAGCGGTATGCACCCACGCTGCCGAGGATCCGTTCACCCTCGAGTTCCAGATAGGCGTCCAGCGCCGCGTCGGAAAAGGCGCGCATCCGCAGCCGGGGCGTTGCCACGTGCCTCCAGACCGGGTGGCCGTCTCGAAGCAGCGCCACGGCAGTGTACAGCACATGGCAGCGCCCGCGCAGCGCTCGCAGATGATCACGGGCGGACGCCAAATCCCTGGGTTTGTCGAACCATCGCTCTCCACAAACCAGGAGTTGATCCGCTCCCATGACAATCGCGTCTGGTGCTGGAACGCTCCCTGCCTTGAGCTCGGCCAGGTGCAGGGCAACCTCGCTGGGGCCACGGCTCGTGCTACGCGCCTCCCGCTTAGCCGCATCCTCGTCCACCATCGGGGACCTTACGGTGAAGCCGAGGCCGGCGCTGCGCAGCAGGCTGAGGCGGGCCTCCGAGCCGCTGGCCAGGATCAGTTCAGGCCATGCTGCCTGCAAGCTGGAGCGCGCAGGTCGGGTCCGAGTCGCATCGATGTTTGAAGTACCCATGTCTGTGAGGATAGCGGGGTACTTGGGGATCGTCAGTGTCAGGAAGATGCAGAGTACCGAGTACTGGGGATGAACATGACGAGCGGCGTCAGCGTGGGTTGTACACAGCCCGGACCCGCTCTGCAGGGGATGCTTTCGAAAAATCCTGATGCGAGCAGCAAGCCCATTCTGTACACGCTGTGGGGAAAGCGGGGTACAATTCCGGAAACCCGGGTACCCCGTCATCCACAGGCACTAACAACATCCCCTCCATTTCTTTCTTTCTCTTTGAAGTCTACAGGTGGCGTCATTGTTGGTGGTAGGAGCAAAAGGGGCATGACCGCGAAGCGGTTGCTGCGTGTTTTGGGCGGTGAGGCCGTCTGGCCACCGCCGATCTGGCTGATGCGACAGGCCGGTCGCTATTTGCCGGAGTTTCGTGCCCTGCGTGCTCAGGCAGATTTCATTACGCGTTGCATGACTCCCGATATCGCGACCGAGATCACGCTTCAGCCGATCCGGCGGTTCGGCATGGATGGAGCGATCCTGTTCAGCGACATCCTGATCTTGCCATGGGCGATGGGACAGCATCTGGAATTCGTCGACGGCGTGGGGCCGGTGCTTGCTCCGGTACGCAGCGAGGCGGAACTTGCACGGCTGCAGCCGGAGCAGGTTGCCGAGCGCACCGCGCCTGTCATGGAGACGCTCGGACGATTGCGTCGTGAGCTTGACGCACCCGGTCGTGTGGGAGTCGCGGCGGGAGGCCAGACGACCCTGCTCGGCTTTGCTGGCTCGCCGTTCACCGTTGCGTGCTACATGGTGGACGGTGGCGGCTCACGGGATTTCGCGCTCACGCGCGGCTTGGCATTCTCCAATCCAGCCCTGTTCGACCGGCTCATTGATCTGCTGACCCAGAGCACGGCGGCGATGCTCTGCGACCAGATCGGTGCCGGCGCAGAGGCGGTCATGCTGTTCGACAGCTGGGCGGGGCTGTTGCCATCGTCGCAATTCCAGCGTCATGTGATCGCGCCGACGCGAGCCATCGTCCGAGCGATCCGCGAACATTATCCTGATGTGCCGATCATCGGTTTTCCGCGTCTCGCAGGCCTCTCGGTGAAGCGCTATGCTGCCGAGACAGGTATCTGCGCACTCGGACTGGATACAGGTGCCGATCTGGAAGCCGCCGCAAGTCTGCTGCCTCCTGAGATCGCGATCCAGGGCAATCTCGATCCGCTATGTCTGCTCAATGGTGGAGAGCCACTTGCCATGGAGGTGGCCGGCATCCTGCAGGCAGGGCGTGGACGCCCACATGTGTTCAATCTCGGGCACGGCGTCCTTCCGCAAACAAATCCCGAGCATGTAAGCGCCTTGGTGGAGATGGTGCAGCGGAGTTGAGGACCTTGCGGATGCGTCAAACGCGCACAAAGTTGCCGGCTCGAAGGCCTACCAGCCGAAGGCACGGGTGCCGGTGGTAAGCGCGCTCCTACAGATTGATGGGACGATATGATCCAGGCTCTTGGTCCCTTTCTGTTGTGGGAGAAATCCCTTCACGTGATCTCGGTGATCGCCTGGATGGCGGGCTTGTTTTACCTTCCGCGGCTGTTTGTCTACCACACCATGGCTCCGCCGGGCTCGGTGCAGAGTGACCTGTTCAAGGTGATGGAACGTCGCCTACTGCGGCAGATCATGAACCCGGCGATGATCGCCTCGTTCGTCTTCGGTGGCCTGCTAATCCTCACACCGGGTGCGGTCGACTGGAGTGCCGGATGGTGGTGGGTCAAGTTGACGGGCGCCCTGCTCATGGCCGTATTCCATGGCGCTTGTGCCTCCTGGCGTCGCGCGTTTGCCGAAGACAGCAATCAACGCACCCAGCGTTTCTTCCGCATGGCAAATGAGATACCTACCGTGCTGATGATGGTCATCGTGGTCATGGCGATCGTGCAGCCATTCTGAGCCGCCTGGACAAGGAAGTTCCAATGAGCTTGAGACCGGTCAAGTGGATCAAGCAGATGAGCACCCGCTGGGTCAGCATCTTGGTCGCTGCGGCGATGACGGCCTTGTTTCACGCTGTTCCGGCCGTCGCGCAGCCGCCCGCTGCCCGGATTGCCATTCTGGCCAGGGGCATCAACGTCACACACTGGTTCCGCTTTGTGCCCGATCGGCGTGCCCGGCCCATGTCGCGCTACATGGACGACCCAGCACTGGCGGCGCTCAAGCGGGCCGGCTTCACCTACGTCCGGCTGGCTGTAGGCCCTGAGGAAGTCATGGAAGGGCAGCATATCGCTCCCGACATGCTCCAAGCGCTTGCTGCCGCGATCGGACGCATCGAACGTTCGGGGCTCGGGGTGATGATAGAACCGCATCCCGAGATGATGCAGCACTGGAACCTGCAGCGCGATGCGGGGGCGCGGGAAAAGCTGTTCGGCTTCTGGCGCGACCTGGCGCCCGTTCTGCGACGCTTCCCAGCGGCGATGACCTTTCCGGAACTGGTCAACGAGCCAAGCCTGGACGATCCCGCGCAATGGGACGCGCTGCAGGCTCGATTGGTCACGCAGTTGCGCACCACGCTGCCGGACAGCACGGTGATCCTGACCGGCACCAACTGGAGCAGCATCGACGGGCTGCTGAAAGTACGGCCGATCGCCGATCGAAACGTCGTCTACAGCTTCCACACCTATGAGCCGCAGGTTCTCACTCTACTTGCCTTCTGGGACTCTGCGGTCAACAAGCGCCAGCTCGCCGCGAACATCCCGTTTCCAGCCTCTGATCCGGCTAAATGCGCCGCAGCGATCGCGCCGATTGCCGACCGGCACACCCATGATGTCGCCAAATACTGGTGTTCACTGCACCAGGATGATGCCTCCGTCGAACGAAACCTTTCCCGTGCCGTGCAGTGGGGTAAGGCGCACGACGCTTCGGTCGCCATGACGGAATTCGGCGCCTCCTCAGAACTGAACGCGAAGGCTCGCTTGGCCTATCTATATGCGGTGCGGCACTCGGCGGAGCAGCTGGGCTTGCCGTGGGGGATCTGGGGACTGGACGATCAGATGGGCTTCGGGCACGCACCAGCGGGATTGTCGACGCCAGACCAACTTTCGGCCGGCGTCATGCAGGCGCTCGGCGTTGCCCATCACCACGTTCTTTGAACCGGGATCGTGGTGGGCGCAGTAGGATTCGAACCTACGACCCGCTGATTAAGAGTCAGCTGCTCTACCAACTGAGCTATGCGCCCACAATGCCGTCCGGCAGCGCGCTATAGCAGCCCGCCGGAGGCAGGGGAAGTAGAGCAGGCCCGGCTTGGACGCAAGTGCGGATCGCATCGGCGTTCAGGCGTTCAACAATGCCAACACGCCATCGAGTTGGTCCAAATTGTCATACTGGATGCGCAGGCTGCCGCCTCTGCCGTCGAACAGCACCTGTACTTTGAGGCCAAGCTTCTCGCGAAGCGTACGTTCCAGCGCTACGATCTCGGGATCCCGGGTCGGAGCGTCACCAAGTCTCGGGCGCTCGGCAGGAGGTGCGATCCGCGAGCCCGTTAGATGCTGTTGCACCAGGGCTTCGGTTTGCCGGACGGTCAGACGCTGCGCAATGACGGCAAGCGCCGCCTTGGCGGGTTCGGGATGGCCGAGCAGGGCTCGTGCATGCCCGGCGCTCAACGCCCCATTGCGCACCTCCTGGCATACGCTGTGTGGCAATTGCAGAAGCCGGACCGTGTTGGATACATGGCTGCGTGACTTGCCGATTGCGCCAGCGAGTTCATCATGCGACAGCCCGAACTCACCGGTAAGACGCTGCAATCCTTCTGCCTCCTCGATTGCGTTGAGATCCTCACGCTGCAGGTTCTCGACCAAAGCGGCTGCCATTGCGTCTCCGTCGCTCAATGGCCGCACATGCACCGGAACTTCATGCAACCCGGCCATCTGAGCAGCCCGCCAGCGACGCTCACCGGCGATGATCTGGTAGGTCCCGGGGCGCTCGGGGAATGGACGGGCAAGGATCGGCTGCAGGATGCCTCGGGTGCGGATGGAAGCCGCCAACTCTGCAAGTGCCTCCGGTGCCATTCCCTGCCGTGGCTGGAAAGGACCGGCTTCGAGCACCTCGACAGGCAGAGTGTTAAGCGCCGCCTCGGTTGCCTGCGTTCTTGCGCCTGGACCAGCAGGTGCCTCCCCGAGCAGAGCTGCAAGGCCACGGCCCAGCTTGGACGGTGGTTCCTTCTGACGCGTCATGGCTCGGACTTTCTGCCGAACGGGCTGCGGATGCGTGCAAGAAGCTCTTCGGCAAGCTTGGCGTAGGCCATGGCGCCGCTCGAACGCGGATCGTACAGGATCGCCGGTTTGCCGTGGCTTTGCGCCTCGGAGATGCGGATGTTGCGCGGTATCAAGGTCTCGAACACCTGCTCTCCAAAAAACCCGCGTGCATCATCGGCAACAAGTTCGGACAGGTTGTTGCGACGATCAAACATCGTCAAGACGAGCCCCTGAAGTTGTAGACGCGGATTGAAGCTGCCGCGTACGCGATCGATGGTGCGAACCAGATGGCTGACCCCTTCGAGCGCGAAGAACTCGCATTGCAGTGGAACAAGCACTCCATCTGCAGCAACCAGGGCATTGAGGGTCAGCAATCCAAGGCTTGGCGGACAATCGATGATGACGATGTCGTACGTGATCGGTTGGTGCTGCCTGCCTGCGAGCGCATCGCGAAGCAGGAACTCTCGACGATCGTAGCCAACCAATTCGATTTCCGCTCCAGCAAGTTCGGTGTCCGCCGGGAGCAGGAAGAGATCATGCACCATGGTTTCCTGCACGAGGGACATTACCGATCTGTCCTCCGTCAGCACCGCGTAGCTTCCCGCCCGTCGCGCCGCATATTCGACGCTGAGGCCGGTCGATGCGTTTCCTTGTGGATCGAAATCAATCAGCAGCACGGATAAACCCAGCTGTGCCAGCGAGGTGGAAAGATTGATGGCGGTCGTCGTCTTGCCGACGCCTCCCTTCTGGTTGGTGATGGCGATGATGTGGGGAATGGTGGCCTCGCGCTTATGCGTACGGCGCGCCTGCACCGAGGCGCCGAATACCGCTTAGGGTCAGGATGACGCCGTCAGGGCTGGTCTGACTTGGTGTCTGAGCTATGGTCATGTGCCATTTCGCTCGGGCGACGGTCAATTCCTTAGCCACCCGCCGTCCTTTCAGGAACAGGCAGAATCCATTTGGCTCGAGGCATGGTGCGGCCCAATCAAGGAGCTGTTCGAGAGGTGCAAGGGCGCGTGCGGTGACCACATCGGCTGCGACGTCTGCCTGTTCGATGCGCGTGTTGAGAATGGTCGCCCGCGTCTCGGTTTGTCGAGCCGCTTCCCGCAAGAAGCTGACTTTGCGCGTGTCGGACTCGATCAAGGTTACTGGATGCTCGGTGCAGATGGCTAGAATCAGACCGGGGAAGCCAGCACCCGACCCGAAGTCGACGATCCGGGCTGCTGCCGCCGGCAGCAAGGGAGCGAGTTGCAAGCTGTCTAGGATGTGTCGCCGCCAGATATGCTCAAGATCTCCTGGAGCCACGAGATTGATGCGGGCGTTCCAACGCAGAAGAAGCTCCGCATAGCGTGACAATCGGGTGCTGACGGCTGCTGGAAGCGCCGCAAGAACCTCTTCGGCCTGATGTTTCACGTGAAACTATCCACAGGCTGATTGTCGAAGATACCCCAGCAAGGCAACCAGCGCAGACGGGGTCACACCTGGCACCCGCTGGGCTGCGCCGAAACTCATCGGTCGCGCCGCGGCAAACCGCTCTCGCATCTCGCTGCTCAATCCGCCGACTCGACCATAATCGAGATCCTGTGGCAGCATAATCGCGGTTTCGGCCGCGAGCTGTCGTATCTCGCTGTCCTGGCGGTGCAGGTAGCCGCTGTAACGCGCTTCGGTGTGGAGATACTTCTGCACTCGGATGGGCAGCTGCTGCAGCCAAGGCGCCAGCTGGGCCAACGCGTCACCTCCGAGGCTAGATCCGGCAAGAATATCGAGCAGCGAGCGGCGCTTGCCGTCCGCACTGACCATGATGCCTGCCTGCAACAGCATTAGCGGCGTAAAACTCTCCAGCGCGGCACGCTGCATGGCTTGCGCGATCATCGCCTTGTCGGCAGCGAACACGGTCGCGCGTTCGGTGCCAACGCAACCCCAAGCAACACCAAGAGGAGTGAGCCGCAGATCGGCATTATCTGCGCGCAAGCTTAACCGATATTCGGCCCGTGACGTGAACATGCGATATGGCTCGCTGATCCCCTGAGTGGTCAGGTCATCGACCATGACGCCAATATAGCCTGTGCCGCGTCCGATCACGACCGGATCACTGCCGCCTGCTACACGACCAGCGTTGATGCCGGCAAGGATGCCCTGCGCTGCTGCCTCCTCATAGCCGGTGGTGCCATTGATTTGTCCCGCAAGGAACAGTCTTGGCAGCTGCTTCAACTCCAAGGTCGGCAGCAACGACCGTGGATCGACATAGTCGTACTCGATGGCGTAGCCCGCCTGCACAATCCGAGCCTGCTGCAATCCCGGCATGGTGGCGATCAGGCGCGCCTGGACTGCGGCAGGCAGGCTCGTGGAGATACCGTTCGGATAGATGAGGTCGCCGCCTGTATTGCCAGGCAGCGCTTCCGGCTCCAGGAACACCTGATGACTTGTGCGTTCTGCAAACCGGACGACCTTGTCCTCGATCGAGGGACAATAGCGCGGCCCTCGCCCCGATATGCCGCCGCCATAGACGGCAGAAAGGTGCAGGCTCTCCCTGATCACCGTGTGGGTCGATGGCGTAGTGGCGGTGATATGACAACAAAGCTGCGGCGTATCGATGCGGCTGGTCAGTCGGCTGAACGGCTCGGGCTCAAGGTCGCCGCAATCCCGCGCCAGGCCGTTCCAATCGATGCTATGACGATCCAGCCGCGGCGGCGTGCCGGTTTTCAGGCGGCCCATCGGAAGCTGCAATGCCTGCAAGCGGGCGCCTAGAGGCGCTGCCGGCGCTTCCCCAAGTCGCCCGGCGGGCGTGCGGTCCTGGCCGACATGGATCATGCCGCGTAGGAAAGTTCCGGTGGTCAGTACCACGGCCGCTGCCCGTATCACGCGCCCGTCTGCACAAACCACCCCGCAAACGCTGCCGTCAGACTCGAGCAGTACGTCATCGACCGCTCCTTCGGCTATCTCGAGGTTGGGTGTCTGCGTCAGCAGTTGCTGGATGGCTGCTCGATACAACGTACGGTCCGCTTGGGCGCGCGGTCCGTGAACCGCGGCACCCTTCGAACGGTTCAGCAGCTTGAAATGAATACCGGCACGATCCGCCGCGCGAGCCATGAGGCCGTCAAGCGCGTCGATCTCACGCACCAAATGGCCCTTGCCAATCCCGCCAATCGCCGGGTTGCACGACATCACCCCAATTGTGGCACGCTGGTGGGTAAGCAGCAGGGTTCGTGCGCCAATCCGTGCCGCCGCGGCCGCGGCTTCACATCCGGCATGGCCACCACCAACCACGATCACGTCGTGCAAGCCGCTCATCGCGCCATCTCGTGATCCATCACTTCCCGATGCAGAACTGCCGGAACACCGTATCAAGCAGGTCTTCAACACCAATCGTGCCGGTCAGTCGACCCAATGCTCGCATCGCCAGCCGAAGCTCCTCACCCCGCAGCTCCGGCCAAGCCGTCGCCTGCGCTTGCTCTAGGTGGAGCAGGGCATCGCTGATTCCAGCCCGATGCCGGGCCCGGGTCAGCGGGGCAGGGCCGCTGCGAGAGGTCATCCTCTCCGCCTGCTGTGACAGGATGCGCGACAACTCCGCCAAGCCGCTGCCTGTGGTGGCGCTGACGGCGATAACATTGGCTCGAGGGGTCGCTTGATCGGCCTTGTTGCACACAACGAGGGCAGAAGTTTCGTCCGGCCAGGGGGTTGTCCAGGGATCCACAACATGTATCACAAGGTCCGCCTGCTCGGCATGTCGGCGCGCTCGCCGCACCCCTTCAGCCTCGATCACATCCTGAGTGTCGCGCAGGCCGGCGGTGTCGACCAGCGTCACCGGCACGTCGCCGAGAACAACCCGAACCTCGATCGCGTCTCGCGTGGTGCCGGCCTGGGCTGATACGATCGCCACGTCGCGTTCCGCAAGAGCATTCACAAGGCTCGACTTGCCGACATTCGGTGCGCCGATGATGGCAAACACCAGCCCGCGTCGCAGCCTTTCGCCAGGCCCTCCCGCCGCGAGATGCCCCTGCATCTCCGCGACCAGGGTCGATTGTTCCAGAACAAGGCGCGCCTCGGCGTCGGTCGGCAGCTCCTCGTCAGGAAAATCGATCAAGGCTTCCTGCTGGGCAAGAACCATCCGCAGCCGGCCCGCCCAATCGTCATAGAGCCGGCTGAGTGCGCCCTCGGCCTGTTGCAGCGCCTGCCGGCGTTGCGCCTGGGTTTCTGCCTCAACCAGATCGGCAATGCCTTCGGCTTCCAGAAGATCCATCCTGCCGTGATGGAACGCGCGGCGGGTAAATTCACCTGCCTCCGCCGGCCTTGCTCCAAGCACGCCAAGCGCGTCGGCTACTGCGTCGATCACCGCGGCGCCGGCATGAAGATGCAGCTCCGCGCAATCCTCGCCGGTGTAGCTATGCGGACCAGGAAACCAAAGCACCAGCGCACGGTCGAGCAACTCCTCCTTCAGCCAGAGGCTGCGCAGAACGGCGTGCCGGGGTGCGGGCATGTTGTCGCGGCAGAGCGTGTCGAGGATCATGCCGCAGTGCGGCCCGCTCAGCCGCATGATCGCGATGGCGCCGCGTCCGCTCGCGGTGGCCAAAGCGAAGATGGTTGATCCTGCTGATTGCATCATGCTCCATCCGGTCTGGGGTTCCTCGCTGCCGGGAGCTCGCTTCAAGAAGTGTGCTTCTTGACAGCGGGCGAGGTCTGCCGTGCGATGCGGGCAGCCTTGGAGTTTGCTGTGCCGCAACTGTCTTTGCATAGTCCGCTTGGGCCGCTCACCGTTTCCGAGGAAGAAACCGGGCTTGTGGCGCTCGATTGGGGCTGGGCCTGCGCACAGCAAGAAACAGCCCTGCTCCGGCGCGCCCGTACCCAACTTGACGCGTATTTCGACGGGGTGCTTGATCAGTTCGAGTTGCCGCTGGCGCCTACAGGCAGCCAGTTTTGCCGAACAGTCTGGGCTGCCCTGCAGCGCATCCCGTTCGGCGCTACACGTACTTACGCCGAACTTGCAGATGAGGTCGGCGGTTGCGCCCGTGCGGTGGGGCAGGCCAACCGCTACAATCCTCTGCCGATCCTGATCCCGTGCCACCGCGTCGTCTCTCGGCGTGGAGTTGGTGGCTTCACCGGCCTCGGGGGAACCGACACCAAGCGGTTCCTGCTCGACCATGAAAGGGACGATTAATGTCCAAGTCAGTTCGGATTCATCAGCATGGCGGACCGGAAAACCTGCTCTGGGAGGATGTTCCTACCCCCGATCCCGCTCCAGGAGAGGTGTTGCTGCGTCAGGAGGCGATGGGGGTCAACTATATCGATATCTACTATCGTACCGGCCTCTACAAGCTGCCTGCCTTTCCCGCGGTTCTCGGCATGGAGGGGGCCGGCATCGTTGAAGCCGTCGGCGCACAGGTGAGTGACCTGGCGCCTGGCGATCGCGTTGCCTACAGCTCATCGGTCGGGGGCTATGCAGTGCGCCGGGTCATCGCCGCCGACCGGCTCGTCAAACTGCCGGACAACATCGACACCGCCACTGCGGCAGCCATGATGCTGCGCGGCCTCACCGTGCAGGCACTGCTGCGTCAGGTGCGTCCCTTGCAGGCGGGCGACACCATTCTTGTGCACGCTGCCGCCGGTGGTGTCGGGCTGCTGCTCTGCCAGTGGGCAAGATATCTCGGCGCCAACGTGATCGGGGTGGTGTCAAGCGAGGCGAAGGCGGAGATCGCTCGCGCCAATGGGGCGACCCACACCATCGTTGGCCTCAACGACCTGCCAGCACAGGTCAAGCGCCTCACCGACGGCGCCATGGTGCCGGTCGTCTATGACAGTGTTGGCAAGGATAGCTTCGTCGCCAGCCTGGACTGTCTGGCCCCGCGTGGGCTGATGATCAGCTATGGCAACGCTTCGGGAGAGGTCACGGGAATCAATCTCAGCCTGCTGGCGGTTCGTGGCAGCCTGTATCTCACCCGCCCGACCTTGATGAGCTATATCGCCACCCGCGCCGCACTCGACCGAGCCTCGGCAGAGCTGTTTGACGTATTCACAAGCGGCGCATTGAAGGTCAAGATCGGCCAGCAGTTCACGTTAAGCAAAGCCGCCGACGCACATCGGGCGCTGGAGTCTCGCGCCAGCATCGGCAGCACGATCCTGGTTCCGGATTAGGTCCAAACAAGGGTCATGCCGATGCTGGTGATGCCACGCGCTTCAGGTGTTCATCGCGTCAAAGAAATCCTGGTTGGTTTTGCTGTATTTCAGCTTATCGAGCAGGAAATCCATGGCGTCCATGGTGCCCATCGGCGAAAGGATCCGTCGCAGCACCCACATCTTGGATAACGACCCTTTATCCACCAGCAGTTCTTCCTTGCGTGTGCCGCTCTTGGTGATGTCGATGGCAGGAAAGGTGCGCTTGTCGGACAGCTTGCGGTCGAGGATCAGCTCGGAGTTGCCGGTCCCCTTGAACTCCTCGAAGATCACCTCGTCCATGCGGCTGCCCGTGTCGATCAGGGCAGTGGCGATGATGGTCAGCGAACCGCCCTCCTCGATGTTGCGGGCCGCACCAAAGAACCGCTTGGGCCGCTGCAGCGCATTGGCATCCACACCACCGGTCAGCACCTTGCCCGACGAGGGAACCACCGTGTTGTAAGCGCGGGCGAGGCGGGTGATGGAGTCGAGCAGGATCACCACGTCCCGCTTGTGCTCCACCAGCCGCTTGGCCTTCTCAAGCACCATTTCGGTCACCTGCACGTGACGGGTGGCCGGCTCGTCGAAGGTGGAGGAGACCACCTCGCCCTTGACCGAGCGCGCCATGTCGGTGACTTCCTCCGGCCGCTCGTCGATCAGCAGCACGATCAGGAATACATCCGGATGGTTGGTTGAGATCGCCGTCGCGATGCTCTGCAGCATCACCGTCTTGCCGGTGCGGGGAGGGGCTACGATCAGCGCCCGCTGACCCATGCCGATCGGCGACACCAGGTCGATCACCCGTGAGGTGAAATCCTTGTTCTGGCCCTTGCCAGGTATCGCCGCCGTTTCATACTCCATCTTCAGCCGCCGTTCGGGGTAGAGCGGCGTCAGGTTGTCGAAGTTGATCCGGTGCCGGACCGCCTCAGGCGGCTCGAAATTGATGGTGTTGACCTTCAGCAACGCGAAATAACGCTCGCCGTCGCGAGGTGCGCGGATTTGGCCCTCAACTGTATCGCCGGTACGCAGTCCGAACCGGCGCACCTGACTGGGGCTGACATAGATATCGTCAGGGCCAGGCAGGTAATTGGCTTCCGGGGAACGCAGGAACCCGAAGCCATCGGAAAGAATTTCGAGCGTGCCTTCCCCGTGGATCGCCTGATCGTTTTCGGCGAGGTTCTTGAGGATGGCGAACATCATGTCCTGCTTGCGCAGGGAGGACGCATTCTCGATCTGCAGCGATTCCGCATAGGAAAGCAGATCCGAGGGGGATTTGGTCTTGAGTTCAGCGAGGTGCATCGGAACGCCTCGAATGGCAGATCAATAAGGGAAGGAACCTGCTGCACCACCGGATGGAGCGAAATGTCCGGTCCTGGCTGTGGCGCTGTTGGAGAGGTCGAGAGCGATCCCGACGACGTTCCCAAACGGTTCCGGGGCGGAGAGGACGCCTGGCCCGAAGCACGCGGACGGTGCCTGCAACCAGAACGCGCAAACCTTAAAGCGACCGGATCGGCTTCGTCAACATCTTTCCGATGAGCGATCCGGTCTCAAGAATAGAAGCCCTCCCGCGTCAACCACCCTCGGCCGGTGTTGGACGGGTTCCCCCACCAGATGATCTGCTGGATCAACCAGCTCGCGCCAGTAGGCTCGGTCTGGATCCTGCCGGAAACGACCGTGGCTGAGCAAACCCCGTCCAGGGTGAACTTGCGTGCTCCAAGGGCGATATGCAGGGTGCAATCATGTCCACCCGGCACCGGATCGGGCTTCCAGGTACCCTCCACGGCGCCAGCCTCGATCGGTTGCCGGTTTGCCGAAAGCAGCATTGCCTGGCCGTGCAGCTTTCCTTGGCCGGAAGGTTGATCGAGAGCCAGCACCAGCCGGTTGCCCGTGCCACCATCAAAGACGCCGCCATAAAGCAGGGGATGCAATCCCATGCGCTGCATCTGGGCGCCGGGATCGTCGGCCTGTGCCGCGCGGCCCAAAAAGCCCGTGGCCAGAACGATGCCGAGCAGCTTCAGCGACCTCCAAGCCATCCTTTTCTCCAGAACACCAGCAACGGACCTGCAATCGAAAGCACCATCATGCCGAGCGCGTAGAAATAGCCGTAGTTCCAACTCAGCTCCGGGATGTACTTGAAGTTCATGCCGTAGATGCTGGCGATCAGGGTCGGCGGCACGCCCACGAAGCTCACCACCGTCAGCAGCCGGATGCCGTTATTCTGTTCGATGTTGATGAAGCCGAGGGTGGCGTCCAGCAGGAACTGAACCTTGCCGTCCAGCTGCACCACATAATCGTTCAAGCTGCTGATGTCGCGGCTGATCGTCTCAAGCTGCTCCTTGAGAGCCACATGCGGCGGGTGGTGCAGGTTGCCGCGGACGTAAAGCGCGATGCGCCCAAGTCCCAGCAGGCTTTCGCGCACGTCCGACAACAGGTCGGCTGAGCGTCCGACCTGACGCAGCATCTCGCGGAGTGCCTTGTCGGCGTCGGTCCGCCGAGCCCGCGACGCGCCAAAGATCTGCGTCGAAAGCCCGTCCAGGTCCACTCCGATCCGCTCGAGCGTGTCGGCGAGCCGATCGACCATTGCCTCCAGCAGCATGAGCATGATCACGTCCGCACTGCAGCCGCCCTGCATGTCGCCGACCCGCTTGCCCACCGCGTCGAAGGTCTTGAAGGCGGTAAAGCGTATGGTGATCAGACGATCGGGGCTCAGCACGAAGCCGATCGGCGTGACCAGTGAGCTGCCATCGTCCATCCGGCGCACCAGCGGGGTGGAGAGATAGAACACCTCCCCCTGCATCATCAGCCGGCTGGACGTCTCGATCTCATCAAGCTGTTCGCGCGTCGGTACCCGGAGCTCAGTCAGGCGTTGGGCAAGTTCACGTTCCGCCTCCGTGGGCTCAACCAGATCAAGCCAGCTCGCCAGTTCGGAGTCGCGCTCGTCCCTCACCGCCAACGCGGAACGACCAGGCGGGTGGGCGAAGAACATCGATTTCCCCTTGTCTCTCGGCAGGACGCGCACAGTGCTGCCCCTGGAAAGAAAACACCACCGTCGATACGAACCGACGGCACCTCTGGTGGTGGCAAGCGCGGGCGCGCCCCGCCTCGATCCCGACGCGCGTGACGGGCGCGGTGCGCTGCGCTAGGACTACCCCTTCACAGGAGATTCAAGGTGAGCGTACAGACCCGTCTGGAGCCGGCAGCGCCGGTCTCCGCAGCGCTCAGGGAGCGTGCCAACAGCCTGCGCCACGGCCCCGACGACCGAGGCCGCTTCGGCTTGTTCGGAGGCCGCTTCGTCGCCGAAACGCTGATGCCGCTGATCCTCGAGCTGGAGCAGGCCTATGAGGCAGCCAAGGCCGATCCGGCGTTCCGCCGGGACCTCGACTATCACCTCAAGGACTATGTCGGCCGTCCCAGTCCACTCTGGTTTGCGCGCCGCCTGACCGAGCAGCTTGGCGGTGCTCGGATCTACCTCAAGCGCGAGGAGCTGAACCACACCGGCTCGCACAAGCTCAACAACGTCATGGGCCAGATCCTGCTGGCTCGCCGGATGGGCCGCACCCGCATCATCGCCGAGACCGGGGCCGGCCAGCACGGCGTCGCGACGGCGACGGTTTGCGCGCTGTTCGGCCTCAAATGCGTGATCTACATGGGAGCCACGGACGTCGAGCGGCAGAAGCCGAACGTGTTCCGCATGCGCCTGCTCGGCGCCGAGGTGCATGCTGTCGAGAGCGGCGCTGGCACGCTGAAGGACGCCATGAACGACGCCATGCGCGACTGGGTCGCCAATGTGCGCGACACCTACTACCTGATCGGCACGGTGGCCGGCCCGCACCCGTATCCCGCCATGGTGCGCGACTTCCAGTGCGTGATCGGCGATGAGGCGCGCGCCCAGCTGCTCGAGGCTGAGGGCCGGCTGCCGGACGCGGTGGTCGCAGCCGTCGGCGGCGGCTCGAATGCGATGGGCATCTTCCATCCCTTCCTCGACGAGCCCTCGGTCCGCCTGATCGGCGTGGAGGCCGCCGGCCATGGTCTGGATAGCGGCCGGCAGGCCGCCAGCATCAGCCGCGGCCGTCCCGGCGTGCTGCACGGCAACCGGACCTACCTGCTGCAGAACGAGCACGGCCAGATCACCGAGGCGCACAGCATCAGCGCCGGCCTCGACTATCCCGGGATCGGCCCAGAGCACGCTTGGCTGCACGAGATCGGCCGCGCCGAATATGTCGGCATCACCGATGCCGAGGCGCTCGACGCGTTCCAGCTCTGCACCCGTACCGAGGGCATCATTCCGGCGCTGGAATGCGCGCACGCCCTGGCGTATGTCGCCAAGCTGGCGCCCGGCCTGTCTTGCGACCAGATCGTGCTGATGAACCTGTCCGGCCGCGGCGACAAGGACATCTTCACCGTGGCGGAGCATCTCGGGGTGTCGTTGTGAGCCGGTCCGACTCGGTGCCCGGTCGCATCCGGGCGCGCTTCGAGGCGCTGGCCCGCGACGGGCGTGGCGCGCTGATCCCGTTCCTGGAGGCGTGCGACCCGGATTTCGCGACATCGCTCGCCATCCTGCGCGGCATGCCCGAGGTCGGTGCTGATCTGATCGAGATCGGCGTGCCGTTCACCGATCCAATGGCCGACGGCCCGATCATCCAGGCGGCGGCCAACCGGGGATTGCGCGCCGGCGCCACGGTCGAACGGGTTTTGGAGATGGTCCGCCGCTTTCGCGAAGACGATGCCGAGACCCCGGTGATCCTGATGGGCTATCTCAACCCAATCGAGAGCTACGGTCCTGAGCGCTTCTGCACCGCTTGCGGCGCCGCCGGCGTGGACGGGCTTATCGTGGTGGACCTGCCTCCCGAGGAAGCCGACCTGCTGGAAGCCCCTGCCGAGGCGGCTGGGCTCGACATGATCCGTCTTGTCGCCCCCACCACGGACAGCAACCGCCTCGCCACGGTGCTGCGAGGCGCCTCTGGCTTCGTCTACTATGTCAGCATCACCGGCATCACCGGCACCCGCTCCGCGAGCGAGGCCGAACTGGCGACCGCGCTGCCGCGCCTGCGCGAGGCCACTCGCCTGCCGATCGCGATCGGTTTCGGGGTGCGCACCCCGGAGCAGGCGGCGGCAGCAGTGCGTGTAGCCGATGGCGCGGTGGTCGCATCCGCCCTGATCCAGACCCTGGCCGACTCGCTGGATCCGATGGGCCAGGCTGGACCCGGCACGGTGCAGGGCGTGCTGGATCAGGTCGCAACCCTCGCCCGCGGCGTCCGTGCTGCCCGCGTCCCGGAGATGAGTGCATGAGTTGGCTGACCACCTATGTCCGGCCCAAGATCCGCAACCTGCTCGGCAAGCGCGAGGTTCCCGACAACCTCTGGACGCAGTGCAACGCCTGCAACCAGATGATCTTCGTCAAGGAGCTCGAGCGCACCCTCAAGGTGTGCCCGCATTGCGGCCACCACATGCGGGCGTTGGTCCACGAGCGGCTGGCCTGGACCTTCGATGAGAACAGCTTCACCCGGATCGAGCTGCCTCGTGCTCCCGCCGATCCGCTCGGCTTCCGCGATCAGAAGCGCTACGCCGACCGGCTGCGGGAGAACCGCGCCAAGACCCACCTCGACGAGGCGCTGGTGGTCGCGCACGGTAACATCATGGGTCACAAGGCCGTGGTCGGTATCATGGCGTTCGAGTTCCTGGCCGGCACCATGGGAGCCGCGCTTGGCGAGGGCATCGTCGCGGCGGCCCGGCTCGCGGTCCTGCAGCAGGCGCCGCTGATCGTGTTCACCGCCTCAGGCGGCGCTCGCATGCAGGAGGGCATGATCTCGCTGATGCAGATGCCGCGCACCACCATCGCCGTGCAGATGGTGCGCGATGCCGGCCTGCCCTACCTGGTGGTGATGACCGATCCAACCACGGGCGGCGTTACGGCGAGTTTCGCGATGCTGGGCGACATCCAGATCGCCGAGCCCAACGCCCTGATCGGCTTCGCCGGGCAGCGGGTGATCGAGCAGACGGTTCGCGAAACACTGCCGGAGGGTTTTCAGCGCGCCGAGTACCTGCTGCAGCATGGCATGCTCGACATGGTGGTGCCGCGTGGCGAGATGCGCGAGACGCTCGGCCGCCTGATCGCGCTGCTCGGCCGCTTGTCGGTCACCGACGGCGACGCGAACCTCGAGGCCGCCTGAGGCGCGTGGATTGGGTGAGGCCGCGATCACGTCATCGGTTCCGGAGTTCAGCGGCCGTCCCGGCGCCGTGCTGGAGCGGCTGAACCGGCTTTATCCCGCCCTGATCGATCTCTCGCTGGGCCGGCTTGAAACCTTGCTTGCCCAGTTCGGTCATCCTGAGGGTCTGCTGCCGCCGGTGATCCATGTCGCCGGCACCAACGGCAAAGGCAGCACCTGCGCGAACCTGCGCGCCATCGCCGAGGCCGCGGGATGGAGAGTGCATGTCGGCACGTCGCCGCATCTCGTCGATGTGGTCGAGCGGTTCCGGATCGCAGGCAGGTTGGTTTCCGAGGCGGCGCTCACGGGAGTGCTGGAAGAGATCGAACGCGTCAATCGCGGTCGGCCGATCACCGTCTTTGAGGTGCTGACGGCGGCTGCGTTTCTGCTGTTCTCGCGCGAGCCCGCCGATCTTGCGGTGATCGAGGTGGGGCTCGGTGGCCGCTACGACGCGACCAACCTGGTCAGCGCACCGGCCGCCTGCGCGATCACCTCCATCTCGATGGATCACGAAGCCTTCCTGGGCGACAGCATCGAGCGGATCGCCGCCGAGAAGGCAGGCATCATCAAGCTGGGGGTGCCAGTCGTGACCGGCCGGCAGCAGGCGGCGGCGCACGGCGTCATTGCCGCCGAAGCCGAGCGCATGAGAGCCCCCCTGCTGCTGCGTGACCGCGACTGGTTCGTGGAGCCGACCGCCACCGGCCTGCGCTACCGGGATCACGACGGCACCCTCGAACTGCCGCGGCCTGCGCTGTATGGGCCGCATCAGCTGGAGAACGCCGGCCTCGCGGTTGCGGCGCTTCGCGCCGGCCGGTTCGTTGTGCCCGATCACGGCTGGGCGGGGTTGTCTCGTGCCGTCTGGCCGGCGCGCCTGCAGCGGTTGGAAGGGCAGCTTGCCGCCAGACTGTCTGCCGGATGGGAGCTTTGGCTCGATGGCGGCCATAATCCGGGTGCAGGGACGGCCTTGAGCGCCGTCCTGGCCGGTTGGAGCGACCGGCCCTTGCATCTCGTGATCGGCATGAAGCAGACCAAGGACGTAGCGGGCTTCCTCAGTCCGCTGCTCCCCCATGCCCGAACCGTTCATGCCGTGGCGGAGCCGGGCCAGCACATGGCGCTGCCGGTGCAGGACATCATCGCTGCCAGCGGCGGCCGCGCGGCGGCGGGTCCCACCGTCGGCGATGCTCTTTCCGCCATTGTTGCCCGAGCATCCGGGCCTGGCCGCATCCTGATCTGCGGAAGTCTTTACCTCGCGGGCGAGATGCTGAAGGCCGATGGATG
The DNA here is from genome assembly GCA_964252545.1 of uncultured Acetobacteraceae bacterium. Lineage (GTDB taxonomy): Bacteria > Pseudomonadota > Alphaproteobacteria > Acetobacterales > Acetobacteraceae > Lichenicoccus. The sequence goes on along the minus strand of CAXUNX010000002.1, from coordinate 39,584 downwards.
GCAACCCGTGTGAGGCATCTAGGCGGCGCCCCGGCCGGCCAGGTCGGCTGACGCAGCTTTCGGGAAGGTTTCGCGCACGGTCTTCGGGCATGGTACCACCGTCACCTTGAAATCGGCTGCTTCGAGCGCCTGCAAATGCTGTGCGGGCGCTCCGTCATCGGTGATGAGCTCGCTCGTGTCGGTAATCTGGCCGATGGTGCAGAACGAAGGGAGCTGAAACTTGGAGCTGTCGGCGAGCAGGATCGTTCTCCGGCTGCAGCGGATCATCGCCCTCTTCACCGCAGCCCCTTCAAGCGAGGCCTCGGTTAGCAATGTTCCGGTAATAGAATGGGTTCCAAGGAAGCAGAGATCCGCGTGAAGGGTTTCGAGGAACGCATCTCCAGGCGCCCCGAACGTCGTGAGCGTTCCCGCGCGCACCGTTCCTCCGAGCACCACCAGTCGGATCGCTGGACTTGTGGCGCAGAGCGTCGCGATGGCCAGGCTGTTCGTCACGACGGTGAGGCGCGTCGCCTCCTCGACCGCCACTTTCATTGCCTCGAGAACGGTGGTGCTGCTGTCGCAGAGAACGCTGATGCCTGGGCTCAGGCGTTGCGCTGCGACAAGCCCGATCGCCTGCTTTTGCCTGCGGGCGAGTTGGGCGTTCAGCGAGGCTTCCGCCTCGAAGGTCGCAGGCTCGCTTCGTCGCAGCAACACCCCGCCATGAGTGCGCTCGAGGTAGCCATCCTCCGTCAGTTGATCCAGGTCCCTGCGTATGGTCGACAATGACGCCTTCAGATCCTCGGCAAGCTCGTGGATGGACGCCGCTCCCCGCTCCCGAACCAGATCCAGCACCCGTGCCCGTCGCTGGGCTGGAATGATGTCAGCCTTGGCAGTGCCTGCCCTTGGCATGTGCTGATGCCTTTCACAGCTCCCGTGCCTGTCCGGGAACCCGGTCGCATCATCGGGCGCCTGCCGGTCTCTCGCAAGAACGCTGACCGTTTTTGGAAGAAAGCGGAGTGTTCCGGTTGACACGTGGTATGTTTTGGTAGATTTGGTGGTTAGTCTATGCTCTAGCTGAAACGGTCGCTCAAAGACCGGCCGGCAGGATAATCGGTGGAAAAACCAGCGAACACGCGCGGCGTGACCCTGCAACGGGTTGAAGCGATGCACGATGCGGATGTCCTCATCATCGGCGCAGGCATCAATGGAGCAGGCACCTTCCGAGAGCTTTGCCTCAACGGCGTGCGCTGTCTCCTGGTCGACGCCGAGGATTTCGGAGCCGGCGCCACAAGCGCCTCGACACGGATTGCGCATGGCGGCCTGCGCTACCTCGAGAATGGCGAGATCAGGCTGGTCGCAGAGGCGACACGCGAGCGTAACCGCCTGCTGCGCAACGCTCCGCACTATGTCACGCCGCTTCTCATCACCATTCCCTTCTTCTCGTGGTTTGGCGGACTGGCCGGCTCGGCGGCGAAGCTGTTCCGTATCGAGCGCCCGCTGCGATCGCGCGGCCTGATCCTGATAAAGACGGGCCTTGCGGTCTACGATTGGCTTGGCCGCTCCCGGCGGGCAATGCCGCTCCACTCGGTGAGGCGTCGAAAACAGGCTCGCCGCCTGATCCCGGCACTGCATCCAGCCGTTCGCGGCATCGCATCCTATTACGATACCCGCATCTCGCATGCGGAGCGGCTCGCATTCGAGCTTGTGAGCGACGGGCTTGCGTCCAACCCTGCGTCGGTGGCGCTTAATCATTGCCGTCTCGTCGGCTTGCAGGCGGGCGAGGTCGCGCTCAGGGACGAGGAAACAGGGAGCGTTCTCACTGTCCGGCCTAAGCTGCTGGTGAACGCATCAGGCGCCTGGATCGATGCCGTGAACGGCCTCCTCGGCGCTCCCGTCGGCGAGTCCAGGCTGATCGGCGGCACGAAGGGTTCCCACATCCTGGTCGAGAACAAGCAGCTCCGCGAGGCCATCGCCGACCGCTGCTTCTCCTATGACGACGGCGATGGCCGGATGTGCGTCGCTTATGCGATGGAAGCCCTGGTGCTGCTCGGCAGCAGCGACATCCGCGTGAACGATCCGGACGAGGCAGTCTGCGACGACGACGAGGTCGCCTATTTCCTGAGAACAATCCGGCTGATCTTTCCATCGGTCGCCGTTGATCGCTCGCAGATCCGATACCGCTTCTGCGGCGTCCGCCCGCTGCCCTTCACCGGCACAAAAAATACCGTCAACATCAGCCGGGATCACTCCATCCACCGGCAGCCGCCGCAGGATCAGCGAAGCTTTCCGGTGCTCTCCCTGGTGGGCGGCAAATGGACCACCTTTCGCGCCTTTGCCGAGCAGGCCACGGACCGCATCCTGGGCGAGCTCGGTCGTGCCCGCCAACGTTCCACATGCGACCTCCCGATCGGCGGAGGACGGTTGTTCCCCGCCGGTCGGGCGGCACGGGCGCGCTGGATCGCGGAGGTGCTGGCCGAAGCGCCGGTGGGTGCAGACCGGTTGGAAAGGTTGCTTTGCCGCTACGGCACGACCGCGGCCCAGGTCGCGCGCTTCTGCGCCGAAGCGCCGGACGTGTCGCTCCCTGGCGCACCGACCTACTCGGAACGCGAAGTCCGTTACCTGGTGCGTTTCGAGATGGCGCGGACCATCGAGGATCTGGTCTACCGGCGGATGATGCTGGCCATGGAAGGACAGCTCAGCTTCGTCCTGCTCATGCGGCTGGCGTCGATCCTGGCCGACGAGCTTGGGTGCGGCATCGATGCGCAGGCCGCAGCCGCAGGACTGCTCCAGCCGGCGATCGCACGGCTCCGGCGCGAGAACGGTGTCGATCTCACCAGTGAACTCGAGCAGTTTCTCCGCTCGCCGGAACTTGTCGGAACCGCGCCGTGAGCGGCCGGCCGATGCGCGACGATGCGGTGTTTGTTGGCATCGACATCGGCGGATCGGTTGTCAAGGCGGCTGGCTTCGACGCAAACGGCCGTGAGATCGCCTGCAGCGGCAGCCGTCTGCAGAGCGCTCATCCACAGCCCGGACGCAACGAGCGTGCGCCGGACGAGATGTGGCGTGCCGCCGCCTCCGCTCTGCGCGGCGTGATCGTAAAATTGCCCGGTGGGCCGCACAGCGTGGCCGGGCTCAGCTGCGCCGGCCACGGTAACGGGCTCTACCTGCTTGACGAGGACCTCCAGCCCGCCGGTCCGGGCATCGTCTCGTCCGACACGCGCGGCAGCTCCGAACTTGCGAGCTTCGAGGCCCACCCTCAGGCCAGCTGCGTGATGCGCAGGCGCGGACAACGGTTCGGGATCTGCGAACCGTCGCTGCTGATGTCCTGGCTCGACCGGCATGAGCCAGAGCGGGCGCGTCGGGCGGCATCCGTGGTGATGTGCAAGGATTATGTCCGCCTGCGGCTGACCGGACGACTGGAGACCGAGCTCTGCGACGCTTCCGGCGCCGGGCTGATCGACATCGCAGCCCAGCGCTATGCGCACGAGAACTTCCATGGGCTCGGCCTTGCGCACTGGCTGCCGAAGCTGCCGCCGCTTCGGCAAAGTACCGCATTGTGCGGAGGGGTGAGCGCTTCGGCAGCAGCAGAAACCAGCCTGCCTGAAGGAACGCCGGTGGCCGCCGGCACGATGGATCTCGAGGCGGTCACCCTGGCGTCCGGCGTGCTGGACGATGCGCAGCTGGTGATGTCGGCGGGTACTTGGAACATCGCCGTGCAGGTTCTGGAACGCGCGGTTCTGGATCCCTTGCCTTTGATGCAGGCCTTGTGTCGGGATGGGACGCACTACCTTCTCTCGGAAGGCAGTCCGACGGGCGTGCAGAACCTCGCGTGGCTGCTCCACGATGTTCTCGAAACGCCGGATCCGGACTGGCCCGCCATCAACCAGATGGTGGAGGCTCTGCCGCCGGACGCGAGCCAGCTCATCCATCTTCCCTTCATCAACGGCAGCGGCAGCGCTGCCCGCGCCGGGTTCCTGGGTATCACCGGCGACAGCAGCCGCTCGCACCTGTTGCGCGCGGTTTACGAGAGCACGGCCTTTATGCACAAGCTCCACATGGCCGAGATGGCTGCGGTGACGGCGCGGGTGCCGCAGTGCGGCCGGCTTTCAGGAGGCGTCACCCGCAGCTCGGCCTGGTCGCAGATGTTCGCCGACGTTCTCGGAATTCGCGTGGAGGTGAGCGAGGGCACCGAACTGGGTGCGCTCGGCTGCGCGATGCTGGCGGCCGTGGCGGTCGGACGCTACTCCTGCCTGGAGGAGGCCGTGCGCTCGATGAGCCGGATCGTGCAGGTGTTCGAGGTCGACGACAAGAAACACTCTGTCTATGAGCGGAAATACGGGGTGTTTCTCGACGTCCAGAACGCGCTTCAACCGCACTGGGGAGCGTTCTGCGGATCGGATGGCAAGGGTGCGACCAAGCAAAACAAGAAGGAAACGTCATGATCAATCGTATCGGCAAGGCCGCGGCCGTGATGGCGCTCGCCGGAGCGAGCATCGCTACGGCAATGCCGGCAGCGCACGCCGACGATGCCGCCTGCGTGGGCAAGGTTGCTGCCATCCACGTGCTTTCGGAGCCTACGCCGTCCACCAACTACATGAACAGCGTGCGCGGCGAGTTCGAGAAGCAGTGGAACACCAGCGTCAGCTTCCAGAATTTCGGTGAGAACGACCGGCGTTCCAAGTCGCGCCTGGACGCCTCGGAAGGCACCGGCGCGTACCAGGTCTATGTTGTCGATGAGGCCAACGTCGCCGAGTTCGCGACCAACGGCTGGATCCTGCCGCTCGACGACATCATGCCGAAACAATGGGACTGGAGCGATTTCCTGGCCGGCCGCCGCGCGGTCGCGACCTTCAACGGCAAGGCCTATTTCGCGCCATTCGAGGGCGGCGGCGACGTGATGATGTTCCGCAAGGACATCTTCGCGGCCAAGGGCCTCAAGGCGCCGACCACGCTCGACGAGTACGTCAAGGACGTGGCGCTGCTGAATGATCCGCATGGCGGGATCTACGGCACCTCGCTGCGCGGGCGGCGCGGGTCTGGAATGAATGTGTGGCGCTGGACGCCGTTCTTCCGCGCTGACGGCGGCGAGTGGGTGGTGAACAAGAAGCCGGGCTTCAACTCGCCTGCAGGTGTGAAGGCGACGAACACTTATCTCGAGCTGATGAAATACACGCCGCCAGGCTCGGCTACCAACACCTGGAGCGAAGTGATCGAGGGGTTCCGTTCCGGGCAGGTCGCCATGCTCATCGAGAGCGACGTGTTCGGCCCCTGGGTCGAGGACCAGCAGAAGTCTCGCATCGCCGGCAAGGTCGGCTACGCGCCTCCTCCCGAGCCGCTGCCTTCGGCAGGCTTTGCGCACGGGTTCGGCATTTCCACAAAGGGCAATCCGACTCCCTGCTCCAAGGCGGTATCGGCCGAGTTCGTCGCCTGGGCCACCAGCAAGCAGAACGAGATCGGCCGTGTGCGTGCCGGAATCCTCAGTGACTTCGCCCGCACCAGCACCCTCAACAGCCCCGAATACAAAGCGAAAGCCAACCCAGAATACATCCAGGCGCTGCTGCAAACCGCCCCGCGCACGAAACTGCTGATCTGGAACAACTCCAACTGGCCACGCTTCGGCGACGAGCTGGGCCTGGCGCTGGAAAGCCTGTTCACCGGTCAGCAGACCAACGTCCAGCAGACGCTTGACGACACCGCAGACAACCTGGCGGAGCTGACAAGCGGCGACTGAGGCCTCGAAAGGAGGGGCGCCGGAACCATCAAGGGGACGGGCATATGAGTGACTCCGCGATCTCCCTGATGCAGGGCGCTGCTGCCGAGCCGCCGGTCGCCCGGCGGCGGCGCCACGCCGAGCACAGACGGTTCGCCCTGCTGGCGGCCCTTCCCGCCTTTGCGCTGCTCGGGCTGCTTTCGTTGCCGCCGACGGTGGGCGCGCTGATTTTGGCGCTGCGCAACCGCTCGCTCGAGCGGCCGCACAGCCACTGGATCGGGTTTGCCAACTTCGTCCGCATGTGGACCGACCGCCGCCTGTGGAATGCCCTGAACATCACCCTGCTGTGGGAGCTGATCACCCTGCTCGGCACCATGCTGGTGGCGATATCGCTAGGCACCGTGATGTTCGAGCGGCTGCGCGGACGCACGCTCGATGCAGTCTGCTTCGGCTTTCTGCTTCCGATCCTGCTTCCGCGCATATCGGCGGGCCTGATCTGGCGGTTTCTCTACTCGCCGCTGATGGGCGTCCTGAACTTTCCCGCGCACGTTCTCGGTGTTCAACCGATTCCGTTCCTGACAAGCCCGCACACCGCCCTCTACGCCGTGGCCGCCGTCGACATCTGGCAATGGGGATTGTTCTTCGCGGTGATCATCGTGAAATCGCTGCAGACGCTGCCGCGCGCTCCCATGGAGGCCGCCTACCTGGACTACGCCTCTCCATGGCAGATCCACTGGTTCATCAGCCTGCCGGCGCTGCGCGGCACGATCATCACCATGTTCTTCGTCAAGGGGGTCGAAAGCCTGCGGTCGTTCGACCTGATCTACACGATGACCGCCGGCGGCCCTGGGATCGCCACGGAAACGCTCGACCTTTATGCCTACCAGGTCGGTATCGGCATCTCGGGACGACTGTCCTATGCCGCGGCGATCAGCGTCCTGCTGACGCTGGTGACGACCATCACGTTTTCTCTTGTCTGGAAGAGGACCCATCGATGGCGCTGAGTCGGGGAGCGCTAAGTCGGGGAGCGCTCAGGCGGGGAAGGCTGGAGGCGGGGCTGATCGCGGCCCCGTTTCTGATCGTGGCGCTGTTCCCGGTCGCCTGGGCGTTCCTGAGCTCGTTCAAGACGCTCAAGGACATCGTCTCGCCGGTACCGGTGCTGCTGTTCCAGCCCACCGTGCAGAACTACGTGACCGTGCTGATGACTCCCGCAGTGCAGATGGGGCTGCTCAACAGCATGGTGGTGGTGAGCGGAGCGGTGGCGCTCGGGGTGCTGCTTGGCTGGCCTGCGGCCTATGCGCTGGCCCGCCTTTCGGGGCGCTCCAAGGACGAGCTGCTTTTCTATGTGCTTTCGATGCGCTTCATGCCGCCGGTCGCGGTGGCGATCCCGTTCATGGCGATCTATTTCGATCTCGGCCTGTACGACACGCGCGTGGCGCTGATCCTGACCTACAGCTTGGTGACCATCTCCACGGTGGTCTGGATGTCGATACCGGCCTTCGAACGGGTGCCGCGCGAGATCGAGGAGGCGGCGGAACTCGACGGCTATAGTCAGCTCAGCGTGTTCTGGAAGATTGCGCTGCCGCTGGCGGCGCCCTCCCTGCTTGGGGGAGTGCTGTTTACCTTTGTGGTGATCTGGAACGAGCTGCTGATCGCGCTGGTGCTGACGGCGCGCAACGTGACGCTGCCGGTGGTGGCATCGAGCTTCAGCACGCTCGGCATGGAGGTCCCCTGGGGAGTGATCAACGCCTCGGCGATCCTGCTGAGCGTGCCTCCCTTCCTGTTCATCGGATTACTGACGCGCTTCCTGAACCGCTTCTTTCAGCCGAAGCGCGTGTCCTAGTGCGGTGGTCCCGACATTCGCAGACACGAACGCCCGGACCGCCTCGACGCTAGGGCTTCAATCCTGCAGTGTGCCAAGCGTTGAGAATGGGTGTCGGCCGAGCCGACGGACTTCTGAACCGGCACGCGAGACGCCACGATTACATGAGGCAGCCATGGCCGAGATCGTCCTCGAGCGGTTTTCCAAGAGCTTCGGCTCTGTGCACGTGCTGCATGAGCTTGATCTGGTGGTCAGCGACGGCGAGTTCGTGGCCCTGCTGGGGCCGTCCGGCTGCGGCAAGTCGACGCTGCTGCGCATGATCGCGGGCCTGGAGGATCTGAGCGGCGGCACGCTCACCATCGACGGGATCCCGATGGGTGACCGGCCGGCGCGCGACCGGGACATCGCCATGGTGTTCCAGAACTATGCGCTTTATCCGCACATGACCATCTACGACAACATGGCCTTCGGCCTGCGCCGCCTTGGACTGCGCGCCGCCGAGATCGAGAGCCGGATCAAGCAGGCCGCCGGCATCCTCGGGCTTGAGCCTCTGCTGGGACGCCTGCCGCGCGAGCTCTCCGGTGGCCAGCAGCAGCGCGTGGCGATGGGCCGTGCCATGGTCAAGACGCCCAAGGTCTTCCTGTTCGACGAGCCGCTTTCCAACCTCGACGCGAAGCTCCGGGATCAGCTCCGCATCGAGATCAAGAAGCTGCACAAGCTGATCAGGACCACCACCGTGTTCGTGACCCACGACCAGCTCGAGGCGATGACCCTGGCCGACAAGATCGTGGTTATGAAGGATGGCCGCATCGAGCAGATCGGCTCGCCCTCCGACGTCTACAATGCGCCGAGAACGGTGTTTGTTTCCCGGTTCATCGGTTCGCCCGGCATCAACCTGATCCCGGTGCGCGCGTTGCTGCATGGCGGGCACGGGCTGCTCGAGGGAGACGGATTTGCGGTGTCGATGCCCGAGCGTGTTTCGGCAAAGCTGCGGCAGGGACAGGAGATCCTACTCGGGATCAGGCCGAAGGACATACGGCTCGCACCGGCTTCAGAGAGCGAGGCGATCGATGCGTCATTCGTGCTGTCGGAGATGATGGGTGCGGAAACCCTGGTGCAGATCGCGATCGGCTCCCAGGAGCTCTCCATGCTGGTGGACGAGAGCCAGGCGGTGGACGCAGGATCTCCGGTTCGGGTGATGTTCAGGCCGGACCGGCTGCATCTGTTCGATGCACACACCGAACAGCGCATCAACCAGCACGAGCCGGCACCCGGTACTCCGCCACCGCCCTCACTGCAACCGGCAGCGCCGCACGGCTATGGACAAGGGTTCCAGGTGGCCGAGGCGGCCCAGGCGGCCCAGAAGCCGAGCTGAGGGTGCGGGAATGGCACAGGCTGGATCGCGTGTCGGCTTCGTCACCGGCGGCTGCTGGTGCGTCGACAACAACAAGGTCATCGATTTCTGGCCTGAAGAAGACCAGGCGGTCGCCGTGCGGTCCGTGCAACGCCGCGGCGGCGGTTCGGCGTGCAACTTCGCCATCGACATGCGCAAGCTGGACCCCGACATGCCGGTGGAAACCATCGGTCTGGTCGGCGACGACGAGAACGGCCGCTTCCTTCGTTCCGAGGCGGCGCGCTTCGGGATCAGCACCGACCAGTTGCACGTCACCGCGGACGCCCGGACGCATCTGACCGACGCCTACACCTCGCTGCGGAGCGGACGACGCACCCATATCGGCGATGAAGGAACCAGCGGGCTGCTTAACCCGGGGCATTTCGACTTTGCCGCAACCAGCGGCCGGATCCTGCATCTGGGGCTGCCGGGCGCGCATCGCACGATGGACGCGGTCTGGGAGGCAGATGCCAACGGCTGGGTTGCGGTGCTTCGCGCAGCCCGCGAGGCCGGGCTTCGAACCAATCTCGAGCTGGTCACCGTGGCGCGGGAGCGGATCGCGGCGCTGGTCCTGCCGTGCCTGCCGTTGCTCGACACGCTTGTGGTGAACGACTCCGAGATCGGAGCGCTCGCGAACATCGAGACGACGCGCGACGGCGCGACCGACGAGGCCGCCTGCCTGGTTGCCGCCCGCGAGGTCATGGCACGCGGGTCGATGGCGCTGGTGGCCGTGCATTATGCCCGCGGCGCGGTCGCGCTGAGCCGCGACGGCGATGTCGTGCGCAAGCCCGCGGTTGCGGTGCCCCCTGAGCTGGTGAAAGGCGCCAACGGGGCCGGCGACGCGTTCGCCGCCGGCTTCCTGCGCATCCTGCACGACGATGGTACGCTCGAGGACGCGCTCACGCTGGCTCATGCCGCGGCGGCTGCCTGCCTTCGGGACGTCACCACCAGCGACAGCGTCGCGAGCCGCCAGCAATGCCTGGATCTGGCGCAGAGCTGGGGATGGCGAACATGAGTCCCGCGCGACCCGACTCCACCGGTTTCATCAAGGAGATCAGACCATGCAAGCTCTCGTCCTGGAGCAGAAAGGCAAGCTGTCGCTGCGGGAGATCGACCTTCCGTTGAACATGGGGCCAGACGATCTCAAGATCGCGGTCCACACGGTCGGTATCTGCGGCAGCGACGTTCATTACTACACCCATGGCGGCATCGGGTCGCGTGTGGTCGAGGCTCCGATGGTGCTCGGCCACGAGGCATCGGGCACGGTGGTCGCGGTTGGCGACAAGGTGAAGGGCTTTGCGGTCGGCGACCGGGTCTGCATGGAGCCCGGCGTTCCCGATCTTGCCTCACGGGCATCCAAGCTCGGGATCTACAACGTCGACCCGTCGGTGACGTTCTGGGCGACGCCGCCGGTGCACGGCGTTCTTACACCCTTTGTGGTGCATCCGGCCGCGTTCACCTTCAAGCTGCCCGACAACGTGTCGTTCGCCGAGGGTGCGCTCGTGGAGCCGTTCGCCATCGGCATGCAGGCGGCGGCACGCGCCCGGTTGACGCCGGGCGATGTGGCCGCGGTGATCGGCAGCGGTCCGATCGGCATCATGATCGCGCTGGCCGCGCTGGCGGGTGGCTGCAGCCAGGTGTTCATCTCGGATCTGAGCCGCGACAAGCTCGCGATCGCCGGCCGCTATCCGGGGATCACCCCGGTCGATGCCAACGTCGAGCCGCTCGCCGCCGCTGTCGGGCGGGAGACCAAGGGGTGGGGTGCCGATGTCGTGTTCGAGGCCAGCGGCAGCCCCAAGGCTTTCACCGGCATCTTCGACATCGTCCGGCCGGGTGGCACGCTTGTCCTGGTGGGGTTGCCGGTTGAGCCGGTGACCTTGAGCGTCCCGCAGGCGGTCGCGAAAGAGGTCCGCATCGAGACGGTCTACCGCTATGCCAACATCTTCGATCGCGCCCTGGCGCTGATCGCATCCGGCAAGGTCGATCTCAAGCCGCTGGTGACCGGGACGTATGCGTTCGCCGACAGCGTCCAGGCGTTCGAGAAAGCCGCGGCGGGCGCTCCCACCGACGTCAAGCTGCAGATCACGATGCCCGAGCTTGCCTCGGCCTGACTCGGCAAGCCGATCCGGCCTTCGTTCGCCCACTCCGGCGGAGGCAGCCCCGAGCGCGTGAGCCTGGTTGCCTTCGGCTGCCGATGGAGCTTTGCTTGGCCGTCCAGCCGCCGTCTCCCATTGCTCCCGGACGTCACGAGGAACAGGCATGCGCAAGGTGATCTTCGACACCGATCCGGGCGTGGACGATGCGGTGGCACTGGCGCTTCTGGTCGCGCACCCGGCGCTCGAGCTGATCGGCGTCACCACGGTGCTCGGCAATGCCGACATCGAGACGGTCACACGCAACGCGCTGTTCCTCAAGGATCAGCTGGGATTCCAGGCCCCGGTGGCGCAGGGCTCGGGGGTGACGCTGCTTGGCAAGCACGGTGCGCACGCCCGCCACGTGCATGGCGAGAACGCGCTCGGCGACATCGCCATTCCGCAGGCGCCGTCCAGCCGCCTCGACGGGCGGCGCGGGCACCGCATGATCATCGACCTGATCCGTGCGCATCCGGGCGAGGTGACGATCATCGCCGTCGGCCCCCTGACCAACCTTGCGCGCGCCCTCGACAAGGATCCCGAGATCGCCCGGCTGGTGCAGAACGTGATCGTGATGGGGGGCGCGTTCGGGTGCCATGGCCATACCGGCAACGTTTCGCCGGTGGCGGAGGCCAACATCGCCGGTGATCCGGACGCAGCCGATGCCGTGTTCACCGCGCACTGGCCGGTCACCATCGTGGGACTCGACGTGACCCAGCAGGTGGTGATGGATGCGGCGCTGCTCGACAGCATCCGCGATGCCGGCGGTGCCACCGGCCGGTTGCTGCATGCGATCACGCGCAGCTATCTCGGCTTCCACCAGCGCAACCGCAAGCTGAACGGGATCTTCGCGCATGACAGCCTTGCCGTCGCCTATGCGATCGATCCCACCTTGTTCAGCATCCGCGAAGCACCGGTGCGGGTGATCTGCGGCGGCCTCGCTTCGGGTCAGACCATCCAGAAGCCGGAGCGCCCGCCCTATCCCACCACCGCCTGGGATCCGCATCCCGCCCAGGCGGTCTGCGTCGATGTCGACGCATCCGGCATGCTGGCGCTGCTGCAGAACAGTCTCGGCGGGCCGGAGGCGGCGCTTCCTTGAAGCACCCGTCGCCGGGCTTGCCAGACCTGCCGTGCTCTTGATGCGTGTCTAGCCGCCGGTCCGCTCCCGCGGAGCGCCGCCGCCGGTCAACAGGAAACACGGGCATCCGGCGCTCCGTGAGGCGGCCGGGTCGTGATCGAGCAGCTGTTCCACCGCAATGCGCCGCAGCCGCAGGACCACGAAATCGGGTGGCCCGTCGAGGATATAGTCGTAATCCTCGGCAAGCACGGAAAGCCAATAGGCGACACCCTGACGCTCGGTCAGGATCACCGGATCCGATGCGCTGACCCCGAGCCCCTGCTTCAGCGCCAGCTCGGCGTCGGAACCGTTGGTGACGTGGTAGAGATAGCTGTCGGCGCGATCGGTCGGGCGCAGGTTGCGCGGATCGACCCGCTGCAGCATCACGGCGGCCGGGTCGAGCACCCGCAGTTCCGGCTCGGGCGGTCTCAAGGAGGATTGCCCAGCCGAAGGTTCATCCGCTGGAGGTTCGTCGGCCGAAGGCTCATCCGCCAAACGTTCGTCGGCCGGGAGCTCGTCCGCCCTGTCATCCGCCTGGGGTGGTCCGGCCGACACGGTCTCGGCAACAGGAACGTCGGCTGTCGGCTGTTCGGGCAACAGATCGGTCGCACTCTTATCCGGCGCATCCTCGAACAGGTCGGTCTGCGGCACCGACCCGGATGCGGTACGCGTCGGCCGGCTGCGCTTTTTCGGCCCAGCCGCCGCCGCGCCGGAGCTCTCGGGAGCAGCATCAAACGGCAGCTCCGGAGCCGGTACGCTGTTGCGCGCCGCCTGCATCCGCCGGATGCGGCGATCGAGATCATTGCCCATCATGGCTCCCGGCAAACCGGCACCCAGGTGCCGCCAGTAAAGGGCGAGCGCTTCCTCCGCATGGCGTGCGCCCTGGATGGTGCGTAGGAGTTGCCCGGCGCCGTTCTCGATCCGGAAGCTCCTGTCTCCCGCCGAAGTCGGGTAAACCGAACGCGCACGCATCTGCCGGCTGCCTTTCGGCGACTGCCCATCCATGTCGGGTTCCAGATCTAGGTTGGAGCGTCCGGAACGGCTGGCCCCGGCGCGTTGGGGTGAGGCAGACCCCTTCAGGCCTGGCACGCGCCGCGTCCTTGTGTATCGTTTGGTCAGCATGACCGTCAACGCGGCGCAACCGTGCGGGCTGCGCGCCCCTGCCGGAGCGGGGCCGCTTGCCGGGCTGTTAACCGCCGATCCGCACGACCAGCTTGCCGAAATGGTCGGCGCGGCGGAGCGCGCCATACGCCGCGTCGGCATCCTCAAACGAAAAGATGCGGTCGATCTGCGGAGTGATGCCGGTCCGGGTCAGCGCGCCAAGGGTCGATACCGGTCCGACATAGATCCCCTGCAGCGTGATGCGCTTCTCCAGGATCGCCGCGGTGTCGATCGGACCACTGAAGCCCGTCAGCACTCCCATCAACGAGATCCGGCCGCCAAAGCGGGTCGCCTTCAACGTCTCGTTGAGTGTTGCAGGGCCGGCCACGTCGACCGACAGGTCGGCGCCAAGCCCATCGGTCAATCGGCGGACCTCGGCCTCCCAGTCCGGGCGCTGCCGGTAGTTGATCAGGTGATCAGCGCCGAGTGCCCTGGCGCGCTCGAGCTTCTCGTCTGAACTCGAGGTGATGATGACGCGGGCGCCGGCCGCCTTGGCAAGCTGCAACGCGAAGATCGAGACGCCTCCGGTGCCGAGAAGCAGCACCGTCTCGCCCGGCTGAACCGGCCGCCGCTCGAACAGCGCCGACCAGGCGGTGACGCCCGCGCACGGCAGGGTCGCTGCTTGTTCGAACGACAGGGCGTCCGGAACAGCCACCACTCCGCTGGCCGGCACGGCGATGCGCTCGGCCAGCACGCCATCCACACCGGGGCCGCCGAGACCGGTTTGCTGCTTGGCCGCCGTAAACTCCCCTTCAACCCAGCCGGGCATGAAGCCGATAACAACACGGTCACCGACCTTCAAGCCTCCTACCTCGGCCCCAAGCGCGGACACTACGCCGGCGCCGTCGGACAGCGGGATCGTCTGCTTGGTGCGTCCGGCGACCACCAGATCGCGGTAATTCAGCGAGGCCGCCCTGAGATCCACCAGAACGTCTCCCCGCCCAACGGTCGGATCCTGGCTGTCACCAAGCACCACGGTCGGGTTGTCATGGCCGGTCAATCTGTAGCTTCGCATCGATCCGCTCCCTTGCCAGGAGCGTGCCTTAGCATCACCTTGCAGACCGTGGGAGTACGTACAATCGTGACACATACTATCACGGATGATAGTGCCGCCCGCGGGGCAAGGCGACGCAAGGCAAGCCGTACCGGCTGTGCGGTCGAGACAACCCTGACGGTGATCGGCGGCCTCTAGAAGGCAATATGGTAGTTGCCAAACCCACCGTTCCGGGGTAGGTTAGCTCCCATCGACGGAGCAGATCGATGGCCAGCGTTCTCAACCAGCCTTACTTCCAGGACGAGGACGCAGCTTACGAGAAGCTTGAGAGCATCGTCTGGCCGAACAGCCCGGTTTGCCCGCACTGCGGAAGCACAGACCGGATGAAGAAGATGGGTGGCACCGCTACCCGTCCTGGTCTCTACAAGTGCTACGCCTGCCGCAAGCAGAGCCGCGTGACCGTCGGCACCGTGTTCGAGAGCAGCCACGTCAAGCTGCACATGTGGCTCCAAGCCGCTTACCTCATGTGTGCTAGCAAGAAGGGCATCAGCAGCAACCAGCTTGCCCGCGTTCTCGGCGTCACGGTGAAAACGGCTTGGTTCATGTCTCACCGGCTGCGCGAGGCGATGGCTGGCGGCGCGCTGCCTCCGATGGGCGGCGAAGGTGCTGTGGTCGAAATCGACGAGACCTTCATCGGCTCCAAGAAGGAGAAGGCCGAGAAAGCCCGTGGCTACGCGCACAAGCACGCGGTGTTGACCCTGGTCGAGCGCGGCAAAGGCAGCCGTTCCTTTCACGTAGACGGCACGAAGGCGGCAGATCTCGTGCCGATCATCAAGGCGAACGTGCTGCCCGGCACCCGTGTGATGACTGACGAGGCTGGTCAGTATGCACACCTGAACAGGCACTTCTCTGGCATGATTTCGTGCGCCACGGCGCGGGTGAGTATGGTCGCGCTTGGTCCACACGAACACCGTCGAGGGCTTCTACAGCGTGTTCAAGCGCGGCATGAAGGGCATCTATCAGCACTGCGCCGAGAAGCACCTGCACCGCTACGTGGCGGAGTTCGACTTCCGGTACAACAACCGGGTGAGGCTGGGCGTGGACGACGTGCAGCGGATAGCAAATGCACTGCGCGGCATTGCCGGCAAGCGGCTGACCTATCGGCCAGCTAACGCATCTTGAAAACGGTTGTCGCCTTGGCGAGAATCCTCTAGATCTCTCGGCTGGAGGAATCTGTGTGCCGGAATGACGCCAGAGCCGAAGGTCACTAGTATGGTGAGGTTGCCCGGAGGACAGAAGCGTCTCCGGGAGATGATCCTTTACGTGGCCTCTCGATGTGCAGAGGCCCGATACTTCGGGGCAGTCAAGCTCAACAAGATAATTTGGCGGGCCGACTTCGAATCATTCGCAGCCAGGAAAATCCCGGTTACGGGCCGAGCATACCGGCGGCAGAAATTCGGTCCGGCTGTCGTCGAGATGCTCCCGGTGCATAGGGAGATGTTGCGGCAAGGTTCAATTCGCATCGAACAGCGCGACTTTGGAGAAGGGTTCGTTGAAGATCGTACCATAGCCATCGACACGCCCGACCTGCGGCTGTTTGATAACGAAGATATCGCATATGTCAATGAAGCGATCAGGCATTACTGGGACATGACTGGAACAGAGACCAGCGACGAGTCTCATGGGGTCGCTTGGAAGACGCGCCATAATGGCGATCCCATGCCCTACGAGTTGGCGTTCTTGTCTGATGAACCGCTCGATCGTGAACACCGTCGCCGCATTGAGCAGCTCATATATGACAAGGGATGGAACAGTGAATAATGGCAAGCCGGAGCGTTCGCTTCGATCCGGCGTGCAATGCGGCAGCGGAGGCACTAGGCGGGTACGAGGCTATCGATGAATCCTTGTATATTCATCTGGAGGCGCTTCACCGAGAGCCGGAGGGCTTTGACAAGATCGAAACTCCGTGGGGTGCCGTTCGCTACATCAGGACAAGGCCGACAGGCACGACACCCGAGCTTGTTTGGCATTTTGTCATCGAAGCTAATGGGGATGTGCTTTTAGTCCATGTCGAAGAACACTGAAACGGCCGAGGATCAGCATGTGCGTTTCGTCGAGAAGGCCCGCTCCCTCGGCTGCGACGAAGACGAGGCGGCATTCGACGAGAAGCTGAAGGGGATCGCTCGCGTGCAAGAGAAGGGTCGAAAGTCAGACGCGACGCCGCCACTTCCGGATTAGGCTACCCAGCGCCCGGGGGAAGTTTCCCGAGCTTGTCCAAGGGCAGCTAGTGAGGCCAACATCCCGACAATTCTCCCGCGCGTCACTCCTCGAAACTGCTTAACAACGTCGGCTGGAGACGACGGCCCGTTTAGAACCAGCGCCGTCCGGAGAGCTACAAATTGCGCAGGAGGCTGCTTTGGCCAAATTGCGAGGCTCAAGCCCTCGCTGACGTCCAAGGCTGGCTGCGGCGTTGGGGAACGCTGATCCGCAGGCATCTGGAACGTGGGCCGAAGCCAACGAACAAGCCCAGACAGCTCCTCGGCCACTCGATCTCGGTTCAGTCTGAGCAAGCGGTCCACTAACTCATGTGCGGCAAGGCCAATCGGCCAGCCGTAGGTGCTACTGACAGCCTTATCCAGTTCATCGTGCAAGTGTCTCATAAGCGAAATCTGGCCAGCGTCGTGAATGTCGCGCTCTGGTTCTGTCAACTCACGGCCAGCCTGGATGATTGCGAGCACGTTGTAGATGCTGGTGAGAGTCAAATGCGGGTGCTCCGCAAGTAGCGCTTTGCGATGATTATCTAGAGCCTCTGCCAGACGTCCGACCTCCTTCGCTTGAGACGCGTCGGGAGTTGGAAATGGGAAAGGGTCGAAGCAGCGGGTCTTCGTATAAAGGGGCCTGTCTTCTAATGTGCCACCAGTCGCTAAAGTCCATGCGACGTGGATGCGGGACGACAGCACACCAAGATGCCAACTTTCATCGGTTGCAAAGCATACGAGGGAGTTGTCTGGCAAGACTTCAGATGGCTGGAAGGTAAAGACTCGGTGCGACGACGCAAAGACGGTTGTAATATAGCGAGTGAGACCCTTCAGAGAGGGACGGAAGTCGCCGCGAGGTTCGCCGAATATCCACCACTTGTCTCGATAGCTGCCCCTATTATTCAAGTCACGCTCCGGCTTGACCTTGAGCAAGACGTGCTGAAGAACAAGCGGATACCGTTGGCGTACCTCTTCCTCCTTCAGGCCGAAGAGATCGATGACCATTTGTCCCCGGCTTCGTGCAGTCATGTCGCGTCCACTAAGAAAGGGACGAATATATTGTTCCAGTGACGCGGCGCGCCCCAAGCCAAGGCTCTTCGCTGTAGTCGGGCTGATGATGAATCCGGCACCATGGAGCTTCATGCCAGGACTACATACGTTACGATTGGCTTTAAGCGCTCTGGCGTCGCTCAGGCTGGAGCCTATCGTGAAATCCGCGTTGATGACGCCGACTTGCTCCCGGAAGGTCACGTTAGGTACGTCACCCGAGTCCTCGTGTTCCACGATCAGCAGACGTCCCAAAGCCATTTCTCTGGTCGCCACAGTCATTGCGATGCGGACCGCTGCGCTGTCTGCGTATTGGCTCCAAGGATGATCGGGTATAGCGAAGACTAGATGCAGGCGCTTCTTGCCTTGAAGCGAAGAAGCAACCAGTCTCCCCGAGAAGATTTTGCGTATCGCATTGCTAGTTATCAGACCAAAGCGTCTAGTTGTCTTTCCGGCCGAGACACACTGAGCCGCACGCCACCAGAAGAACATAGCCAGGTCTACTGACTGTGGAACCTTCGGGTAAACGGCCCATAGGGCTTCCACGTAGCCGCTGCCGAGCTTCTCCCGGAGATACTGAGCGGCGACAAATGGAGGATTACCCACAATAAAATCGGCATCGGGCCAGACGGCCTGTCGAGCGTCAATAGGACGCATTACAGGCACCCGGTCAGTTTCGTCCGGAGTCAAGTCCCCAGTAATCGGATGGAGCTTGGTGCGTCCGCCCCATCGAGTAACGACGTTACCCTCGCGATCTCGCTCTTCTTGAAGCTGCGTGTAAGACAGCAGCGCATCCGCTTCTCGGATAGTGTGGAAGTCTCGCAGTATCGGCTCTGCGGGCGGCGCCGTACTATGGGTGCGAAAATGCCATTGGAGATAGCCAATCCACAGGACCAATTCCGCAACAGGAACCGCCCGAGGGTTGACGTCCAGGCCAAAAAATTGGTGCGGATCTACTGTCACGCCTCCTAGATCAAGACGACGGACTTCGCCCTCGTCCAATCCCGCAAGGGCGTCGAGCACTTCGCCCTCTAATCGCTTCATTAGCTCCAGGGTTACGTACAAAAAGTTGCCAGTCCCGCACGCCGGGTCAAGCACGCGAACCGCACAGAGTTGAGCATGAAAAGTTCTAACCATGTTGGCGGCGGCCTTTTGGTCGCCAGAGCGCAACGCGCCTTCGGCTGCCGCGCATACCCCGTCCCAATCCGTTCGCAGCGGCTCCATAACAGTCGGCAGAACCAGCCTTTCTACGAAAGACCTAGGCGTGAACTGCGCTCCTAGCCTTCCCCGATCCTTCGCATCTAGAGCGTTCTCCAGCAATGTCCCAAAGATAGCAGGCTCGACGTCGGCCCAGTTCTTACCAGCAGCCATTATGAGGAGGTTTAACTCGTCAGCAGTGACCGACAGCGGGTCAGCGGGATCGCTGGTATCTGCGCGAAACAAGCCGCCGTTGAAGCGGAGTACGACCGCCGCCAACGCGGCTGAAAAGCCTCCCGTGTCCATTGTCCGCCACAGATCTCGGACGAGTCCTGTAAAGGCCGGTAGATTACCTTTGCAACGTTCGAGTAGATCAGAGAAGCTTCTACGCTCAGGCAGAAGGTCAACGCTCTGCGCAAACATGCAGAAGATACACCTCATCAGAAATGAGGCGACGAGCCTTGGGTCGTAGCGCGGCCTAGTCGGCGTGCCCTCTAGTGCCGATGCCAACCGCGCGAGTAATGCTGCGATGTCACGTGTGACTTGGGCGCGACGTAGGGCAGGGTTCAGCGAATTGGGATCGAGCCATATTTGCCGTAGAAGTTCCCGCACCTCCATGATCCGAAGGTCCGGCAGATAAATCCTGAATCTTTCTCGATCAGGATACTGAGCATAGTGTTTGCCTGTACCAGAAAAGTCCGCATACAAGTCGAAGCAAAAACCAACGTCGCAGACAATGAGAAATGGGGGCCACCCTTCCTCCACTGGCAAATCTCGCGCGCATAGCCCTCCGCCTGCCCCTTAGCCGCTTGCATATAGCGCCCCCAGGATTTCGTGTGGCGAACGTTGGCACGATGTTCAGCCTCACTGGCAGACTCAAACATGTCTGTTTGCCGATGCGGGTTAGCTCCCTGCTTTGCTTCACAGACAAAACAGCCTTTCCGATATAAGTCTATCCTTCGAGAACTGCTGCTACCATCCACCTCATGGTGCGTGACACCGCGCTCGAAGCGATAGGTACCGACACTTCCTCTAGCACCCTCTGGCCTAGGCAACTCCAACACGTCGCATAGCTCTGACAGGAATGGAATGTAGTTCGCACGCTCTGCCATGGCAGTGCCGTCCCAGCGGGCGATGAACCCCTCCACGGCGGCAGTCATCGAACAAACCAGTCCAGCGAACAGTTGGTAGCCACAGCCGCAGCAGTCCTAACTTACGACAGCGCGAGCCTAGCCCGCTGAGGTGGGTTCGGCAACTACCATGTCGCCCTCTGGAAGCCGGTGCTGCTGTTTCATCTGCTGCAAGGCAAGTTGCGCTTCAACGCGCTGTGCCGGCTTACGCCTTCGGCCACCGCGCGGATGATCACGCTCCAGTTGCGCGAACTCGAGGCCGACGGCGTTGTTGGCCGCACCGTCTTCCCAGAGGTGCCTCCCAGGGTCGAATACGAGCTGACGGAACTCGGCCGTTCGCTCGCCCCGGTGCTGTTGAGCATGCGCGATTGGGGAACCCGGCTCCAGGCATCGAACCGGCCGGCCGACACGCCGGCACAGGACCTCGTGCCGAGCTGAGTTGCTGCTCGCGGACGCGGCGTCCTGCGCCGGCAGCGTTCAGGGGACGAGCCGGGCGATCAGTTCGAGCTCGATCTGCATGTCGGCGCGATCGAAGCAGCTCACGACCCGCAGCGTCGCACCGGGACGGGCTTCGCCGAATGCGTCGCGCAGCAGCGGAAAGCAGGCTGGGAAGGCATCGGCGTCGCGCACCAGGTAGATCACCCGCACCACATCCTGCATGCACAACCCTGCCGACGCGAGAGACTCCGCCCCGTTCATCAGCGCCTGGCGACACTGGTCCGCGAGACGATGCGGAAAACGACCCTGCCTGCGGTCGTAGCCGGTCACCGCGCGGACCTGCACCTCCGCGGGACGACCCCCGGGCCGGCGCCGCTCGATCGTCGCCGGTGCATCCGGCGGCCTGGTGTCACTCAGCAGCATGGCCGGCCCCCGTATCATAGAGTCACATCTGCGTCATTATTCAGCCATTCTTAACTGTATGTTCACGAACCGGCAACCGTCGCGTTTTTGACACGAACGCCTTGGCGCTGCTCCCGGCACGATCCGCTTCCCGGTTTGCTGCGGCCGTCCTAGCCTGCCCCGGTGAGGATTGCCCGGTGAGGATCCAGATCCACGCAAGCTGCGCAGCGCGGGACGATGCAGGCGTGCTGCTGCTTGGCGCATCCGGTTGCGGCAAGTCGGATCTGGCGCTGCGGCTGATTGATCGCGGCTTTGTGCTGGTCTCGGACGACCGCGTCGAGATCGAGGCGGGCCGGGCATTCCCGCCTGCCGGGCTGGAAGGGCTGATCGAGATGCGCGGCCTCGGCATCCTGCGTCTTGCCCACCGTGCCTCGGCGCGCCTGGCGCTCGCCTGCGAGCTCGCCAACCGTTCGATGGCTCGTCTGCCATCGCCGGCGGTGCATCCCTACGGCATGCCGCTGCTCCAGCTTGATGCCAGCGCCGTTTCGGCGCCGCTGATGATCGCCCATGCGCTGGACTGCCTGCAGGGACGCACCACCATGCACACGGGCGCGTTGGTTTGAACCGGCGGCGCATCCTGCTGGTCAGCGGCCTTTCCGGCGCCGGCAAATCCTCGATCCTGCATATCCTCGAGGATCTCGGCCACGACGCGGTGGACAACGCGCCCTTGCCGATGATCGGCGAGATCGTCCATCGGGGAGGCGGCCCGATGGCGATCGGCGTGGATGCCCGCACCGTGGGCTTCGATGGCGCGGCCGTGCTGGCGATGCTTGCGCGATTGAAGCAGGAGGACGCTCTGCGGCCGGAGCTGCTGTTCGCCGTTGCCGACGAGACGGTGTTGCTGCGGCGCTACACCGCGACCCGGCGCAGACACCCTCTGGCCCGGGGTGCTGGCGTGCTGGACGGGATCGCCGCCGAAACCGCGCTCACCGCCGTGTTGCGCGCCAACGCCGACTTGGTGATCGATACTTCCGAACTGCGTCCGCCGGAATTGCGGCAGCTCATCGAGGCGCGCTACGCGGACCTCGGCGGCGCAGGCAAGAGCCTCACGCTCGGCCTGGTGTCCTTTGCATTCCCCGCAGGGCTGCCCCGCGAGGCAGACATGGTGTTCGACGCAAGATTCCTGCGTAACCCGTTCTACGACCCCATATTATCTCCATTGACCGGGCTGGACCGTCCGGTCGCGAAGCATGTCGCGGCCGATCCCGATTATCGTCCTTTTCTGGACAGGATCGATGATATGTTGCGATTGGTGTTGTCGCGGTTTGTCACCGAAGGCAAGAATTACGCAACAGTGGCGGTCGGCTGTTCCGGTGGCCGCCACCGGTCGGTGGCCTTGGTGGAAGCCCTGGCCGTGCGTCTTGGAAACCAGCCGGCCGGTCCTGGCGATGGCGCCGACTGGCACGCGATGAGAGGTGAGCCGCTTCATTATGTCAGGTACCCGATCATCGTGACGCATCGTGAGTTGTCGCGCGTGGGCAGGCCGTCATGATCGGCATGGTCCTCATCACCCATGGCGAGCTCGGGCGCACGCTCTGTGACGCCATGGAGCACGTCGTGGGATCGCAAAAGCAGGTGGCGACGCTCAGCATCGGCGCCGACGACCAGATCCCGCTCTGCCGCCGGGCGCTTGAGAGCCGGATCGATGAGGTCGACACCGGTGACGGCGTCATGTTGCTGACCGACATGTTCGGAAGCACGCCGTCCAACCTTGCGATCGCCGCCATGCAGCGGGGAGGGGTCGAGGTGATCGCCGGCGTCAACCTGCCGATGCTGGTCAAGCTCGCCAAGATCCGTTCGCAGCGCACCTTGGCCGAGTGCGCCGACATCGCCGAAAGCGCCGGACGCAAATACATCTCGACCGCCTCGCACCTGCCGTCGAGCTGTCTCGGAGGCGCCGTTTGCTGCAGCAGTGGCGCGTCCACCGCCGCCATGCCGACTCCTCTCTCGGTCGCTCAACTCCGGAACCTGGCTGAAGCGGCCACAGGCTGAACGTGGCCGGCGAACCCGAGGCGGGTCCCGCATCATCCGGCGGCGATGCCGTGCGTCGGGCCGTCACCATCGTCAATCAACGCGGCCTGCATGCGCGCGCGGCGGCGAAGTTCGTCTCCACCGCCGAAAAGTACGGCGCGGTGATCGACGTCGCACGATCCGGAGAGGTGGTGTCGGCACGTTCCATCATGGGGTTGATGATGCTGGGAGCCGGACGCGGCGCGCAGATCGAGCTGATTGCCGAAGGCTGGGACGCGCGCGAGGCGTTGGACGCACTCGCCGCCCTTGTTGAGGCTGGCTTCAATGAACCGGACTGACCCGGCGGCAGGCACCACCCGGAAGCCGCGCGCCGGCGGCACCAGGCGAGCCGGCAAGGCGGCTGCCTCCAGCGAGCAGCGCTTCAGCGGCGTCGGGATCTCGCCCGGCATCGCCATCGGCCGGGCTGCCACCGCCAACGAGGCGCCGACGCGCATCGTGTCGCGCCGGATCAAGCCGGGCGAGGAGCAGGCCGAGGCGGACCGCCTGAACGAGGCGGTCGAGCGTTCGCTCAAGCAGCTCGGCAAGCTGCGTGCCCGCCTCGCCCTGCTGCCCGAGGAGACCCGTCACGAGATCGAGCCGTTGCTCGACGCCTACCGACAGATGCTCGGACCTTCGCGGCTGCTGCGCGGAGCGCACAGGCGGATCCGCGATGACCGGCTGAACGCCGAGGCCGCGGTCGCGGAAGAGGCCGAAGCGGTGGCGCTGCTGCTTGGGGGTCCGAACCAGGCCGCCTCATCCGCCCAGAACTCCGATACCGAGGATGTCGCCGCCGCAGCACGGCGAGCCGAGGAGGTGCGGGAGATCGGCCGCCGGCTGGTGCGCAATCTTACCCGCTCGCCGTTCCGCTCGTTCACCGGCCTGCCGGTAGGCGCCGTGCTGGTGGCCGAGCAGCTGCGGCCAGCGGATGCGGCCTTGATCGACCCGTCGCGCATCGCCGGCGTCGTCACCGACGAAGGCGGCGAGTCCGACCATACCGCGATCATGCTGCGTGCCTTGGGCATCCCCTCGGTGATGGGAGTGGCGGGAGCGACCAAGGCCGCGCGCGGCGATGTGGTCGCCATCATCGACGGAGCCGCGGGGCGCGTGGTGATGGCTCCTTCGGCCGAAACCCTGGCCGAGGCGCGGCGCGGGGTCTCGGCCTATGCGCGCGAGCGTCAGCGCTTCGCGCGCCTGCGCCGGCTGCCGGCCGAGCTTTCCAGCGGCGAGAAGATCGAGCTGCAGGCCAACCTGGAGCTTCCCGCCGAGCTGCCGCTGATTGCGCAGTCGGGGGCCGCGGGGATCGGCCTCCTGCGCACCGAATTCTTGTTCATCAACGCGGAGTTCCTGCCCGACGAGGCCGCCCAGGAGGCGGTCTACCGGGAGGTGATCGAGGCGATGGGGGCCGATTGCACCACCATCCGGGTGCTCGACTGGGGCGGCGAGAAGCAGAGCGAGGCGCTCGGCAATGCCGGCTTCGCTCCCGGTGGCGGCGACCTCAATCCGGCGCTCGGCCTGCGCGGGCTGCGTCTGCTGTTGCTGCATCCAGCCGTGCTCGAGACGCAGTTCGCAGCCATTCTGCGTGCTTCCAGCGCCGGGCCGGTGCGGGTGATGCTGCCGATGGTGACCACGCAGGCCGAGCTGCGGGCGGCGCGCGAGCTGTATGAGCGGGTCGGCAAGCGGCTGCGTCGGCGCGGGGTGAAGCTGGGCGACAGGCTGCCGCCGCTGGGCGTGATGATCGAGACCCCGGCAGCCGCGCTGTGCGCCGACTCGCTGGCGCTGGACGCGGACTTCCTCGCCATCGGCACCAACGATCTGACC
Source organism: uncultured Acetobacteraceae bacterium (assembly GCA_964252545.1). GTDB lineage: Bacteria > Pseudomonadota > Alphaproteobacteria > Acetobacterales > Acetobacteraceae > Lichenicoccus. Next base: position 14,916 of record CAXUNX010000002.1, on the reverse strand, counting down.
ATGTACACTCTGGCGGTGGATCGGGGTGCGGCCCAGGTGTCGAGCCTGTACGATCCGCTGCATCCCGCGGTGCTGCGGCTGATCGGCGAGGCGACCGCGGCGGCGCTGCGCCTGCGCTGCCCGGTGTCGATCTGCGGCGAGATGGCCGGAAACCCGCTGGTGGTGCCGCTGCTGCTCGGTCTCGGGCTGCGCTCGTTCAGCATGAATGCCACGTCGGTGCCGCGGGTGAAGCAGGCGATCCGCGCGGTCAGCCTGGACGAATGCCGCCGCTTCGCCCGGCGCGTCGGCGAGGAGAGCGACCCGGAAACGGTGGCGCGGCTGGTGCGGGTGTTTTCCGAGAACCGTTGAACAGCGGCTGCCGTGTTCGCAACCCTGGTGGCGGCGGAGGGCAGGATCCCGATCGCGGCATTTGTGCGCCCGCGTGGCTCGGGATAGATGGCAGCCTCCGCGTCCAGCAAGGTTCGTCCGCATGACCGCATTCGAGCCCGACCTCCTTCCCGTCCGGCGCGCCTTGCTCTCGGTCTCCGACAAGGCCGGGCTGGCAGCGCTGGGACAGGCGCTCGTCCATCACGGCGCCGAGCTCATCTCCACCGGCGGCTCCGCCAGGGCGCTGCGGGAGGCCGGGCTGCCGGTTGTCGAGGTTTCCGACCATACCGGCTTCCCGGAGATCCTGGATGGGCGCGTGAAGACCCTGGTGCCGCAGATCCATGGCGGCATTCTGGGCCGCCGCGACCTGCCCGCGCATCTGGCCGAGATGCAATCGCACGGCATCGCGCCGATCGATCTGGTGTGCGTCAACCTCTACCCGTTTGAAGCCGCGGCCGCCTCGCACGCCGGCGGCGATGGCGCCAGCAGCGCCGATTGCATCGAGAACATCGATATCGGCGGCCCCGCCCTGATCCGCGCCGCGGCGAAGAACCATGCGCACGTTGCGGTCCTGACGGACCCGGAACAATATCACGGCTTCGCCGAGACCCTGGCGGCGCTGGGAGGCACCACCCGCGCGGACCGGCGCGCCTGGGCCGGGGCCGCCTATGCACGCACCTGCGCCTATGACGGAGCCATCGCCAACTGGTTCGCGGCCGAGCGCGGCGATCGCTTTCCGCGCCGCCTCAGCCTGTCCGGCCTGCGCAAGGAAATCCTGCGCTACGGCGAGAACCCGCACCAGTCGGCAACCTTCTACAGCGATGGGAGCGGACGCCCGGGCATCGCCACCGCGCGGCAGGTGCAAGGCAAGGCGTTGTCCTTCAACAACCTCAACGACACCGATGCCGCCTTCGAGGCGGTGGCCGAGTTCGAGCAGCCCGCCGTGGTGATCGTCAAGCACGCGAATCCGTGCGGCGTGGCCATCGGATCCAGCCTGGAGGCGGCCTGGGACCGCGCGCTGCGGTGCGACCCGATCTCGGCGTTCGGCGGCATCGTGGCCGTCAACCGTGAGCTCGACGAGGCCACCGCCTCGCGGATCGCTGCGATCTTCACCGAGGTGATCGTCGCACCCGACGCCACCGAGGCGGCACGCGCCGCATTGGCGACCAAGAAGAACCTGAGGCTGCTGCTCACCGGCGCGGTGCCGAATCCCGGGTCGGGAGGATTGCTCTGGCGCTCGGTTGCGGGCGGCTTCCTGGTACAGGATCGCGATGCCGGACGGCTGAACAGCGGCATGGTAAGGGTGGTGACCCGTCGCCAGCCGACGCCGCAGGAGCTGTCCGATCTGTTTTTCGCTTTCCAGGTGTGCAAGCACGTGAAATCAAACGCGATCGTCTTCGCAAAGGACGGTGCCACCGCCGGGGTGGGCGCCGGGCAGATGAGCCGCATCGATTCCGCGCGCATCGCCGCGATCAAGGGAGCGGAAGCGGCGCAAGCGGCAGGCCTGCCGGAATCCCTGACCCGCGGCAGCGTGGCGGCGTCCGACGCGTTCTTTCCGTTCGCGGACGGGCTGGAAGCGGTGGTGCTGGCGGGCGCCACCGCGGTGATCCAGCCGGGCGGCTCGGTCCGGGACGCCGACGTGATCGCCGCGGCCGATGCCGCCGGCATCGCGATGCTGTTCACCGGCATGCGGCATTTCCGTCATTAACGCCCGCATGGCACCCACCCTCGCACGCAGCGCCATCGAGCAGCTGGATGGCTCGCTGATCCGCGTCGTCTCCTCCGAAGGCTCGGCGGTCCCCGACGTGATCCCGCTCTGGTTCGGCGAGCCGGACACGGTGACGCCGGCGTTCATCCGCGATGCCGCCAAGCGTGCGCTGGATGCCGGCCAGACCTTCTACAACTCCAACTTCGGCATCGAGCCGCTGCGTTCTGCCATCGCCGCGTATCAGTCGGGTCTCGGCCGCGGCGCGTCGTTCGACCGGATCTGCGTGACCGCCTCCGGGGTGAACGCCATCATGCTGGCCTGCCAGGCGCTGCTCGATCCCAGCGACCGGGTGGTGATCCCGGCCCCCTGCTGGCCCAACCTGGTCGGCATCCCGCGCGTGCTGGGTGCGAGCGTGGTCACCGTGCCGCTTCATCTCGAGGCAGGCGCCACCTGGTCGATCGACATGGAGGCGCTGCTCGCGGCTCTGGCGCCGGGCACGCGGCTGGTGATCCTGAACGCCCCGGCAAACCCGACCGGCTGGATGCTTTCGCGCGCGCAGCAGCGGCTGCTGCTCGCACATTGCCGTAGGCACGGCATCTGGATCCTCGCCGACGACGTCTATGAGCGGCTGGTGTTCGATGAGCCGGTGTCGCCGTCGTTCCTCGACATCGCCGACCCCGATGACCGAGTCATCGGCATCAACTCGTTCTCGAAGAGCTGGTCGATGACCGGCTGGCGACTGGGCTGGATCACCGCGCCGCGCGCCCTGATGCCAGCGCTGGGCAAGATCAACGAGTTCAACGTCTCCTGTTCACCGCCGTTCGTGCAGCAGGCCGGCATCGCCGCGCTCCAACACGGCGAAGAACACCTCGCCGCCACGGTGGCCCGCTACCGTTCGTTGCGCGATCTAGCCTGCGCCCGGCTCGGCGCCATCCCAAGGGTGAGCGTGCCGGTGCCGGGTGGCGCGATGTATTGCTTCTTTGCGGTCGATGGCTGCACCGACAGCCTGGCATTGGCGCGTCGGTTGCTGCACGAGGGACGGGTCGGCCTTGCTCCCGGACGTGCGTTCGGGGCCACCGGCGAGGGCTGCCTCAGGCTGTGCTTCGCCGTTGAGCCCGAGCTGCTGGAGACCGCCTGCGGCCGCATCGCCGAAGTCCTGGCCGCGAGCTGACACCGATGCGAACCCGCCTTTTCCTGATCATCGCCTCCCTGCTGCTCTCGCCCGTGCCAAGTCCGGTCGCGGCCCGAGCCCAGCCGGTCGGCGCGGCACTCACCCCGGCCGATCGTGGCTGGGTGGAGCGGGTCCAGGATGCGCTGCAAAGGATCACCACCCTCAAGGCGCGGTTCCTGCAGATCGCGCCGGACGGCCATACCAGCCAGGGCACCGCGTGGCTCGATCGGCCCGGACGGATGCGGTTTGAATACGACAAGCCCAGCCCGCTGCTGCTCGTGGCGGGCGGCGGCAAGGTGGTGTTCAACGACAGCCAGCTGAAGCAGACCACGGTGCTGCCGCTTGACAAGACGCCGGTCGGCCTGTTGCTGCGTCCTGACCTGACGCTGAGCGGCGATGTCACCCTCACCGCGTTCAGCCATGCCGCGGGCCAGCTCCAGCTCACCCTGGTGCGCACCGCATCTCCCGGGGACGGCAGCCTGACCCTGATCTTCTCCGACCAGCCGCTGGCACTGCGCTCCTGGAGCGTGATTGACGCCCAGGGCAGGCAGACGCGGGTGGATCTCTACGACGTCGCACTCGGTGGCGTTCTGCCGCAGAAGCTTTTCGCGACCGACATCGGCGAACAGAATTGAGCTTCCGTTAAGCTTTTTGCTTCAAAAGCGACCGAAGCTTCTACAGGATGGCGATGATGAAGCCATTGATCGGGATCACGTGCTGCAGAAAGGCGTTCCGGCCGCACGAGGCCGAGAACCACGCCGCGTCCGACACCTACGTGGAGGTCACCGACCGCATCGTGCTCGGCGTGCCGGTGCTGATCCCCGCCAACGGCGAAGCGGTTGATATCGACACGCTGCTGTCTCGGCTCGACGGGCTGATCCTGACCGGCAGCCGTTCCAACGTGCGTCCCGACTGGTATGGCGGCCATCCCCACAGGCAGGGCACCCCGGAGGACCAGCGGCGCGACGCGGTGACGCTGCCGCTCACCCGTGCCGCCATTGCCGCCGGCATGCCGGTATTGGCGATCTGCCGGGGTTTCCAGGAGCTCAACGTGGCCCTCGGAGGCAGCCTGCATCAGCGGCTGCGCGACCTTCCCGGGAAGCTCGATCACTCGGCTCCCGAAACCGCTGACAGGACGGCGCGACAGGCCAAGGCACACGATGTCGAGCTTGCTGCGGGCGGGCTGCTTCAGCAGCTGGCCGCCGGCTGCTCACGCGTGCGGGTCAATTCACTGCACCATCAGGGCATCGACCGGCTCGCGCCGGGCTTGTCGATCGAGGCCACCGCGCCGGACGGCGTGATCGAGGCGGTGCGGGTGAGCCACGCCGAAGGGCTGGCGCTTGGCGTGCAGTGGCATCCCGAGTTCGACGCCGACACCGACCCGTTCTCGGCTGCGATCTTCGAGGCGTTCGGCGAGGCGGTGCGGGCGCGTGCCGCGGGCCAAGCGTTGCCGGGGGTACTCCGCGCCCCCAGCGAAAGTCTCATTCGCACGGCGGCGGAATAGCCGCCGCAGCATCGCCGTGCGTCAATGGCTGGCGATGCCGCCGTCTACGATCAGTTCGATCCCGGTGGTGAACGAGGAATCGTCCGACGCCAGGAACAGGGCAGCCTTGGCGACCTCGTACGCCTGTCCCACCCGCTTCAAGGGGATGCTCGCCAGCATCGACTCCATCATGCCGCTCATCTGCTCAGCGGGCAGCCCGATCTTGCCGAAGATCGGGGTCTCGATCGGGCCCGGGCTGATGGTGTTGACGCGTATCCGGCGGGGTGCCAGCTCGGTTGCGAAGGTGCGGCCGAACGAACGCAGCGCCGCCTTGGTGGCCGCATACACGCTCCGGGCCTCGCCAGCCATCAGGCCGGCGATCGACCCGGTCAGGATCACCGAGCCGCCATCGGACAGCACCGGCGCCGCGTGCTTGAGCAGGAAGAAGGCGCCCCGGACGTTGATGTTGAACTGCTGGTCGAACGCCGCCTCGTCCACGATGTCGGCGGGCGCAAAACGGGCGATCCCGGCATTGACGAACAGCACGTCGATGCGGCCGTGGCGGGACTTGACGCCGTCGACCAGGATCCTGGAGGCGTTGACGTCGGCGGCGTCGGCGGCGATCACCTCGATCCCCGGCAGCGCTGTGCGTGCCGTCTCCAGCGTGTCCGGATTGGACCCGGTCACGACCACCGTGGCGCCTTCGGACTGGAACAGCTTCGCCGTTGCGGCGCCAATGCCGCTGGTGCCGCCGCTGATCAGGGCCACCTTCCCGCTGAGCTTGGACATGTGTCTCCTTAAAGAATCCGGGGATTCAAGCGCAGATAGTTCTGTATCGAGCGGTATGGATAGATCGCGGACGCTGGCCGGTCAAGCGGCTCACGCCCGTCGGCGAGCCCGCTGGTAAGAAGCTCGTCTCGGCCGGACGGGGAATGGTCGACAACACCGGAGCGCTCTCCCTATCGTCCGGTATGAGCATGCTGGATGCCTCCCCCTTGATCGGCCGGCCGCGCGGGTTCTGCGCCAAGGAGGCACTCCGGGCGGCCCTCACCGTGTTCTGGAGCAAGGGCTACGAGGGCACCTCGCTGAGCGACCTGACCGAGGCCATGGGCATCAGCCGCCCGAGCCTTTATGCCGCGTTCGGCAACAAGGAGGCGCTGTTCCGCAAGGTGCTCGACCTCTACCAGCACGAAAGAAGCGCCTTCTTTGCCGCCGCCCTGGACGCGCCCACCGCCCGTGGCGTCGCCGAGCGGATCCTGCGCGACGCGCTCGAGAGCCAGGCCGGGACGGACGCGCCATCCGGCTGCCTCGCGGTGATCCATTCGGTGGCCTGCGGCACCGGGGCGGAGCCGGTGCGCGCCGCAGCCTTGTCGCAGGTCGCAGCCGGCGAAGCCGCCCTGCTCGCCCGCTTCGAGCGCGCGGAGCAGGAGGGCGACCTGCCGCCGGAGTTCGCGCCGCGCACCCTGGTCCGCTTGCTGATGGCCGTCAGCCAGGGCATGAGCCTGCAGGCCGGCTCCGGCGTGCCGCGCGCGGAGTTGGAGCGGCTGGTCGAGACCACCCTGCAGCTCTGGCCGGGACGCTGAGCGGCAGGAGCCGCATCACTGTTCTCGCTCGATGATGCGCGGGTGGGCTGGTGCGGCGTTCGTTGTAAGTCGGGAACGACGTCGTCACCGGCTGGCCTGCGCCTCAGCGCGCGAACAGTTGACGGTCCTTGTTGTCCTGCATCAGCCTGGAGAAGCTCGGAATGCGCTCGAAGCCCAATCCCGACGGCGGCCCGCCCTCGGGATCCGCAGTGATCCTGCCGTAGCTCTCGCCGGCCACCTTCTCCCATTTGCCGGCCGGCTTCTTGACCTCGAGGTTCACCACCGTCGCCTTCAGCACCATGCGCACGATCGCCTCCTTCGGCGCAGTCGGCTTGAACAGGCTCGGCACGCCCGCGACCATCGTCCAGCCATTCGCCAGCGCCCAGTCGGTGAGGGCCTTTGCGTCCATCAGCGTCTCCTTGCCCTGTGACAGCCACGAGCCTGCCGCCCGGTTTTAGGCCGACCCGGCGCGGGCGCGTCAAGAGCCGCCGGCCGCGATGCGCAGCCGGCGCGACGCACGCGGTGTTTGCATTCCTTCACGGCTCTTTCTCCCGCCACGCTAAGACATTAGGTTGGAAAAGAGGTTCGGAGGACACCATGCACGGCATGCCGCGACGCCGGGTTGTCGTGATCGGCGCCGGGTTCGGGGGGATGGCCGCAGCACTTCGCGCGCGCGCGCTCGGCCACTCGGTGACTGTGGTGGAGCGGCTCGACCAGCTCGGCGGGCGTGGCCGGGTGCTCGAGCAGGATGGCTTCCGGTTCGATGCCGGGCCCACGGTGATCACCGCCCCGTTCCTGCTTGAGGAGCTGTTCGCCTTGTTTGGCGAGCGGCTTGCAGACCATGTCGAGCTGCGTCCGGTCTCGCCCTTCTATCGCATCACCTTTCCGGACGGGCGTTGCTTTGACTATGACGGCGACATGGCCGCGATGCGGACGCGGGTGGCGGCATTCTCACCCGGCGATGTTGCCGGCTACGACCGCCTGCTGGCGCGTGCGGCCCGGCTCTACCAGATCGGCTACGAGCGCTATGGCGCGCAGCCGTTCCATCGCTTCTCGACCATGCTGCGGGCTTTTCCGTCGATCCTGCGCCTGGGCGGGCACCGATCGGTCGCCTCGGTGGTTGCGCGTTGCCTGCGCGATCCCAGCCTGAGGCGGGTGTTCAGTCTGCAGCCGCTGCTGGTTGGAGGCCACCCGTTCCATACCAGCGGCATCTATGCACTGATCCAGCATCTGGAACGGCGCTGGGGCGTGTGGTTCCCGCGCGGCGGCACCGGCGCGTTGGTCAAGGCGCTCGGCGAGCTGATGCAGCGTCACGGCATCACCCTCCTGCTTGGCGCCGATGTCGGGCGCATCACCGTGTCGACACCGACCCGGCGCGGACGCCCGCACGTCACCGGGGTCTTCCTGGCCGATGGACGGCATCTTCCAGCCGATCTGGTGATCGCCAACGCGGACGCGCCTGCGCTGTATGCCGAACTGCTGCCGGATCTTGCGAAGCGCACCTGGACCGAGCGCCGGCTGCGGCGGCTGGACTACTCGATGGGGCTGTTCGTGCTGTATTTCGGCACCAGCCGGCGCTATCCCGAGACTGCCCATCACACCATCCTGCTGGGAACGCGCTGGCGATCGCTGCTTGACGAGGTGTTCGGCACCCGGCCGGTGCTGCCGGACGATCCGAGCCTGTATCTGCATCGTCCCGCGGCCACCGATCCGGCGTCCGCGCCCGATGGCGGCGATGCGTTCTACGTGCTGGCACCGGTGCCAAACCTGCGCGCGCCGATCAACTGGAGCGACGCCGCGCCGATCCTGCGCGACCGGATCCTGCAGATGCTGGAGGAGCGCGAACTGCCGGAACTGCGCGCGTCGCTTTGCACCTCGTTGTGGCTGACGCCGCAGGACTTCGCGGTGGACTATCGCGCACGGCATGGCAGCGGCTTCTCGGTGGCGCCACGCCTGATGCAATCGGCCTGGTTTCGCTTCCATAACCGCTCCGAGGAACTCGGTGGCCTGTTTCTGGTTGGCGCCGGGACCCATCCCGGCGCCGGGCTGCCCGGCGTGCTGACCTCTGCGAAGGTGGTCGAACGCATGCTGCGCACCGAGCAGGCCTTCCGGCATTCCCAGCCCGGTGCGCGTTGACGAGCGTGCGTGACGCCGCTACCGGAGCGACGGCGCTCGCCACCCTCACGCGACACGGCCGCACCTTCCGGCTGGCCGGAAACCTGCTGCGGCGCGGCCAGCTTGCCGAGGCGGCGGAGCTTTATGCCTTCTGCCGCCACGTCGACGATCTCGCCGACCGTGCGGGCGATCCGGTACGGGCAAGACAGGCGCTGCTGGGCGTTCGCCGCGCCGTTCTGGGCGGGACCGAGGATCCGGCGGTGGCCGGCTTCCACCAATTGGCGCTTCAGCACGGGCTCGATCCGATGGTCGCGGTGCGGCTGATCGACACCATGATCGGCGATCTGGGTCCGGTGCGTATCGCCGATCAGGACGCGCTGCTGCGCTATGCCTATGGGGCGGCTGGTACCGTGGGACTGCTGATGTGCCGCCTGCTCGGCGTCACCGACTACGCGGCCTTGCCGCATGCGCTCGATCTTGGGGTGGCGATGCAGCTCACAAACATCGCCCGCGATGTCCGCGAGGATGCCGAGCGCGACCGCATCTATCTTCCCGCGAGCTGGATGCCGGCCGAGCTCCTGCTGCAAGGCCAGCCAAGCGGCGACCCTGCCATCTTCGCCGCGGTGGTTCGCGTGCTGGCGCTGGCAGAAACATACTACCAAAGCGGTCAGCGCGGTCTTGCTTACCTGCCATGGCGGCCGCGTCTGGCGATCGGCGCGGCGGCGTCGGTGTATCGCGAGATCGGTCAGCGCATCCTTTGCGCGGGCCCCGGCTACCTGGCCACACCTCGTATGGTGGTGCCGCAGGGAAGGCGTCTGCTGGTGCTGGCGCACAGCCTGCCGCGGTCGCTGCTGCAATGGCGGACGGGCCACCACGATGCCCGGCTGCATCAGGCGTTGCAGGGAGAACGTGGCGTGCATGTGGCGCCCGACCTTGGTCGGGCCACCGCAGACTAACCGCAAACTCGGTTGTGCGGCGCAACAAGATCGAAGATGAGCCTGATCCCAGGAACGTGATCTTTACACCTGATCATTGATGCCTCTTTTATGTTTCAGGCATGGAACTCCGTCGCTAGCACATTTCAGTATCTTCAGCATAAGCCGGGAGATTCGGCATCGTCCCCGAATTGGGCACCGTTGAAGCACAAGTTCAACTAGCGGACGGAGTGACAGGAATGCGCGCGCGCAAAGATCTCTCCAGCGATCCTGCGTTGTCCTCCGGCGACCGTCATCCGCCAGGATCACCCGACCTGCACGCCGTGCTGGATCCGGACGGCGTCGATACCCACACGCTGCTGTTGCTGTTCCTGCTGCCGGAAGCCAACCGCGCCGACATCGATCCGGATACCGTGCATGCGGTGGAAGTGCTGAGCGAGGTGCAGACCCGGTTGTGCCGCGACACCCGGGTCGAGCCGTTCGAAAAGGAAAAGCTCGCGGGCGTGCTGGAGTGCCTTTCGGAAATCCGTTTCGGCTGTCACTGAGCGATCGTTCGCGTCCGGCGAGGGCGTGCTCGACGGGTTGGCGTTTTTGCGCCCGTCCGCCCTGTTCTAGCGAAAGATGTCGCCCGGGCTGTCGGCGCGAAGCCCATGCGCGAGCTCGCGGCCGAGCGCCTCCGCATCCGCGGCAAGCCCGTGCAGCGATCGCCGCAACAGGAAGGATCCGTCCGCACGGGCAATCAGTCCGGTGAGCCGCAGGGTGCCTCCGGCCAGCATCTCGGCATAGGCACCGATCGGCGAACGGCATGAACCGTCCAGTGTGCGCAACAGGGCACGCTCGGCCGTGGCGGTGACGCGTGCCGACTCGTCCTCGATCGTCTTGAGCAGCATGCGCAACTCGGTGGATTCCTCGCGCACGGTGATCCCGACCACGCCCTGGCAGCCGGCCGGCACCATCACCGCCGGGTCCAGCACCACCGACGCTTCGCCTTCCAGCCCAAGCCGGCGCAACCCGGCCAGCGCAAGCAGGCTCGCGTCGCATTCGCCGTGCCGGATCTTGTCGAGCCTGGATTGCACGTTGCCGCGCAGCATGGCGACGCGCAGATCGGGCCGGGCGTGCAGCAGCTGCGCCTGTCTGCGCACCGACGCCGTGCCGATCAGGGCGCCCTGCTTCAAACCGGCATACGGGTCGCGCTCATCGCCTGCCGCGCATTCGTCGCTCAGGATCAGCGCGTCGCGCGGGTCCTCGCGCGTGGTTGTGCAGGCGAGCACGATGCCGGCAGGCAGCTCGGTTTCCAGATCCTTCAGGCTGTGCACTGCAAGATCGATCCGGCGGTCCGCCAGCGCCTCATGGATCTCCTTTGCGAACAGCCCCTTGCCGCCGAGCTCCGCCAGCGGACGGTCCTGCACCGCGTCGCCCGTGGTGCGGATGACCTGCTCACGGAACACGTCCATCTCCTGCAGCCGCGGGCAGAGCCGCGCCAGGCTGGCCAGAAAGGCGCGTGTCTGGGTCAATGCCAAAGGCGAACCGCGGGTGCCCACGCGCAGCGGCAGGCTCGGACGGTGGCGTGGCACTTCGATGCCGTGCGACGGTGCTGCGCGTGCGGTGACGAGGTTCTCGAGCGCGAAGCGGGCTTTCTCTGCAACGGCGATGTCGGAAGGGTTCATGGCGGGACCGATCAGATGGCGCGTGAAGGGTTCAAACGAACGATCGCAAGATTGAGGAAGGCCGCGACCGAGACCCAGGCGAGATAGGGCGCCAGCAGCCACGCCGCGAGCGGCGAGGCAGGCGCCAGATCGAACATCAGGGCGGCGATCGACAGCCAAAGCAGCACGACCTCGATCAGCGCGAGGTCGGGCCGCCTGCGATTGAAGAACAGCAGGCTCCACAGGATGTTCAGCGCGCCGTTCACCACGAACAGGCCGACCAGCATTTCCCGTTGCGACGGGCTCCGGAGCGCGTGCCAGCCGACCACGGCCGACCAGGTGGTCAGTCCGCCGATCAGCGTCCAGACCGGTGCGAACAGCCAGTTGGGGGGCTGCCAGCGCGGCTTCCTGAGCGACGCGTACCACGGCCCGATCGTGGTCAGCGCGCCACCCACCCCCAGCACGCCGATCGTCGAGCAGACGGCGACGATCACGGGAGTGTTCATGTGGCGGCAAGGCCGGTCAGGTGGAGGATGTTCTTGCAGAAGATCCGGGCATGCGCCGCCGGCTTCGCCCGCACCAACTCCTTGGTCATGTAGGCCGCCCAGGTGAGGTGCTGCACGTCGGGATCGCGGCAGATGCTGACGAAGCGCTCGCGGCGCCAGTCGTTGCGATACCAGAAGCGCTGCATAAAGCCGAGCACCAGGAACACCTGGCCATGCGCGCGCATGAAGCGGCGTCTGGCCTGCCGCAGGCTGCGCGGATCGCCGCTGGCGCAGAACGCATCGGCGGCCTCGGCCGCGAGCGCTCCGCCGGTCATCGCGTAATAGAGTCCCTCGCCGGAGGCCGGCGCCACGACGCCGGCGGCGTCCCCCGCGAGAACCACGTCGCGTCCATTGTCCCAGCGCCGCAGCGGCTTCATCGGGATCGGCGCTCCTTCGCGCCGGATCGTCTCGGCCGTGGCAAGCCCGGCACTTTCGCGAAGCGCGCGAGTGGCCCCGCGCAGCGAGAAGCCCTTCTGCGCACTGCCAAGTCCGACGCTGGTGGTGTCGCCATGCGGAAACACCCAGCCGTAGAAATCCGGCGACAGGCTGCCGCGGTAGTACACATCGCAGCGCGCGCCGTCGAACGCGGAGCCGCGCGGAGAGCGGATGATTTCATGATAGGCGAAAACGTAGCGCATGCGCTCCGCACCGGGGATCGCCTGCTTGGCGACGCCGGAACGCGCGCCGTCCGCCCCGATGACGCAGCGTGCGCGCAGACTGAACGGCGTGTTGTCGGCCGTGCCCTGCACCAGAGCGGTGCCGTCACTGTCGCGGCCGATCCGTTCGAAGCGGCCGCACAACCGCTCCGCACCCTCCTGCTGCGCGCGCGTGCGCAGCCATTCGTCGAAATTCTCGCGGTCGACCATGCCGACGAAGCCGCCATCGATCGGCATGTCGGCGATACGGTCCGCGGGCGAGATGATCCGCGCGCTGCGCGCACGCGCCACCAGCAGATGCTCGGGCACCGCGAAGTCCGAGATCAGCCGCGGCGGGATTGCGCCGCCGCACGGCTTGATGCGGCCGCCGCGTTCAAGCAGAAGCACGGAACGTCCGCGCGCGGCAAGGTCGCGCGCCGCCGTAGCACCCGCCGGACCGCCGCCCACCACGATCACGTCGAAGGTGCGAGCACTCATGGCCGCAGCGCAAACGCGGTGACCAGCATGCCGATCACGTAAAGGCTGGTTCCGGTGGCGTTGTACCAGGGGGCGCGTGCGCCGGGTGCGGCCAGCAGACGCGCCATCAGCACCAGCTGTGCCGCAAGCAGCGCGCCGACCGCGGCCGCATAGAGGCCGAAGCCCCATCGGGCCAGAAGCAACAGCATGGCCAGTTGCGCCGCCGCCATCACCAGGCAGGCGACCCGGCAGGCTTGCGGCGCGCCGAGCTGCGCCGGCAGCGAGGCGATGCCCATCTGCCTGTCTCCTTCGATCGATTTGAAGTCGTTCAGCGTCATGATGCCGTGCGCGCCGAGGCTGTAGAGCAGGGCAGCCAGGATGATCCGGCCGTCCGGCATGGCGGATTGCAGCACCGCAGCCCCCGCGAACCAGGGCAGCCCTTCATAGCAGATGCCGACCGCGAGGTTGCCCCACCAGCCGTTGCGCTTGAGCCGCACAGGCGGCGCGCTGTATGCCCAGGCGAGCGCCAGGCCGAGCCCGGCCGCAACCGACACCCACGGCCCGAGCGCCAGCGCCAGTGCGAGGGAGAGCGCGCTCCAGCCGATCGCCAGGGCGAGCCCCCAGCGCCCCGGAACCCGGCCGGACGGGATCGGACGGCCAGGCTCGTTGATCGCGTCGACGTGGCGGTCGAACCAGTCGTTCACCGCCTGGCTGGTGCCGCAAAGCAGCGGTCCGGCCAGAACGATCCCGGCCGCCGCGGTCAGCGTATGCGCGCCGATCGACCGGCCCGAACAGACCAGGCCGCAGCCGAACGCCCACATCGGCGCGAACCAGGTGATCGGCTTGAGCAGCGCGAGCAGGGCGCCCGGCGCGGGGGTGACGCGGTCGGCCGGCTTGGGGGCGGAGGCCGCGCGGGACGCTGCCGCGAGCGTTGTCATTCGGCGTTTCCCGCCTCGATGGCCTCGTCAAGATCGCCAAGTCCGTAGCGCCGCAGCTTGACATACAGGCTCTGGCGGCTCAGCCCGAGCATCTCGGCGGCAGCGGCACGGTTGTCGCCGGAAAGCTTCAGCGCCGCCTCGACGCAGAGTCGCTCGATCACGTCGGTCGCATCGCGCACCAGGTCCTTCAAGGAAACGCGTCCGATCAGCTCAACCAGCTGCTCGGGCGAGCGTCCGATGTCGGCGATCGGCTTGCGGTCGTTGGAGGCGATCCGCCGGGCAACGTCGCGGATCGCGAAGCCGTAGGCGACGGGGTCGGAACCGCGCACGGTGACCGCGGAAATCTCGACGCTGGTTTCAAGCCCATGCTGCCCGCGTAGCTCCGTCGCATAAAGCCGCACCGATCCGCGCTGCCGCAGGTTGGCAATCAGCACGTCCATGTCGACCTCCATGCCGGCACGGCCGAGCCAGTCGGCAAGCCTGCGCCCGCGCGCCTGATCAACCGAGGCGAGCTGCGCCATCTCCAGGAAGGCCGCGTTGGCGGCAAGCACGCCGCCGGCCTCGTCGGTGAACACGAAGCCGTCCGGTGCCTGCTCGAGGGCGGTGAGCAGGCGCCCGTTGAGCGTGGATCCGTTCAGGGTCGCGGCGGAAGCCGCGAGCGACAGCCGCACCAGCAGCAGCGTTCCTTCGTCCTCGTGCAGCAGGGATGCGGACAGCGTCATCTCCCGGACGCCGGACTGTTCGGACGCGGCGAGGCGCGAGCGCAGCGCGTCCGCGCGCCCGGACACGCGCATGGTGGCAAGGAAGCGGCCCACTGCGGCGCGCTCCCGCGGATCGAAAAGATCGTCAAAGGACCAGCCGCGTCCGCTGGTCGGCTTGATCAGCTCGCGCGCGGCGGTGTTGAACTCCAGCACCTTCAGGCTGGCGGCATCCAGCACGATCAACGGATCCAGCGAGGTGTCGAACAGCAGGCGGTAGCGCTGCTGCGCCCTCCTGAGGCTGGAATAATCGCGCTCGAGCGATTGCTGCGCCTCGACCAGACGCTGCTGCAGCACCGAAAGCGGGCGCAGATCGTTGCCGAACGCCGCGATCGTGCCGTCCTTGTCGATGCCGACCGCGGCATACTGGATCGCGACGTCGGCGCCCTCGACGGCGGGATGGTTGAGGTGGCGCAAGTGCGGCCCCTGTGCCCGCAACGCGTCGTCGAGCAGCGCCTCGACCTTAGGCCGGCTCTCGATCGTCACGAGGTCGATCCAGGCACGTCCCAGCCAGCTGCCGACACTTTTGAGATCCTTCTGCAGCCGTGGATTACGG
>CAXUNX010000001.1:5518-96633 GCA_964252545.1 uncultured Acetobacteraceae bacterium | reverse complement strand
CGGGCGCCGATCGCGTGACGATCCGGCCGCCGGCGCCTCGGACGCACACGCAGCCCGAAGGCCACGTTCTCGGCAACGCTCATGTGCGCGAACAGGGCGTAGTTCTGGAAAACGAAGCCGATGTTGCGCTCCCGCGCCGAGATCCGGGTGACGTCGCGCCTGCCGATGCAGAGCCTGCCGGAATAGTCAGGCTGCAGTCCGGCGATGATGCGCAGCAACGTGGTCTTGCCGGCGCCGGATGGGCCGACCAGGGCCAGGAACTCGCCCCTCAGCACGTCAAGATCGATGTTCCGCACCGCTGGAGTCTGTCCGAACAGGCAGGTGATGCCGCTGAGCGCGACACCAGGCGGGCTGGCGACGAAATCCTTCACGCGCGCCTCCTCATGCGGCATCGCTGCGCATCAACCCGTGCCGCCATTGCAGCACGCCGCGAAGCGCCAGGGTCAGTCCCGAAAGCACCGCAAGCAGGGCTGCCAGCGAAAAGGCGGCGACGCTCTGATAGTCGTTGTAGAGGGTCTCGATGCGCAGCGGCACTGTCTCGGTAAGCCCCGGGATGTGGCCCGAGACCACCGAAACCGCGCCGAACTCTCCCAGCGCGCGCGCCGCGCACAGCAGCACGCCGGATACCAGCGCCCATCCGACCCCAGGCAGGGTGATCCGCAGGAAGATGTCGGCAAAGCCCGCGCCGAGCATGGTCGCCGCCTCCTCGTTGTCGCGCCCCTGTGCCTCAAGGACCGGCATGACCGTGCGAACCACGAACGGAAAGGTGACGAACAGGGTGGCAAGCAGGATGCCGGGGAGAGCGAACACGATCCGGATGTGGTTGTGCAACAATGCCGGACCGAACCAGCCATGCGCGCCGAACAGCAGAACCCAGACCAGCCCCGACACCACCGGCGAGACGGACAGCGGCAGCTCGACCAGCACCAGCAACGCACTGCGCAGCGGAAACTCGAACCGGGTGAGCGCGTATGCGGCGAACGCGCCGCCAAGGGTGTTGATCGGCACCGCGACCGCCAGCACGATCAGGCTCAGCCGGATCGCCGCCAGGGAATCAGGATCGTTCAGGCTGGCGAGCGCCGCCCTGGCACCCTGACGCAGCGCCTCGCTGAACAGCGAGGCCAGCGGCAGCAGCAGAAGCAGGAGGGCGATCAACCAGGCAAGAGCGCCGAGCAGCATCCTGCTCACGCGGTCGGGCCACGTCGCCGTCATGGGGCGGTGCGGCTTGCGGGCAGTGCCGCGCGCGCCAGGCCGAGCACCAGCAGGATCGCCGCCGCGGCGAGCAGCATCGCCAGTCCGATCGCCGCCGCCCCGGCATAGTCGAACTGCTGCAGCCGGATGACGATCAGCAGCGGCGCGATCTCCGAACGTGCCGGCTGGTTGCCGGCGATGAAGATGACGCTGCCGTACTCACCCACGCCACGCGCGAATGCAAGCCCGAAGCCGGTCACCACTGCAGGCAGGATCGCGGGCAGCAGCACCCGACGCGCGATCTGACCGGGGCCGGCGCCGAGGGTCTGCGCCGCTTCCTCGAGTTCGCGCGGCAGCGCGTGCAGCACCGGCAGCGTGCTGCGCACCACGAACGGCAGACCGACGAAGACCAGCGCGATCATGATTCCGGCAGGCGTGTAGGCGAGCTTGATCCCGAGGCCGGCCAGCGGCGCACCGATCCAGCCGGTGCGGCTATAGAGCGTGGTCAGGGTGATGCCGGCGACCGCGGTGGGCAGCGCGAAGGGCAGGTCGACGACCGAGTCAAGCACCCGCCAGCCGGGCGGCCGCACCCTCGCCAGCACCCAGGCCAGCAACAGGCCGGCCAGCGTGCAGACCAGGGCGGCCAGCATCGCCGTGCCGAACGACAAGCGCAGCGCCGCCAGCGCGCGCGGCTGCATCAAGGAGTGCAGCAGCCAGGCCGGCCCATGTTCCCAGGGCCGCGCAACCAGGGCCGCCAGCGGCAACAGCACCAGCAGGGAGATCCAGGCCATGGTGATGCCGAGCGAGAGCGGCAGGCCGGGTATCACCGGCAGGTGCGACCGGCGCCGGGCGAGCACGGCGCCCGGAACGGTCATTTTCCGCCCGCGTAGATCGAGTCGAACACGCCGCCATCCGCGAAATCCTGCGCCTGCACCGTCTTCCAGCCGCCGAGGCCGCTGATGTTGTAGGTCTTGACCGCCGGGAAGTCGGCCTTGTGCTCGGCGAACACCGCGGGATCGATCGGGCGGTAATGATGCCTGGCCGCAAGTTCCTGGCCGTCATGGCTGAACAGGAACTGCAGATAGGCCCGTGCCAGGCTCGTGGTGCCCTTGCTTGCGGTGACGCTGTCCACCCAGGCGACAGGCGGCTCCGCTTCGATGCTGCTGGATGGATAAACGATGTCGAACTGACCGCGGCCGAACTCCCGCGCCGCCAGCAGCGCCTCGTCTTCCCAGGCCAGCAGCACGTCGCCTTCCCCGCGCTGCACGAAGCTGTTGGTGGCGCCGCGCGCCCCGGTATCGAGGATCGGAACATGCTTGTAGAGCGCCTTGAGAAAGGCGCGGGCACCCTGCTCGCTGCCGCCTGGACGGTGCAGCGCCCAGCTGTAAGCGGCGAGATAGCTCCAGCGACCGCCGCTGCTGGTCTTGGGGTTGGGCGTGATCACCTCGACGCCGTCGCGCACCAGATCGCCCCAGTCGCGCAGCGCCTTCGGATTGCCCGTGCGGACCAGGAACACCACCGTGCTGGTGTATGGCACCGAATGGTTCGGCAGGCGTGCAGCCCAGCCCGCGTCCAGCAGCTTATGCTGGGCCAGCACGTCGATGTCCCATGCAAGGCCGAGCGTCACCACATCGGCCTGCAACCCGTCCAGCACCGAACGGGCCTGCGCGCCCGAGCCGCCGTGCGAGGTCCTGATGCTCACCTCCTGGCCGGTCCGGCGCTTCCATTCCAGGGCGAAACCCTGGTTCACGTCCTTGTAGAGCTCGCGGGTCGGGTCGTAGCTGACATTGAGCAGGGTGTCCTGCGCATGCGCTGCCGCTCCGCCGGAGGCGACGAGGAGGATCGAGGCCAGCCACAGCAGCCGGCAGCGATGCGGCATCAGGCACTCCTAACCACGCAGCAGAATAGTTCAATGAAGCTGGCATCAGTTTTTGACGACTGACTCTGGTAAGTCAATCCTGGCTTGGCCTGTCTCAGCACGATGCATGGCAGTGGAATCCGGCGAGCCTGGCGGCAGAGAGCGGGCGCTGTCGCACCGGCTCAGGCCCGGGCCAGCAACGGCGTCAACGCGTCGCTGAACCAGGGCGCCACGCCGACATGCCCGGAAAGCAGGCTCGCCGCGGTGAAGCTGTCGGCGACATCCTGGGCGGAGGCGC
The DNA here is from genome assembly GCA_964252545.1 of uncultured Acetobacteraceae bacterium. Lineage (GTDB taxonomy): Bacteria > Pseudomonadota > Alphaproteobacteria > Acetobacterales > Acetobacteraceae > Lichenicoccus. The sequence goes on along the minus strand of CAXUNX010000001.1, from coordinate 93,286 downwards.
GTGCGCACAGCACGTCGGGGTTCAACCGCCGGTTGACCAGCAGCAAGACCTCGATGCCGCCCAACAGTGCGTGGAAGCAGGCGCAGCCCGCCAGAAGCGCGACCGCCTCCTCGCCGCAGGTGGAAAGCGTGACCGTCTCCCCCCTGCCGGCGGCGGCGCATCGCCGCCTTGGGCTTCAGCACACGGCCTCGTCGATCTCCGGCCTGACCGCGCCCGCACGGGCGAAGCTATTCCGGCGCCGTCCGGTCCGGCCTTCCGCCCTGCTCGGCTAAGCGCAGCATCATCAATCCGTGGCCGAGCGTCGCTCCGGCCCGAAGAGACGCCGCGATGAACGCCACCTCGGCCAATTCTTCCCGTGTGGCGCCCGCTTCCAAGGCGCGTCCGGTGTGAACGTCCAGGCAGTAGGCGCACTGCGTCGTCAATCCCACCGCGAGCGCGATCAGTTCGCGGTACTTGGGAGGGATCGCGCCGTCGCCGCGGCCGGCTGCCTTGTCGAAGACAAGGAACGCCTCCGCCTCGGGCCGGGCGAGCCGGGCCATCTCGGGCAGCAAACGGAAGTCGGATGGGTCCTGGTAGGGCATGGCTCGTCAGCCTCGCTGGTTGGAAAGGGCGCGCAGGCGCTCGGCCAAGCCGAGCAGCCAGCACATGGGGCAACCGCGCAGCAGCAGCGCTGCTGCAGGCAGCAACAAAAGCGCGGCGGAGGACGGGCCGGCGTGCGGAAGAAGCACCGCCGCAACCAGCACCGCGCCCAAGCCGCGCAGCAGGTGCCAGGCTATGGTGGTCATAGGTCACCCCCAGACAGGTAGCCGCCGGCCACGAGCCGCTCCCGCACCTCGGCGCGTGCGCGGTGCAGGCGGCTCTTGAGCGCCTCGGGCGTGATGCCGAGCACCGCGGCCGCCTCAGGCGCGGTCAGCTCCTCCACGTCGCGGAGGATCAACGCCGCCCGGTAAGGCTCGGCCACGGCCTCGATGGCGCGCGCAAGATCGTGCCGAAGCCCCATGGGCACGGGCGTTGCCTGCAAGTCGTCAAGCAGGGCCGGCGCCGCGGGTGGCCTTCGCAGCCCCAGCAGCCTCCGGCACTCGCGCGCCACCACGCGGAACAGCCAGGCTGCAACGGCGGACGCGGTGCGCAGCGCACCGACCTGGCGCTGCAACGTCCAGAGCGCGTGCTGGACGGCGTCCTCCGCATCCTCCGGGCCGCGGCAAGCCCGCCGCGCGACGCGACGCAGATCCGGCCGGGCTTGGCACAGCAGCCGTTCAACCGCTCCGGGCTCACCCCGCTGGGCCGCCTCGACCAGTTCGCCACCTGTCCACCTCGACATCTTTCGACCCTCCAGCACGAGAGGCGGCGAAGTGCGGAAAGGGTTCAGGAAAAACGCGATGCCGCGTCACTGGTCAGGAATGACCGCAGCGAACCGCACGAACCACCGCCGGTGCCTCCATGTTCCCGGTTCACCCCGCCCACCGTGCTCTCCTGTCGGTTTCAGGGCGTGACCCCGTGTAGGGCAAGGGCGTGCCGGTGCTCTGGGCAGCCGCCCACAACGATCCTCGCACGCTGTTCACCTCCCTGCGCTACGGGCCGTAGGCGGATGCCAGGAATGCCGCAGCCGGCCTGAAACAACGCTTGTTGATCGCGTTTTAATAAGGCAGCGCCGTTATCCACGCTCGAACAACGTATGGCGATTGACTTGGCGCCTTGACGGATGGTCAGGTGTTCCACAAATCATTGCTATCCACGACCCCGGATCGTGGTCCGGGCTGTGCCACCAGGGATCTCCGCATGCTCGAAACGACCACGGCACCGGCATCCGCAGGCCAGCGCCCTCGATCCAGGCAGATCCTGCGCGGGGTGTCTGGCTCGAAAGCTGCGCCGGCACGATCCAGGGTGGCACGATCCAGGGTGGCGCGATCCAAGCTGGCAGGGTCCAGCCTGGGCGGCTCGCCCGCAGGATGGCACCGGCTGATCTCGCCGCTGCTGATTCTGCTGGCCTGGCAGGCGGCGTCCTCGCTCGGGCTGGTGTCGTCGCAGACCCTGGCCTCGCCGTTGCAGATCGCCCGCACCGCCTGGTCTCTCAGCCTGGACGGCACGCTCACCCGCAATCTGCTGGTCTCGCTCGTGCGCGCAGCCAGCGGCCTGGCCATCGCGGTTGCCGCCGGGGTCGTCCTGGCGCTGGTGGCCGGACTGTCGCGCACCGGCGAGAACGCGGTGGACGCGCCGATGCAGATGGCCCGGACCATGCCGGTGCTGGCGATGGTGCCGTTGTTCATTCTGTGGTTCGGCATCGGCGAGACCCCGAAGGTGGCGCTGGTCGCCCTCGGCGCGCTGTTTCCGATCTATCTCAACCTGTTCAAGGGCGTGCGCGGGGTGGATCCCAAGCTGCTGGAGATGGCGCGCACCCTTGGCCTGTCGCGTGCCCAGACCATCCGGCACGTGATCCTGCCCGGCGCCCTGCCGGATTTCCTGCTCGGGCTGCGCTTCGCGGTGGGCATCTCCTGGTTGATGCTGGTGGTCGCCGAGCAGATCAACGCCAACAGCGGCATCGGCCACATGATGATGGATGCACAGGACTTCCTGCGCACCGACATCATCCTGGTCGGGCTGTTCATTTATGCGGCTCTCGGGCTGGTCTCGGATCAGCTCGTGCGCAGCATCGAGGCACGCGCGCTGATCTGGCGCCCGTCGAACCTGAAATGATCTCCCACCACCCTCCGGGACCGCGCGCATGAACATGGACTATCGGCCGGAGCCGGCGATCCGCATCGCCGGTCTCACCCGGCAATTCGGCGGCCCGGCAGTGCTCGACTCGCTGGACCTGGAGGTCGGACGCGGCGAGTTCGTCGCCCTGCTGGGACGCAGCGGATCGGGCAAGACCACGCTGCTGCGCGCGCTGGCGGGGCTCGACAGCATCACCGACGGGCGCATCGAGGTGCCGGGCGAGGTCGCGGTGGTGTTCCAGGAATCCCGCCTGCTGCCCTGGAAGCGGGTCTGGCAGAACGTGGCGCTCGGCCTGGCCGGACGCGATGCCCGCGGCCGCGCGCAGGCGGCGCTGGAGGAGGTCGGGCTCGGTCACCGACTGGATGCCTGGCCGCTCACCTTGTCCGGCGGGGAAGCGCAGCGGGCCGGCATCGCCCGAGCACTGGTGCGCGAGCCGGAGTTCTTGATGCTGGATGAGCCGTTTGCCTCGCTGGATGCGCTGACCCGGTTGCGCATGCAAGGCATGGTGGGCGAACTCTGGCAGCGCCACCGTTGCGCGGTGCTGCTGGTCACCCATGACGTGGACGAGGCGCTGCTGCTGGCGGACCGGGCGGTGGTGCTGGAGCATGGCCGCATACGCACGCAGGCGACCATCGACATGCCGCGTCCGCGCCGGCACGCGGAGCCGGATTTCGCCCGGCTGCGCACGACCCTGCTGTCCGCCCTCGGCGTCGAGGAGCCGTCTGCCGTTTGAGCCGGATCAGGACGGCTTCCAAACCGCATCGTTGACGTCGACCGACCCGGGCAGCAGGTGCTGGGCGGTGAAGCTGTCGGCGATCTGCTGCTGCTCGGCCACGATGTCGGGCGTGATCGCCGTGGCACCATAGGTCAACCGGTCCACCGCCCGCCTGACCACCGGCAGCGGCAGGCCGGTATCGGTGGCAAGATACTGGCTCACCTCTGCGGGGTGGGCCTGCGACCAGGCGTCGGAACGCTTGATCTGCTCGAGCACGATCGAGATCAGGTCCGGGTGCGCGGCGGCGAAGCCGCGATCGGCCAGAAAGAACTGCCGGTTGCCCACCAGCCCGTCCGCCGTGGTGAGCACGCGCGGGTTGGAGGCGGTCTGCACCGATGACAGGTATGGGTCCCAGATCGCCCATGCATCGACGCGCCCGCTGTCGAACGCCGCCCGTCCGGCGGCCGGCGGCAGATAGGCCGGCACGATATCGGCACTGGTGAGGCCGGCCTTTCGCAGCGCCATCAGCAGCAGCCAGTGCACGTTCGAGCCCCGGTTCAGGGCGACCGTCTTGCCGCGCAGGTCTCGCACGGTTCGCAGCGGACTGTTCTGCGGCACGATGATGGCCTCGCCGAACGGCGCCTTCGGCTCGTGCGCCACATAAACGATGCTGTTGCGCGCCGCCTGGGCGAAGATCGGCGGCGTGTCCCCGGTGATACCGAAATCGACCGCGCCGACGCCCATCGCCTGCAGCATCTGCGGACCGGCAGGATGCTCGCTCCAAGTGACGGCGTCACCGGTCCTCGCCAGCACCTTCTCGAGCAGGCCGAGATGCTTCAGCAGGATCAGCGTGCCGTAGCGCTGATAGCCGATCCGGATGGTGCGCGACCCGGCTGCGCGCGCAGGCCGCGACCGGAGCATGCCCAGGGGAAGTGCCGCGGCCGAACCAGAAAGCAGCGAGCGCCGGTGCAGCATGGATGGCATGCATATCCTCGGTTCTGCGTGTGAGGGGATGATCCCGACAACACTGGTTGATATCCGCGCCCGATGCGCGGGCGGCGTCGCCTAGGCCGGGGTTCCGGTCGCCTCTTCCAGCAACTGCACCAGATCGGCGGCCGCGTCCGAAAGGCCGGCGCGCTGCAGCAGCAGCGTGTCGATCGATGCAAGCGGCGGCAAGGTTCCCGGTGCCGGCATCGGCAATCCATCGGCGGCCGCGAACTCGCGGGTGACGCTGGTGACGCCGAGCCCCGCCCGCACCCCCGCGCGCATGCCGGGCAGGTTTGGGGTTTCGAGCATGATCCGGTAGGCGCGCCGGGCAGGATGGTGTCGGCAAAATCCTGCACCAGCCCGAGCTGGATCGGCTCCGGCGCGCGCACCGCGCCGAGGGAGGCGAAGATCCGGTCGTTCAGGCTGAGCATCTGCCGCGCCAGTCCGAGCAGCTCCTCTCCGCGCACGGCCAGCAACAGCGAGCGTCCCTGGCGACGGAACAGGCGCTGCTGGATCAGCTCCTCCAGCCGCTTCATCTGCAGCGACAGCGCCAAGGGAGTGAGAAGATCCTGTCGGCGGCCTGCGCCATCGAGCCGGCATCGACGATCGCCACGAACGAGCGCAGCAGGTCGGTGGGGACGTTCGCGGCCATGGGCTGCGGCACCCTGGCCCCGGATTCCACGAACGAGGCACCATGTTCGATGGATTTACACTCCAAAACTGTCCTGCTTCTAGTATTGTCGTGTAATCCACATCACTACAACGGACAACTTGGCGCCTTGGCCGCTTCGGGGCAAGGGCTGTGTGCGTCATTCCCGGAGGCGTCATGCCGGCTGCCTGCGCGTGGCGTGGCGATCGGTGATGCTGAACCAGCCCGGCTCGGAGCTCGGCATGGTGCTCGCCGCCCATGCGAGCCAGCCGCGGGTGATCGAGGCCACGCGCGAGCACGCACCCTTGGGAGGTGCGGGAGCGCTGCCGGAGCGAGGCACGCGCCGTCGCGGGGGGGGGGCCCGGCCCCCCGGGCCCCCCCCCCGGCGGCCCGCGACCTGCAGCGGGCCGCCCGGTCCGAGATCAAGGTGACACCCCGAACAGGAGAAGCATCGCCTTGACCGGGTGACGGCGACGGCCACCGCTCCGATCTCGGATCGACCCGCACCACGCGCAAGCATGTTCGGCGATCGGACCAGCGTCTCCGCCAACTCCCTTCAGCAGCGCCATCGGTTGTGATCCAGGCGGGGCAATCTATAGTCCCGCCCATGCCGCAGCGACCGCAGCGTCCCTCCTCTGCCATCACGAGAGCCGTCCAGGAGCTTCAAGCGGGAAGAGCGGGCGAAGCGATCAAGCCGTTGCGTGAGGCCGCCCTGCTTGATCCGGCCAACGCGGCGATCCAGCACGATCTCGGTCTCGCTTGCCTCGAGGCCGGTGCTTTCCATGAGGCGATCACCGCGTTCCGCCGCGCGGTCGCCCTCCAGCCCGCCTACACGGACGCCTATTTCCGTCTGGGTCTCGCGCTGGAACGTGCAGGCGATGTCCGCAACGCGATCCTGGCCTATGATCGTGCGACCGAGCTGCAGCCATCGCTGGCGGAAGCCTGGTACCGGGCCGGCTCGCTCGTCTTCACGCTGGGTCATCGCGAGGAGGCGATCGGGTGCTTCCGGCGCGCAGCCGCTTCAGGACGGAGAAACAGCTTCGGACGGCTCGGCGAGGCACGCGCGCTGCTGGCGGAGGGGCTAGACCGCGACGCCGAGCGGGTGTTGCGGCACCTGCTGGCACGCGATCAGCATCATGCGGTCGCCCACGATCTGCTCGGCAACCTGCTCGCCGATGACGGGCGCTTCAACGAGGCGCGGGCGCATTTCATGCATGCCGTCGAGGCCGGGCCGCTGATGGCAGGGAGCTACTACGACCTGGTCAGATGTCGGCGGACGACGCCGGACGATATCCACCTGCTGCCCAGGATGCAGGTGGCGCTCGCAAACCCGGAACTGCCGTCGGAGCAGCGCATCCGGGTGCATCTGGCGCTTGGCAAGGCGCAGGATGATCTTGGCGACTACCAGGCAGCGATGCAGCATTTCGATGCGGCCGACACGATCAGACGCAGGCTGACGCCGTTCGATGCGGCATCGTTCGAGTTGCAGGTTGATCGCCTGATCTCGTATTTCTCCCCGCAACGGATCGCGGACCAGACGCCCGGCCGCAGCGATGCCGCCCCGGTGCTGATCATGGCCATGCCGCGCTCCGGGACGACGCTGACCGAGCAGGTCGTCTCGAGCCACTCGCAGTTCGGCGCCGGCGGCGAACTCAACTTCTGGAACGAGCGCGGGGCCCGGTGGCTGGCGGAAGGTCCGGCGCCGCTCGATGGGCGGCTGCTGGCGCAGATGGGGTCGGACTACTTGGCGCTGCTGCACGAGACCGCCCCGGGTGCCGCGCGGGTGACGGACAAGATGCCGTTCAATTTCCTCTGGGCCGGGCTGATCCATCTCGCCCTGCCGCAAGCCATCCTGCTGCACTGCCGGCGGGCGGCGATCGATACGGCGCTGTCGGTTCACCAGACCTTGTTCAATCCGCAACTCGCTTTTCCGACCGGCGGGATGGAGCTGGTGCGCTACATCCGCGGCTACCAGCGCCTGACCGAGCATTGGCGCCGGGTTCTGCCGGCGAACCGTTTTGTTGAAATCGAGTACGAGCAGCTGACCCGTGCGCCGGAGGCGACGATCCGCCGGATCATCGCCTCATGCGGCCTGGAGTGGGAAGAGGCGTGCGCGCATCCGGAACGTAATCCGCGTGCGGTCAAGACGCCGAGCCGGTGGCAGGCGCGCCAACCGATCTACCGGGACGCGGTCGAGAAATGGCGTCGCTACGAGCCCTGGCTCGGTGCGTTGCGCGCTCTGCTGGATGATGGCGCAGCGCCTGTGCCGGATCACCTTGTGCCCGTTGAAGTGCCGGACGACCGTGCGGCGTCCCCTGTGACGTAAGCGCGCCTGCGAACGTCAAGGCGACCGTTCCGTTCGCGCATTTTCATGGTTCTGTCATGTCGGTCGATGCGATTTGCGCGGCAAAGGCTGCTAATGCCTGTCGCCTACGATGCAGACGTAGACGGACACTCCGCTTTCACTCGCCTAAGCTGACACCAACCTGACGAACGATGCAAGGAAGAAAACGATGTCGCGCATGAAACGCCTACGCCCGCTTTCAGGCTTGCTCGCGACGTGGTTGGTGGCTCCAGCGGTCGCTGCACCGTCGCAGGAATTTCCCACCTACACCGTTGGTCCGCAGCAGAACGGTTCGATCGTCGTCAGCAACGGCACCATCATCACTCCGGCCGGAGTGCAGGTTGATCTCGGCAGCCCGGTCCGGGCCAAGGCGGTGGCGGTCAACCCGAAGCCGAACAGCTATACCGCCGCGGTTCTTACCGAGGGCAGCCCCACCGCCGCCGTTCAAGTGTTCGACACCCGCACCGGAAAGGTGCTGCAGAAATACCTGCCCTTCAAGGACAGCTCGGGCAGCTACGGCGGCATCGCCTATTCGCCCGACGGGAACACGCTGATCCTGAGCCAGGACGACAGCTATGTCAGCGTTGCTAGGGTGGGAGCAAACGGTCTGCTTTCGGACGTGGCGCATGTCTCGGTGCCCCCCAACACCGCGTTCATTGATTGCTTCCCAAACAGCCCGATCGGCGATTACGGCGAGCCTTGCGGTCAACTCTACACCACCTCGACCTCCTATCCGGGCGGCCTCGCGTTCTCGAAGAACGGCAAGACCGCCTATGCGCTGCTCAACCAGAACAACACGCTAGCCACGATCGACCTCAATCAGCCCACGCCGTCGATGGTCGGTCAGATCAGGGTCGGCAACTCGCCGAACAGCATCGTCCTGGACGGCGACACTGCCTATGTCAGCAACGAAGGCGGCCGTGCCGCGGTCCAGAGCGATTTCCAGGTTCTGTCCGCGGGCACGCCAATCGTTGCCGATCCAGTCAATGGATTCTCGACCACCGGGACCGTCTCGGTGGTCGACCTGACCACGGGCACGGTCACCGCCACGATCCCGACCGGGCTGCACCCGACCGGCATGGCCTTGTACGGTCCCTATCTCCTGGTTTCCAACACCTATGACGACACGATCTCGGTGATCGACAAGCGTATCAACCGCGTCGTGCGCACAATCTCGCTCAAGTTCCCGCTGCCGGTGCCGGGCAAAGGACCGGCCTATGCCAACGGCCCCACCTCCATCGCCGTGGACCGGCTCCGCGGCATCGCCTACGTGGCGCTCTACAACGCCAATGCCGTGGAAGTGGTCAATCTGAGCGGGAGCACCCCGACGCCGTTTCTCGGCTTGATCCCGGTCGGCTTCGCTCCGGGATCGTTGACGCTCGATCCGGCCACGAACCAGCTGCTCGTCGCCAATGACAAGGGAACCGGCACGCAAGGATCGCTCGGCACCGCCCATGGCGTGACCAGCTTCAACAGCCATCAAGACACCGGCACGGTGAGCCTGATCCCTCTGGGCAGCCTGGCCCACAACATCCTTGGCGACACCGTGCAGGTCGCCGAGAACAACCATTGGGACCGGCTGGCTAACTTCTTCTCCGCGGGCTACGCCAACCCTCAGGCGACGCCCGTTGCGATCCCCGCGCATATCGGCGAGCCGTCCACCATCAAGCACGTGTTCCTGATTGTCCGCGAGAACCGGACCTATGACCAGATGCTCGGCGACGTCGCGGCCGGCAACGGTGATCCGTCGCTCGCAATCTTTGGCGGCAAGGACACGCCGAACGTGCATAACCTGATCACGCGCTTTCCGCTGCTGGACAACTTCTACGATCCTAGCCGCCAGTCCGCCGACGGCCACCAGTACATCACCGAAGCGGTGGCGCCGTACGCGGACGACATACAGTCGCCCGATTGGGTGCGGAGCTATCCGGGCGGCAACGCCGGCGACAGCCTCGCCTACCTGCAACGGGGCTTCATCTGGTCGCAATCCGTGGCGGCCGGGCTGCGCACCAAGCTCTACGGCGAGTATGTGGAGAACGAGAACTTCCCGACGCCGCTCGGGCATCCGAACTGGTCCCAGTTCTATGCCGACAGCCAGGCGTTCGAAGCCGGCGGCGAGCCCACTCTGAAGTACCAGAACGTGATCACGACGGAATCATCCGTGCCCTCGGTGGAATCGCTCCTGGTCAAGAACTTCCCGGACTTCGACCTCAACATCCCGGACCAGTTCCGCGTGGATATCTGGCTGCAGGATTTCCAGAAGGATCTCGCGCAAAATACCGTGCCGAGCCTGAGCATCCTGTGGGTGATGGATGACCATACCGGCGGGCCGCCTACGGTCGACGCGGAAGAAGCGGACAACGATCTCGCGGTCGGCCGCATCATCGACATCATCAGCCACAGTCCGGTCTGGAAGGACTCCGCGATCTTCATGGAGGAGGATGACGCGCAGGACGGCGTCGACCATGTCGACGGTCACCGAAGCCCTGGCTACATCGTAAGCCCCTGGGCGGTGCAGTATGGTCCGACCGATCACACCACGTATACCCAGGTCAACATGACCCGGACGATCGAGCAGATCCTGGGGCTGCCGCCCATGAACCAGTTCGACCTTCTCGCGACGCCCATGTTCACCGACTTCACGAACACGCCGAACTACTCGCCCTGGACGCACCTGCCAAACCTGGTGCCGCTGAACAAGGGCGTCACGACCAGCGAGGCGCGGGATGATCACTCATCGACCGGCATGCTCAAGGTGGCGTGGGCAAAGATGAAGCTCAGGATGTTCGCCGGCAAGGCAACAAAGGCGGACTCCGTCGACCCATACACGCTGAACCATTTCGACTGGTACGAGGCGACCAACTTCAAACGGCCGTATCCCGGAGAAAAGACGGTCCGTCCGCCAAGCGAGTTCGCACAACGTGTCGCCCATCCGAACTACGACATCGACGACTAGCACGACTATGGGAAAGATGGCAGCAGGACCGGGTTGCGCCAGCCCTGCACGCCATCAACGGATACTCGTGGCCGTCCTTCAGACAAGGTGAAGAAGGCTGGACGCTCGATCTCGAGCAGCCAGCCGGCTTGGAGAAGGGTGTCCATGATACGCCCTTCAATCTGCCGGGAATGGGTGCCGATCAGGAGATAGGCGATCTTCCGCTGCAATGTCGGCAGGCAGCTGACGATGAAGTCGGCCTCGTCGCCCTGGATGTCGAGATGGAGGAGGTCGACATAAGGATGCGGCGCCACCAGGTCGGACAGCGCGATCATCGGCAGCTCGTCATGGCTGCCGGAGCGCCTCGCCTGCCGACGCTGCCTTGCGGTGGCTTTGAGCACCGGCGCCAAACCCCAGTCCTGGCCCGAACTGTGCTGGCGCGGGAACAGGGCAAAGCCCGCCTTGGAGGCCGCGATGCCGTGCTGGAGGTTGATCTGCTGCGGGGAGAAGCCATTCTCGGCAAGAGCCTCCCGGGCAAACCGGATATGGCCCGGGTCGCCTTCCACACCGATCAGTTGCACCGCAAGGCCGGCATTGCGCGCGGCAACACCCGTGTTGTTCATCCAGCAGCCCCAGCCGCAGCCAAGCTCGATCATCGTGAAGCTGTGTCGCGCCAGATCCACCGCACGGAGCGCTGCACCCCACTCGGCGATGTCGGCATGCCAGTTGGCTGGAACCGGCAGGTCTTCTATCTCACCAGCGCGCCCGGCCAACACGGCGGGCAGAAACTTTGGATCGATGCGTACGCCAAGGAAGTTGGTCAGGTGCGTTGGCGATGGCTGCAGGCCTGATACGGCATGCCGGGCGATCACCTCCAGAGGGTCGAACGCATGGTTGTAGTGATCAAACGGACTACTTGCCGGGGATGGTGAGCTCAGTGGCGGGGTTGCCGTATCCCGGCCGGATTGCGTGGTGCGGGCGTTGCGCGCGCCGAGCAGCTGCCGTTCGCGCTGCGCCAGCCTGGCACGGAGCTGGTTGCGCTCTTCAATCAACATGTTGCGTGAGTCATACAGGCGGCGGATCCGAGGGACGGCCAGGATGACACTGCGCATGGTGCTCATGGCTTGATCATAGGAGACCTGCCGACAGCTCGCCAGGATCACCGGAACGGCTGGAACCATGCCGCACCCGTGAACATCTATGACCCGTTGATCAGTTCCTTGATTCGGCTGGCCAGCACGTCCATCGCGAACGGCTTGGTCAGGACGTGCATGCCGGCCGACAGGTGGACGTGGTTGAGCACGGCGTTCTCGGCGTAGCCGGTGATAAACAGGACCTTCAGGCCGGGGTGCCACATACGGCCGGCATCAGCGACCTGCCGCCCGTTCATTCCGGGCAGGCCCACGTCGGTGACCAGCAGGTCGATGCGGCCGCCGGACTGCAGCACCTGCAGCCCGGCCGCGCCGTCGGCCGCCTGGATCGCCCGGTAGCCCAGATCCTCCAGCACCTCCGTCACCAGCATGCGCACGATGGGCTCGTCATCGATCACCAGCACCGTCTCGCCCTGCCTGGCGCGCGGCGATGCCAGCTTCTCTGCCGGCTCGTCCCTGCCTTCGGCCTGGCCGTTGTGGCGGGGCAGGTAGAGACGCACCTCGGCGCCCCGGCCGGGCTCGGAGCTGATGCAGGCATGGCCGCCGGACTGACGGGCGAAGCCATACACCATGGAGAGGCCCAGGCCGGTGCCCAGGCCGATCGGCTTGGTGGTGAAGAACGGGTCGAAGGCGCGAGCGATCACGTCGGGCGTCATCCCGGTGCCGGTGTCGCTGACGCAGAGCGACACGTACGGGCCGGGCGCCAGATCGCGCTCGCGCGCCGCACGCGCGTCCAGCCACTTGTTGCCGGTGTTGATGGTGATCTTGCCACCCTCCGGCATGGCGTCGCGGGCGTTGATGGCCAGGTTCAGCAGCGCGTTCTCGAGCTGGCCCGGATCAACCAGCGTGGCCCACAGCTCGGCCGCCGCGACCACCTCGACGAGGATCGCCGGCCCCACCGTGCGACGGATCAGCTCCTCCATGCCGGCCACCAGGCGGTTCGCATCGATCGGCCTCGGATCGAGCGTCTGCCGGCGCGAGAAGGCCAGCAGCCGGTGCGTGAGCGCTGCCGCGCGCTTGGAGGCATCCTGGGCGGCGACAAGATAGCGGCCGATGTCGCTGATGCGCCCTTGCGCCAGGCGGGCCTGCAGCAGCTCCAGGCTGCCCGAGATGCCGGCGAGCAGGTTGTTGAAGTCGTGCGCCAGCCCGCCCGTGAGCTGGCCCACCGCCTCCATCTTCTGTGCCTGGCGGAGCTGCTCCTGTGCCAGCTTGAATTCCGTGACGTCGCGCCCCTCGGCGATCAGGTGGACCACGCTGCCGTCCGCGCCGAGAACAGGCTTGAGCGAGAAATCAACCACGGCGCGCGTCTCGCCGCTGCCGCGCATCTCGTGTTCGCCCGTGACGACATGGCCCAGCGCCGCGTGCCGGATCGCGTCACGAACCTTGTCCTGGAGCTCCGGGTTGTCGCGCATCGGCGCCGCCTGCCAGAACGGGCGGTGCACGATCCCGCTCGGGGTGATGCCGATCCAGGCCATGGCGGTCTGGTTGACCTCGAGCACGGTTCCGTCGGCCGCGAGCAGCGCCATGAACTGGAAGGCCGAGTCGAAGATCGCCCGGAACCGCCGCTCGCTTGCCAGCAACTCGCCCGTGCGCTCGGCGACACGCCCTTCAAGCGTGACGTTCAGCTCGCGCAGCGCCGCCTCGGCGCGCTTGCGGGCCGAGATGTCGTTGAAGAGGATGGCAACCCGCCGCGCCTTCGGCTCGCCGATGCGAAACGCGTGCACGTCGTACCAGCGGCCTCCCAGCGCACCCGCCGGGCTCTCGAAGCGCACCGGCTCGCCGGTCAGCGCAACACCGCCGAGCCTGTCGAACCAGTGCTGCTCGTGCGCGGGGGCGAGCTCGCGCATCCACCGGCCGGCCGCGTCGTGCAGCCCGGTCTGCGCCTCGAAGGCCGGGTTGACCTCGATGAAGCGGTAATCGACCGGCCGGACATCGGCGTCGAACTTCACGTCCACGACGCAGAAGCCGGCATCGAGCGACGTGAACAGCAGGCGGTAGCGTTTCTCGCTCTCGCTGAGCGCGGTCTCGGCCGCCCGCCGCTCGGTTCTTTCCGCCGCTTCCGCGAGCGCGCGACGGACCACCACCGGCAGCCGCCCCAGCCGCTGCTTGATGACGTAGTCGGTGGCGCCCGCCCTCATGGCCTCGGTGGCGGTTTCCTCGCCGAGGGTGCCGGACACGAACACGAACGGCGTGTCGGGCACCAGCTCGCGGGCGATCGCCAGCGCCGCGATGCCGTCGAAGTCGGGCAGCGAGTAGTCCGCCAGGATCAGGTCGAACGCCGCACTGCCCCGGGCCAGGGCGTTGAGGTAGGCGCGCCGGGTCTCGACCCGCTCCACTTCCGGCGCCAAACCATCCAGCCGCAGCCGTTCGGCCACCAGCTCCGCGTCGGCGGCGCTGTCTTCCAGGTGCAGGAGCCTGAAATGCTCCGGCGCCGGCATCCTGGCGGCAAGAGAAACCAGCGAGGCGTGAGCGCTCACGCAGAGCCGCCATCACCATCGGGCGCAGGCTCGTTGAGGATCGCCCAGAACACCCCGAGGTCGCGCACGGCTTCAAAGAAGTCGCGGTAGCCGACCGGCTTCACCACGAACGCATTGACCCCCAGGCCGTAGCTGCGGATCACGTCCTGCTCCTCGCGCGAGGAGGTCAGCATGACCACGGGCACGTGGCGCGTGGCCGGGTCCGCCTTGACGTGCTCGAGCACCTCCAGGCCGTCCACCCGCGGCAGCTTGATGTCGAGCAGCACCACCGCCGGCAACAGGACCGGCGACGCATCCGGAGCCGCGTTGCCGCGCCGGAACAGGTAGTCGAGCGCCTCCACGCCGTCGCGCGCCACCATGATCGGGTTTGCAAGGCCGCTCCTTTCCAGGGCGGCCAGCGTCAGCTCCACATCCTTGGGACTGTCCTCGACGAGCAGGATGGGCCTCAGCGGGGCTGGCATGGCTCACCCTTTTCCGGAAGCGAGCCGGCCCGCGGCAGCGTGAAGTAGAACGTCGCACCCTGCTCGAGTTCACCCTTCGCCCAGGTGCGGCCGCCATGACGCTCGACGATCCGTCGGACGTTGGCCAAGCCGACGCCGACGCCCTCGTAATCCTCCACCCGGTGCAGTCGCTGGAACACACCGAACAGCTTGTGCGCGTAGGCCATGTCGAAACCCACGCCGTTGTCCTGCACGCGGAATACGAACTCCCCGTCGCGGGTTTCGCAGTCCAGCGTGATCTCCGCATCCGGGCGGTGGCGGGTGTACTTCACCGCGTTCGACGCCAGGTTCAGGAACACCTGCCGCAGCAGGATCGGATCGGCGAGCACGAGCGGCAACGGCCCGATCCTCCAGTCGATATGGCGGCCAGCGAGGTCGGGCGCCAGTGACTGGACGACCTCGCGGACCAGCGCGCCGACCTCGATCTCGATCGGGGTGAGGCTGATGCGGCCCATGCGCGAGAAGTTCAGCAGCGCGTCGACCAGGAGCCCGGCCGTCTCGGCGGACTCGATGATGGTTGCGACGAAACGGCGGCTCTTGTCGTCGAGCCGCTCGCCTTCCCGCTGCATCAGCAGCTCGGCGTAGCCGACGATATGGCGGAACGGCGCGCGCAGGTCGTGGGAAACCGAGTAGGAGAAGGCTGCAAGCTCGGAGTTGATGCGTTCGAGGCGCCCGGTCAGCTCGGCGCGCTCCTCGGCGTGGAGCAGCATCACGCCGACGATCGCCGAGCGCAGGTCGGCCGCCGCTTCGACCTGCGCCGCACTCCAGGGAGCCGAGGTCTCGCACACCGTCTCCTTCCAAGCCTCGAAGGAATGCCGAGGGCTCAGACGGAGCATGCTCGGCCCGGTCGCGGTGGCTTCCGCCCGCTTGCCGGGCTGGCCGCCCCACAACACCGTTCGCACGATCTCGGGGCGGAACCAGAGCACGAAGCTCGGATGCAACTGCGAGATCGAGATCGCCAGCAAGCCGCTCGCAACGTGCATGACCGGCTGCGTAACGGGCAGCACGGTGGCGAGCGCCTGGGTCTCGAACACGTCCTTGACCCCTTGCTGCTGCAGCCAGTCCGCGATGCGGCGCACATCGGGCTCGGGCGGCGTCTGCCCGACCAGGGTGCACTCTCCCTGCGTGAGCACCGCCGCACCTGCGGCACCGGTGAGCGCGCAAAGCTGCCCGGGAGCGCCGGCCAGGCCCTCGGCAAGCCTGCCCTGGGCGGCGGCCATGGTCGCGAGCAGCCGGCCCTCGATGCCTTTCAAGCGCGCCCGCTCCCTGGCGTGCGAGGCTTCCTCCTTGGCGGCGATGCGAACCGCGAGCATCTGGCCGATCAGGTCGCAGGCGGCGCGCGCCGCGAAGGGCACCCGCCGCGGCTCGGCGTGATGGCACGAGATCAGGCCCCACAGCCGATCGCCGTGCAGCAGCGACACCGACATCGAGGCCGGCGTGCCCATGTTGCGCATATATTCGAGGTGGACCGGCGAGACGCTGCGCAGGGCCGCGAAGCTCAGATCGAGCGGGTGCCCCGTGCCGGGGTGGCATTCCGGCAGGATCGGCACAGGCGTGTAGTTCGCATCGGCGATCAGCCGCAGCCGGTTGGCGGTATAAAGGCGGCGCGCCTGGGGCGGGATGTCCGCGGCCGGAAACCGCAGGTCGAGGTAGGACGGCAGCCGGTCGTTCTTGTCCTCGGCAACCACCACGCCATCCCAGTTCTCCTCGAACCGGTAGATCAGCGCGCGATCGAAGCCGGTGACGCGGCGCACCTCGCGCGCCGCGATGGACGCGATCTCCTCGACGGTGGTCATGGCCCCGAGCCGGTCAAAGGCGTCGCGGATCAGCGGATACAGCGCCTCGAGCGTGTCGGCGGCAGCCCGGGCGGTGCCGGGTGGGGGCGCCGCCTCGAGCTCAAGAACCGCAAGGCCGCCCGGCGAGCGGTGCGCAATCGCCTGGAACGCGGTTCCGGTTGCCAGTGAGCGGCAGGCGCCGAGTTGCAGCGGCCCGTGTTCGGGCAGGCGACGCAGGCCGTCGAGCAGCGGGTCCAGCGGCTCGACCTGGAGCACGCGCTCGAGTGGCGCGCCGAGCGCGCTCGCCAGGTCGGCAGGCAGTATCTCTCCAGGTGCGGCGGCGCTGGCATGCGCCAGCAGCAGGCCAGGTTCCTGGAAGGCAAGCAGATGGCCATGCGGCTGTATGGTCCCGGGGACGTGGATCGGTTCGCGTCCACAGGCCTCGAGGTCAATCGCACCGGAGGCCGTTTGCGGATCGACGGAGATGGCCTGCGGCGCGGATCGCACGAGGCTCACCGTGCTGATCCGACACGGGCCGGCTGCGTCGTGGCGACGGAAAACAGCGCGAAGGTCGCCTTGGCGCGCGAGCACAGCGCCACCTCGTCAGCAGGCGTGAGTTGGGTGGTCTCGAGGCGTTCAAGAAAAACCCGCCACAGGAGGCCGCGTTCGCTTCCGTACGGGTCAAGCAGGCACCGCGTGTCCCACCCCGCCGCGCCGCACAACCGCATCTGTCGGGCCAGCACCGCGCCGCCCAGGGTGGCGCCTTCGAGGACGTAGAGGGCCCCGAGCACGTCCCCTGCCCCCCAGCCCTGGGGTGGGTCGAGCCGCGCCGCGATGGCCGCCGCGAATTCGGGTTCAGGTTCGGCCCCAAGCTCCGCCAGGATCAGCTCCGACTTGCGGCGGCGTGGCCAGTCAGGCAGCAGCAGCCCGGCACCGGCGATGTCGAGCGCCGCTTCCAGGGCCGCGTAAAGCGGAGCCACCGCGCCCAGATAGCGCCGGTATCCCGCCTCGCCGGCGAAAAAGCCGGCGCGCTGCAACGTGGCTTCAAGCTCCCGGTGCGTGGCTGCGGTTGAACGGCGCAGCTGCTCGTGCCTGCCGGTCTGCGCCACCCTGGTCTGGTTTGAACCAAACCGACGGGAGCGCGGCTCCCGCGATGCACAAATCTGCGCATCGCCGCTGCTGCCGGCGTGCCGGTACATCGAGCCGTGCTCCGGGAAGGATCGGGAGCCACCACCAACTTCCGCCGGTGCCGCAGGCACTTCGTTTCGCTCCGGTAGACAAACTCCGTCGCCAACGACCTTTCTTGCGGTCTGATCCCTGCCGGGGGCGACCCCCTGGATGATGAACGGTTGCGGTTCGCGCATGCAAGGAACGTTGAAGCTCGTGCGCAGAATCGGCATGCCTCTCTACACACCGTCCGCCCGCAAACCGCAACGTTTTATAATTCGACTGTCCGCACTCGCCGAGACTGTTAAACGCTTTCCTGCTCCCGGCGGCCGCGGCCGGCCCACGCAGCTGCGGAACACCTACCGCCCGCGGGCGTCCCAGCTTGCGATCAGATCCACCTGTGCCTGCGGTGACATGTGGCGCGCATCACCGAGCGTGAGGGTCGCATCGGCGTTCAGCAGCTTTCCACCCGGCGTCAAGATCAACACGGTGGGGATCTGCTTGATCTTCACTCCGTAGCGCGCCGGGATATCCATGTTGACGTTGAAACGGTCGACGTTGACCATCACCGTCTCGAAATGGCTGCTTGCCCAGGGCTTCACCTCAGGCATCTGCAGCACGCCGCTGAGCATGCGGCAGTCAGGGCACCAGTTGGCGCCGAAATCGATCAGCACGTCGCGGCCGCTCCGCTTGGCCGCCTCGAATTGCCGGTCGATCTGCGCGTGCGCGTCCGCGGTGGTGTCGTAGGGATGTGGGTCGGGAGCCGTTTGCAGCGCCGGCACGTTTTCGGGGGTCGCCAGACCAACCGCCAGCGCACAAGGAGATACCGACAGCAGCAACGTCGCGGCCAGCATTGTCGATCGGGTGGTACTCATGTCCTATTCTCTCCGGTGCGGGTGGAACGTTGCGGCAGGGCGAGATCGTCGGGTGGGATGGGCTTTCATGCTTGCGCCCGCTCTGGTGCGGCGACACCGATATCGAGGATACGCGGTGAAGTTGTTATATCACGTCAGGGATGATGTCACGGTGGGGCATCGTCACGGGGCTTCAAGCTGGCTGCGATCGGGCCGGAACACAAGAAGCTCCGGCCTTGCCGTATAGGTTGGGTTTATCGTTCCGGTTCATTGCGCGGCACCGGGGCTCGCCGCTCCTGGCGCTTCCCAGCCACCCCCGAGTGCCCGATACAGCGTGACCACATCGTTGGCGAGCGTCATGTCCTGCTGGACCAGCTGCTGCCGGTTGTCCTCGACGGTGCGCTGGGCGTCGAGCACCTGCAGGTAGTCCGACAGGCCGTGCGCGTAGCGGCTGGTCGCCAGGGCCAGGGTTTGATCGGCCGATCGCAGCACTCCGTCCAGGCGGTCGCGCTCTGTCCGGTCGGCCCGAAAGGAAACCAGACCGTCCTCGACCTCGCGCAGGGCGTTCAGCACGGTGCCGCGATACCGCAGCGCCGCCTCGGTCTCCTGACCGTCACTCCGGCGTCGGCAGAGCCCTCTTCCCTACACTCACAGATCAAGGCCGGCGGGTGCTGGCGGACGGCTCGAAAGTGGTGGAGGGCGTGCTTGAGACATCCTTCCGCCGCTTGAGCGCGGCGGAGCGCGACAAACTCTTCGCATTGCTCGTCAAGGTGCTTGCTGATGATGGCGCTGCACCACCGAACAGATCGCCGGGCTCGGGCGGCCAGCCGGCCAAGGCCTGCTCGGCGATTGCCAGGAGATGAGTCCTGGAGGCGCCGTCGCGGGCGAGCGTGGACATGCCCTGGATCACCGCCATCACCAGACCGGCCAGGGACGCGGCGTTGGTGCCCGGCGGGAGCTCACCGGTGGCGACGCCGCGGGAGATACGCTGACACAGATGCTGCTCGATTCCCCCTCGCATCGCGGCGAGTGCCGCCTGGACCCCGGCGGACTCCTTGGAACAGCTGATGGCCGACGTGGCGAGCAGGCAGCCCGACGGCGTGTCGTCGCCGGTGAACCCGACCGCAGCCAGGCTCAGCATGCGGCCTGCCGCTGCGCGCGCGGTTGCAGCCTGGTCGATCACCTGCTCGGCACGCAGCCCGCCGGACAGGTAGAGCTCGACCGCTTCCATGAACAGCCGCTGCTTGTCCCCGAAGGCTGCATAGATGCTCGGGGGCGTGACGCCGAGGGCTGCGGTCAGCGCGTTCAGCGAGGTGCCTTCGTAGCCGTGCCGCCAGAACAGCAGCATGGCTTTGCGCAACGCGACATCGCGGTTGAAGGACAGGCGTCGACCGCCCTTGCTGCGCATCGGCGCAGGCGCATTCTCCATGGCGATCACTCATATGAAGCTTGACCGGGTGGATCAAGCTTCCTAGACCAATCATAGTGAGCGATACGTTTCAGGAGCAATCATGCGAAACTTGGCTGGAAAGGTCGCGATCGTCACCGGCTCGTCGAAAGGCATCGGCGCCGGGATCGCCGAGCGTCTTGCGGCCGACGGCGCCTCCGTGGTCATCAACTACTCGCGCTCGGCGGATGCGGCCGCCACCGTCGTCGGGCGCATCGAGGCGGCGGGCGGCACCGCATTCGGGGTCCGCGCCGACATCTCGAAGCCGGCCGAAATCCAGCCGCTGATCGACGCCGCGCTGCGGCAGTTCGGCAGGCTCGACATCCTGGTCAACAACGCCGGCGTCTACAAAGTCGACACGCTGGACACCATCACCCCCGAGAGCTTCGACGAGCATTACGCCTTGAATGTCCGCGGTCTGCTGCTCACCACCCAGGCGGCGGCGCGCGTGCTGCCCGAGGGGGGAGTGATCGTCAACATCAGCTCGGGCCTGGCAAAGAGCCCCTATCCGATGGTGCATGTCTACAGCTCCACGAAAGGGGCGGTGGACACGCTCACCCGCTCGCTGGCGATGGAGCTTGGTCCGCGCAAGATCCGCGTGGTGGGCGTGGCGCCCGGCTTCACCGCCACCGATGGCAACGCGGAGTCCGCCGCGGGGGTGACCGACTTCCTGGTGGCCAAGACCCTGCTCGGCCGCGTGGGTCTGCCGAAGGACATCGCCGCGTTCGTCTCCTATGCGGTGTCCAGCGACGCAGACTGGATCACCGGCAGCACGATGGACGTCGCGGGCGGCATGATCTTCTGACAGAAGCGGCCGCCTTCCCGCTGGCGGTGTCGCTGGCGGGCAACGTTTGGTGGCACGGGCGATGATCTTCGTTGCGGCGACCGAACTGTCCAATCAGGAAGCGCGTTGCGCATTCTTCCCGGGGCTGGGCGATCGTCCGGGCCGGCCGGATGTCTGCGCGCCACGGCCGCCCGCGCGCGAGCTCCGACCAAGCTCTGCTGCGACATATTCAATGAAGCCTCGCAGCTTTGGCGTCGGACGACGGTTTGGCAGCGTCAGTAGATGCAGCTTGAGTGCCGGTGCCGCGTGGTCGGCCAGCAGGTGAACAAGCCGCCCGGCCGCCAGGTCGTCCGCCACGACGATCTCCGGCTGCATGACGATCCCGATCCCCTGCAGCGCCGCGGCGCGGAGCGCGGGTCCGCTGTTGATGCGCAGGTTGCCGTTGACGCCCACGGCCACCTCGCCGCCCTCGCCTGAGAACCGCCAGAGCAGCGGTTCCGCGGCATGGGCGAAATCCAGGCAGTTGTGCAAGGCCAGATCGGCCGGGGTGGCCGGCGTCCCGTGCGCGGCCAGGTAGACGGGAGCAGCACAGACCACCAGTTGCAGCGGCGGCAGCGCACGGGCCATCAGGCTCGAATCAGGCAGCGCGCCTGCCCTGATCGCCACGTCCAGCTCGTCGGCCAGCAGATCAAGCCGGTGGTCCTGCAGAACGAGATCGACCCGCACCGCTTGGTTGCGGCTCAGATAGCCGGCAAGCAGGGCTGGCAGCACGGTGGTACCCAGAGTCACCGGCGCGGTCACCCGCAGCAGCCCGCGTGAAACCGATTGCACCGCCTCGGCCGCCGTCTCGGCCGCCTCGATCTCGGCCAGGATCGCGCGGCAACGCTCGTAGTACGAACGTCCGAACTCGGTGACATGCTGCTGCCGCGTCGTCCGGTTGAGCAGCAACGCGCCGAGCCGGGCTTCCAGGAACCGGATGTGATTGCCGACCATCGTCGCCGATAGCCCACGACCGGCCGCCGCCGCGGCGAAGCTGCCCCGCTCGACCGTATGCACAAAGCTTTGCATCGCGGCGACACGGTCCATTCATAAGCCCTGCTTGGGAGAGAACGCAGCGTTTCGCTATACAAGCCTGGAACGGCGCCACCAAGTCGGGATCTGCGAACAGCAGGAGCGCACAGCCATGAATGATTCCACCTCCAGGGTCCTCGTTGTTGGCGCGGCAGGGCGCTTCGCCGGGCTGGTGGTTCCCGCCTTGGCGAGCCGCGGCGTCAGCGTCCGGGGACTGGTCCATAACGAGCAGCAGGGCAGGCAGGCCGAGCGCAACGGGGCTGCAGAATTCGCACTTGGCGACTTGCGGGACCGGGCCAGCCTCGAGGCGGCGCTGCACGGCATCGAGGCGGCGTTCTATATCGCACCCGTCTACCAGAAGGACGAGGCCGAAATGGGCCTGGCCTTCGTGGCCGCGGCCAAGGAGGCCTGCGTGCGGCGCATCGTGTTCTCGTCCGCCATCCACCCGGTCATCGGCAAGCTGCAGAACCACATCCAGAAGGTGCCGGTTGAAGAAGCGATCATCGAGTCCGGGCTGGAGTTCACGATCCTGCATCCCGCGGTGTTCTACCAGAACCTGGCGGCTGCCTGGCCCGGCGTGGTCAAGACCGGCGTGTTTGCCGAGCCGTTCTCGGCAGCTTCGAGAATTTCCAGGGTGGATTACCGGGATGTGGCCGAGGTGGCCGCCATGGCATTCACGGAGGACCGCCTGGTCAATGGGACGTTCGAACTCTGTGCGGATGCAGGACATGACCGCGTTGAGATGGCGGATGCGATCAGTGCGGTGCTGGAACGCCGCATCGAGGCCGCGGCACCCGACTTCGATACATGGATGGCGCAGGCCAAGCTTCCATACGACGAACACCAGACCGAAGAACTGGCGGCGATGTACGCGTACTATGACCGCTATGGGCTTCTCGGCAACCCGTTGACGCTGCGCGCGGTGCTTGAGCGTGAGCCGCGCTCGATCGGCCAGTTCCTCGCTGATCTGGTCGCGGGCACGAAGACCACCGCCCCGTAGCGGCCGCCGGGCCACCAGATCCGCAGCGTCTCGCCAGGATCGGGGTGGCATGAAGGCAGGTCCGCACGCAGCGCCGATGGACGTTTCGCATGATGGCAGAGTTGCTGGTGCATTTTCGAGGTGCTAGCCATGTCGGATCGATGGGAGTGTCGCCTCGGCTCGGGGGCTTCCGGCAGCCCCCGTGTGGCATCCTCGCAGGGAGCAGATAGCATGTCGCTCTCCATGATCATGGAGAAACATTCGGCACTGGTGGCGCAGTGCGCTTCGGCTCCGGCACGAATGCCGGAGGCGGAAGCGTCCAGGCTACCGATTCACGTCGAGCGGTTCGGGACCTCCGGTCCTCTCGTCCTGATCATCCATGGTGGCGTGCAGGGCGGCATCGGGGGTGGCCCGGTGAGTTTCGCCAAGCAGCAAGTCCTTGCCGAACAGGGCTGGCACGTGGCGCTCGCCGAGCGTCCGGGATTTGGCCAGAGCCCCTCGCGCGGGGTGGACGACATGGAGCAGGACGCCATCTGGATCTCCGAGATGCTCGGCGACGGTGCCAACCTGATCGGCCATTCCTGGGGCGGCGCCGAGGCGTTGCTTGCGGCTGCCCGACGTCCGGCTGCGGTGCATTGCCTCATCCTGGTCGAGCCGGCCCTGCAGGGGCTGGCGATGACCGATCCCGAGTTCGAGACCAACCCTGCCGTCAAGGCAGCGGTGATGCGTTTCCTGGAGCCTCTGCTGACGGCGCAAACGCCGGCCGATTACGCGCGTGCCTTCATGCGCAGCCTGGTCGGGCCGAGCGGTGCGAAGACGGCCCGCAACGTTGCCGAACTCGATGATCAGGCGGCAAGGCGGCTTGGCTGCGCCCTTCTGCAGGGGCGCATGGCGCCGCCTCCCGCTCTCAGACGGGCTGCCGAGACCGTCGCCGAGGCCAAGATCCCGGTGCTCGTGGTCACCGGCGGCTGGAACCCGTCGATCGAGGCCGTGGCCCAGCTCAGCGCGCGCGCCACCGGCGGAAGCCAAGTCACGGTGCCGTCGCCGAACCATTTCCCGCAACTCGAGAACCCGGACGGATTCAACAGGATCGTCGATTCGTTCATGCGGCAAAGTGCCTCGCGACGCCGCCAGAACTAAAACCAGGGCGCTTCGGCCTCGTCATCAGTTCTGATGGAGGATGACCTTGCTACGGCATCGCCGGCTGTACTGGGCCGGGGTCTCGCCATAGGTCGCGAAGAATGTCCGCGCGAACGCTGGCGATCCACGATAGCCCACGCTCTCCGCGACATCGGCGACGGAATGGCCGCCCTGCGCAATCGCCAGGGCGGCGAGATGCATACGCCAGCGGGTGATGTAGCCGAACGGCGTCTCCCCCATGATGTCGCGGAAATACTGCGCCAGGCCCGATCGCGAGCGACCTGCGACGACTGCCAGGTCGCTCAGGGTCCAGTGCCGGCGGGGCTCGGCGTGTATCGCGTTCAGCACGCGTGCGATCGTCGGGTCCGTCAACCCGCGCATCCAGCCCTTCTGGTGGTTCCCATCCAGCAGCCATTTGCGCAGCACCGACAGGAAGATGACCTCGATCAGCCGCTCCGCGATCGCGCTGAGCCCGGGCTCAAACTCGCGCACCTCCGCCGACATGAAGTCGATCGCCGCGATCAGCCAAGGCTCAAGCACTGATTTCACGTCACGCAGCAACGTAACGGCGGGTAGATCGCGAGTGAGCGGGCTTCCGTCCCGACCGCCTGGCATAAGGATCGCCGAGAACACGCGCGCTGCTGCCGCGCCGTCGCCGATCTTTCGCTTGAGCATCTGGTTCCGGCCGTCGCGCAAGCCATCAACGGAGAAGCTGTCCCGTTCGGCGAAATCCATGATCTCGACCCGCCGGACGCCGTGCCGCGTTTCGAGCCTGTAGTAGGGCGTCCGCGCAAGCATGACCAGGTCGCCAGCCGTGAGATCGACACGTTCGCCTCCGGCATCGAGGCGGCACGTTCCGCTCACCACGTAATGGAATGGAAGCCCGCCAAGCGCCGGAAGGCCGATCGAGAGATCTTGCCCCAGGCGCAGGTCGGCGATCAGCGGAGATCGGGCGCGAGCTACTTGCAGAACCTGTGAAAGCGTATCCATCTGGACGCTCGATGCCTATTTATGGACTTCAACCAGCTTATCGTCCACCGGCAATCGCGCTAGAGCTATTTGCGCTCCCGCCAACGAGTGGGAGACCAGCTCACAGGGCCGGAGACCGGCAGGCTGCGGCGCAGCGTTGCGAGCAATCGACGCGGCGCGATCGCCGGGGCCGGCCGGCAAAGCGAACCGGGAAGGAGACCATCCATGCTGACCGTCTACGAACATAACGAGTCCGTTTGTTGCCAGAAGGTGCGCATCGTTCTTGCCGAGAAGAACATCGAGCACGAAACCATCACCATATCGTTCGAGCAGAGGCAGCAGCACACACCCGAGTTCGAGGCTTTGAACCCGAAAGGCAAAGTGCCGGTCATCGTGCACAATGGTCGGGTGATCACCGAATCAACCATCATCACCGAATATCTGGACGACGCGTTTCCCGATCCTGCGCTGATGCCGAAAGATCCCTATTGGAGGGCGCGTCGCCGTCTCTGGGCGCGGTGGATCGATGACGAGATGCACATACCCCACATCTCCACCATCAGCTTCAACATCTCGTTCACGGAACTTCTGCAGTATGACAAGAGAGTTTCCGCGCAGGGGCCGCGTGGGGCTCCGCCGCCTTTCATGTTCGCGGGCCTGGAGTCAAAGGAGATGCTGGCGTCGCTGAATGCCTACCAGCGGTTCCTGAAAGAGATGGATCATACCCTGGCAGAGAGTTCCTGGCTCGCCGGACCTGAGTTCTCGCTCGCCGACATCGACGTTGTTCCATATATCTGGCGCCTGAGAAACCTTCATCTTTCCGGGCTATGGGACACCTTGCCGAGAGTGCAGGCATGGCTCGATCGGGTGGCCGCCCGCCCCAGCTTCCGTGAGACCATCATCGAGTCCGCCCTGCCCGATTGGATCGATTCGATGAGCAAGAACGGCGCAAAGGCCTGGCCGGTCGTTCGTCGCATGCTGGAGCTTGCGTAGCATCCGAACAACAAACGAGAATAATCCAGCATCCTCAGGAGGCATCGATGGCGAAACCGACCGGGCTTACCGTCTACGAGCACAAGGAGTCTGTCTGCTGCCACAAGGTCGCGATAACCCTTGCCGAAAAGCAGATCGAAGCCAACATCGTGAACATCTCCCTGGAGCGCCAGGAACAGCGTCAGCCCTGGTATCTGGCAATCAATCCGTTGGGCATGGTTCCAGCACTCGTGCACGATGGCCGCACCATCGTCCATTCCACTATCATGACGGAATATCTGGACGACGCCTTTCCCGGCGCGCGGTTGATGCCGAGCGACGCTTATTGGCGGGCACGCCGTCGGTTGTGGGCGCGACGCATCGACGACGGAATGCACGTCCCGCATATCGCAGCGATCAGCTTCATCGTCGCTTTCGGCGATCAGTTCCGCTCACGCATGAACAGCAAGGAAAAGCTCGACGCCTATTTCGAGAACATACGGGACGTTCGTTATCGTGAGACGATCCGCTCCTGGTACCAGAGCGATCTCGACTCCGACCTGCTGCGACAATCGTTGCTGGCCTATCATGATTTCCTCCAGGAGATGGAGCGGACGCTGAGCGAGGTTCCTTGGCTGGCGGGGGATGCGTATTCGCTCGCCGATATCGATGTGATCCCTTATCTCTGGCGGCTCTCCAACCTTCAGCTCAGCAGCCTCTGGAGCAGGCTGCCTCGCGTGGCAGACTGGTTCGGACGCGTCACCGCCAGGCCGGCCTTCAAGGCCGCGATCGTTGATGTTGCCCTGCCGGAGTGGGTCGAGGGGATGCGAGCGGCGGGCACCAGGGCGAGGCGCCAGCTTCAGCCGGTTATCTCAAGCTTCGAGGTCGCGGCAGCGTAGGTGGGTCAGTCGCGCCGAGGGCCGACTAAGGTCGCATCGCTGTTCCGGCGATCCATCCCTGGCTCCCCCCAAGCGCGGCCCACCGAACAAACCATCACAGGAGCCCCGCTTTGAGAAAGGGCGGATACCACCATGCAGATGCAGATGACGGCGTCCGAGATCGAGGAGTTCTCGCGCTCAAAGGGTTTTCCAGCATTGCGGCTTTACGTCATCCTGACGGAGCCGGTGAACGGCCTGGAGGCTGTCCAGGCCGCCAGCGACGACCATCTGGCACACCAGGTCGCGCTTGAGCGGGAGGGTGTCCTGTTTGCAGCAGGGCCGCTGCTCACGGAGGACGGTGTTTCCTGCCTGGGGGAAGGGATGATCATCGTCCGTGCGGGGTCGCTTGCCGAGGCGCGGGCGATCGCAGACCGGGATCCGATGCATCTGACGGGCGCAAGGACCTACCGGATCAGGCCCTGGCTGGTGAACGAGGGCTCCTTGAGCATTCGGCTCAACATGTCGGACCAGACCATGCGGCTGAGCTGAGACGGCGTAGCCACACGGCGGCCGGATGAAGCGTGGTCGATGGTGCATGCTGATCCGCAGCCGATTGCCGAAGAACCCATCTGCGCCGCCGGACGTTCTGGCTGGGGTTCGGAGGTATGAATATGGAAACGCGAAAGCTCGGACGCTCCGGCGTTGCGATCCCGCCGGTGATGATCGGCGGCAACGTGTTCGGATGGACGGCGGACAGGAAGACGTCCTTCCGGGTGCTCGACGCCTGCCTTGATTCGGGGCTGAACGCGATTGATACCGCCGATGTCTACTCGGCGTGGGTTCCCGGGAACCAAGGAGGCGAATCCGAGGCGGTGATTGGCGACTGGCTGAGCGAGCGTGCGGCGCGCGACCGTGTTGTGATCGCCACCAAGGTCGGCATGAAGATGGGGTCCGGAGACGAAGGATTGTCGCCCGGCTGGATCGCGCGGGAGGTGGAAGCGTCGCTCCGGCGTCTGCGCACTGACCATATCGACCTGTATCAAGCCCATCGCGACGATGAAACCACACCGCTCGAGGACACGCTCGGCGCCTTCGCCCGACTGATCGAGCAAGGGAAGGTGCGGGCGATCGGCGCCTCCAACTACAGTGCGGCCCGCCTCCAGGAGGCGCTGCGGGTCAGCGAGCAGCTTGGCCTGCCGCGCTACGAGACCCTGCAGCCGCAATACAACCTCATGGAGCGACGTGACTACGAGGATGAGCTCGACGCGGTATGCCGCGCCGCGGAGATCGGCGTGATCCCCTATTATGCCCTCGCATCCGGTTTTCTCACCGGCAAGTATCGGTCGGAAGCAGATCTGGCGAAGAGCCCCCGAGGTGCTGGAGTGAAGAAATACCTGGACCCACGCGGCCAGAAGGTGCTGGCGGCGCTGGACCAGGTGGCGGCGCGGCTGGATGCAAAACCCGCAGAGATCGCGATCGCCTGGCTCGCTGGCCGCCCCGGCATCACTGCTCCGATTGCCAGCGCCACCAGCCCGGAGCAGGTTGCGGAACTGGCCCGGGCCGCATCGCTCAGGCTTGATCAGCAAGCGATGACCACGCTCGACGCGGCGAGCAGCTGACAGGTCGCACGGCGATCCGGATTGCACGGGATCAAGGCGACGGGCACCCGCCAGGGCCAGGACCAGGACAAGTACCGGTGCCGAGCCAAGGCTCGGCGCGATGACGCGGGTTGATGCCTATTCGGCGGATACGTGCACCCTGTGCCAGGCGGCACTCATGTATCCTTTGAAGTTCCAGGTGTCGCCGGCCAGCGCCGGCTGGGTCTGACCGGCGGAGTCCCAGGCCCGCACCGCGAGTTCATGCCGGCCTTTCGGAAGCTCGAGCGAAACGCTCCAGAAGGTCCAGCTCCAGGGAGCTGCGGCGTCGTGCTCGAGTTCGGCCTGGTTCCAGTTGCGGCCGCCATTGATCGACACGTCGACCCGCACGATGTCGCGTGCCGTGGCGATCGCATAGCCGCGCACGATGGTGCGGCCGGCCTTCACCACGGCGAACGGGGCCGGTTCGCAGATCGCCGAATTGAGCGGCATGTCGTTGATGGTCACGCCCTTTTCCCAGTCGACGGTTTCCTCGGTCGTATCGGGCGGCAGGAGCTTGTAGTCGCGCTGCTGCATGTGGTTGTCGGAGGGCGTATCCTGGACGGTGACGGATAACAGCCATTTCGGGCTGCGTACGCCGGCGAATCCGGGCACCACCACCCGAAGCGGATAGCCATGCTCCGGTGCCAGGACTTCGCCGTTCATTTCAAAAGCGAGCAGCACGTCGGGCGACATCGCCTTGCCCATCGGGATCGACGCGCCGTAATGGAAGCGGCCTTCCTTGGCCATGCTGATTTCATCGGCCGCCTCGAAGGCGACATGCAGGCCAGCCTCGGTTGCGCTGCCCGCCGCGCGCAACAGATCCGCGAGAGCGACGCCCGTCCATTGCGCATTGCCGATGGCTCCGGGCGCCCATGGATCTCCCGAGGTCGGCTTCACGGTCTGCAGGTCGGCGCGGCGATTGCCGGCGCACTGCATCACCGCCATCACCGTACGCACCGGCAAGCGGTGGCGCAGCTCCCGGACCGAGAGATCGAGCGGGGTCGCCACCTGACCCGCGACACGCAGCCGGTGGGTCGCCGCATCAAGCTGCGGGATGCTGCCGTGGCTGCGGACATAGAACTCGGACCGGGCGGTGATGTATTGCGCGCGCAGTCGCTCGAGCGGCGGCTCGGCATTGAAAGGCTCGCTCGAATGGGTGATCAGGTCGGACTTTGCGCTGAACGGAGTGAACATGCGCGTTCTCCATCGCCACTGACTGAGGCATTGCTCCGCCTTGCCGCGGGCATGATACACGCTGAGGGTCGACTCTGCAGCCATCGCCCGGTTGGACCTTCTGCCGAGCGGTCGCAGGGCGGTGCTCACGGCAGCGGCCAGGACGCCTCACCCGGTATTCCACCCGGCGCCGAAGCGTGCCCTACATGGCGGCACGGGCGAAGCCTCGTTCGCCAGAACTCAGGAGCCTCATTTTCATGACTCCACCCGACATGTCGGTCACGACGCCTCCGGTCTCGCCTCCCCGCACGGTCCGCCTTGCCGACTACCGGCGGCCGGCCTTCCTGGTGGACGATGTCGCGCTGGATGTGACGCTGGATCCTGACGCGACCCTGGTCCGATCGCGTCTGCTCGTGCGCCGCAACCCCGAGGGCGGAAGCGGTCCGCTCCGCCTCGACGGCGAGCGGCTGGCACTCGTCGATGTGGCGATCGATGGCGTGCCGCTCGAGCCGGATCGCTACGTGCAGTCTGCCGACGCCCTGCTGATCGAGCAGGTCCCGGACAGCTTTTCGCTGGCGATCACTGTGCGACATGCGCCGCGCACCAACACGGAACTGTCCGGCCTCTACATGTCCGGCGGCAACTACATCACCCAGTGCGAGGCGGAAGGCTTCCGGCGCATAACCTTTTTTCCCGACCGGCCCGACATCATGGCGCGCTACACCGTGACGCTGCGCGCCGATCCGGCGCGTTGCCCGGTGCTGCTGTCGAACGGCAACCCGGACGGGGCCGGAATCGCGGACGGCCTCGGCTGGGCGCGATGGATCGATCCGCATCCGAAGCCGTCCTACCTGTTCGCGCTGGTCGCTGGCGACCTCGTCTCGGTCACCGACCGGTTCCATACGCGATCCGGCCGTGACGTGGCACTCGCGATCCACGTCCGTCGCGGCGACGAGAACCGCTGCGGCCATGCCATGCGGGCGCTGAAGAGCAGCATGCGTTGGGACGAGGAGCGGTTCGGCCTCGAATATGATCTCGACGTCTTCAACATCGTCGCCGTGTCCGACTTCAACATGGGAGCGATGGAGAACAAGGGCCTCAACATCTTCAACACGCGCTACGTGCTCGCGAGCCCCGAGACGGCGACCGATGCGGATTACGACGGCGTCGAAACGGTGATCGCTCACGAGTATTTCCATAACTGGACCGGCAACCGCGTCACCTGCCGCGACTGGTTCCAGCTTTCCCTGAAGGAAGGGCTCACGGTCTACCGCGACCAGGAGTTCTCTGCCGACCAGAACAGCCGCGCGGTCCGGCGCATCAACGACGTCCGCGTGCTCCGTGCGGGACAGTTCATCGAAGATGCCGGGCCGCTGTCGCATCCGGTGCGCCCCGAGAGCTATATCGAGATCAACAACTTCTACACTGCCACGGTGTATCGGAAAGGCGCCGAGATCGTCCGGATGATCGAGACCATGATCGGCGGTGAGGCCTTCCGCCGCGGCATCGATCTCTATTTCGCGCGGCACGACAACCAGGCCGTCACCATCGAGGATTTCGTGCAGGCGATGCAGGATGCGTCCGGCGTCGACCTCGAACGCTTCCGGCGTTGGTACTCCACGCCCGGCACACCGGTGGTGAGCGCGTCTGGCCGGCATGATCCGGCCTCGAACCGCTACACGCTGACGCTCCGGCAGGCGATCGAGGGTCGCCCCGACGCAGCCCCGCTGGTGATCCCGGTCTC
Source organism: uncultured Acetobacteraceae bacterium (assembly GCA_964252545.1). GTDB lineage: Bacteria > Pseudomonadota > Alphaproteobacteria > Acetobacterales > Acetobacteraceae > Lichenicoccus. The sequence continues at coordinate 62,223 of CAXUNX010000001.1, read as the reverse complement.
CACCGGCCTGCTGGCCGCCGATGGCACACCGCTCGGCCTTCGCCTCGCGGGCGAGACAAAATCCTCCGGGCAGACCCGCGTGCTGCTTCTCGACGAGGCCGAGAAGCAGTTCGTGTTCGAGGATGTCCCGACACCGCCGGCGCCGTCGCTCCTGCGCGGCTTCTCGGCGCCCGTCAACAGCCGAGGCCTGGCGCCCGGCGAGCTGCGCCTGCTCGCCGCCCACGATCCCGATCCGTTCAACCGGTGGGACGCGGGCCAGCAATACGCGACGCTGTGCCTGCTCGACGCCGTCGCTCAGCGCGCGTCCGGCGGCAGCGTGCCGCCGCTCGACGAAGGATTGATCGAGGCAGCGGAGGCCATCCTCGAAACGGCCGACGCCGATCCGGCATTTGCCGCGATCGCGCTGCTCCTGCCCGGAGAAGCGTCGCTCGGCAGCCGGATGGCGACCGACGACGTCGACGCCATCCATGCGGTGCGAGAGCACGCGCGCGCCACCATCGGCACGGCGCTCGCAGAAAGGCTGCGCCGGGTGCATGACCGGCTCGGCGCGATGACCGGAGACGCTACCGACATCGGAGCCGCTGCGGCGGGGAGGCGTGCACTCAAGAACGCCTGCCTCGGCCTGCTCGCGGCGACCGGCGCCCCCGAGGCGCTGGATCTGGCCCGTCTGCAGTTTGACGGCGCACGCAACATGACCGACCGGCTTGCCGCCCTCGCGGTGCTCGTCGACGGATCCGACGCGATCCGTGGCGAGGCGCTGGCCCGCTTCCATGCCCAGTTCCGTGACGACGACCTCGTGGTCGGCAAGTGGTTCGCGATCCAGGCCGGGTCGAGACGGCCTGACACGCCGGCCGTGGTGCGCGGGCTGCTTGGCCATCCGGACTTCAGGATCGACAACCCAAACCGCGTCTACGCCTTGCTTGGTTCGTTCTCCGCCAATCGCGCCGCCTTCCACATGCGTTCCGGCGATGGCTACGCGCTGCTCGCCGAAATGATCGCCACGATCGACGGTCGCAACAGCCAGGTTGCCGCTCGTCTGGTGTCGCCGTTCGGGACATGGCGGCGCTTCGACGCTGCGCGGGCCGAAGCCATGCGGTCCGCCCTGAGCGGGATCCGCGACCAGCCCGGTCTCAGCCGCGGCACGTTCGAGATGGTGTCGCGGAGCCTCGGGCAAGCCGCCGAGGGCTGAAGATCAGCCGGCGCTGTCCAAACCGCTCCTGCAGGCGTGCCGCGACGCGAGCGATGCTTGGATGCGATCGCCCGGCATTGGCAGCAGCCGTAGCAGGTTTCAGAAGTGCGCGGTGGCGGTGAAGGTGATGGCGAACGGCTCGCCCGGCAGTCCGGAGGCGAACTGCGGTGAGCAGCCCTCGTTGCTGATCTGCTGGCCGGCGAAACCTGGCCGCGGGTCGTTGGCGGGGAATCTGCCGCAGCTGGTTGGCGTGATCTGCCGGTAGTAATATTGGAAATATTGATTATTGAAGAGGTTCAGGACGTTGAGGTCGAAGCTGACGGTCTTCAACGGACCGACCCGCTTGACCGGAAGCTTGTAGTTGAGGTCGAGGTTGAACACCACGAACGGGCTTATCCCGCCGTTGGGATCGTATGTGGTCTGGCCGGCAACCGCATTGTAATAGAGGTAGCTGCCGTATTTCGCATTGATGCCCGGGAGCGGCCCGAGATTTTCGAAGCCGGTGAGATCGTAGGTGGTCTGCTGCTTGCCGGTATATTGACCCTCGAAACGCACGTTCAGCTCGTCGCCGGTGGTCGCAAGGCTGCGGTGGTTGTAGTCGACGCCGAAGGTGGAAAGCCAGTCCGGAATGCCGGTGATCGGAGTTCCCCGCGAGACCAAGCCGAACTGGTCTTCTTGCACGGTGACGCTTGCGAGACCGGTTGCGAGATATTTGGCAAGGACGTGCGAGACGTTGCCGAACAGCTGCCATCGACGGTTGATCTGCCAGGTGGCGGCTGCCTCGACGCCCTTGAACTCGCGCTGGCCGTCGTTGGTGTAGAGCGAGTCGCCGGTCAGCGGGCCGGATTGGTAGGTGAAGAAACCGAAATCGCGATCGACCTTCTGGTAGTAGTAGTCCGCCGAGAGCACCAGGTTGGAAACGTTGTACTTCACTCCGGCTTCATACATGTGGACGATCGAGGCGCTGGGAGGCGAGCCGAGCAGGTTCGGCGAGAAGTCCGTCACCGGCGCGAACAAGGCGGACTCGCCGTAGCTGGCATAGAGCGAGACCCCGCGCGCGGCCGGAAGCACCCGGTCGAGGTCGTAGCTGACATTGAAGAACGGCAGCAGGTCGCGATCCCACTTGGTTTGTTTGAAGCTGCCGAAGTTGCACGGGTTGCCGGCCTGGCAGTAGGGGCTCGCGAGCGCGGCGGCCGAGGGCTTGCCGCCAAACACGTTGGCGCCGACATAGCTGGAGTCGGTCCCTTCGAGGGTGCCCCCGGGCGTCAGATGCAGCGTGTTCTGCAGCAGGTCGATCTTGTCCTGCAGGTAGCCCAGGTAGATCGTTCGCTGCACGCCGCCGTCGGCCGCGTCGCCGCTCGAGTAGATCGACAGGTTGGATGCGGTCTGCGGCGGGGTCGAGGTGCCGCCGAAATAGAAGGGCGGGTTCGGCTGGGTTTCCTTGGCCGCCAGGCCGCCCAGCTTGATCGTGTTGGCGATGCCGAAATACTCGGGCAGCGTGACCGTCATACGCGGCTGGATGCCGTAGCTGTCGTTATGGATCGGGTTCACGTAGGCATTATAGCCGCAGGGACTCACCTGACCGATCTTGGCCCAGGCGGCGGCGACGCTGGCAGGGCAGGCCTCCGTGCCGGGAGGATAGGCGGCGGTGCCGTTATACGTGTAGGTCGGTGGCTGGTAATAGATGTTGCCTGGGCCGTAATCGCCCTGCTGGCCGAAGCCGGCCGGAGTCTGGTTGAACGGGGCGGCGCCGCCAACCGTCACCGAGCCCGGAATGCCCGGCGCCGCATAGATGCTCGGGTTGCCGAAGTTGGTGGTGGTCGAGTCCGAGTTCAGGTAGAACAAGGACAGACCAGCGTTCAGGTAATCGTTGATGTAGGTGTCGTCCCTTAGGATGATGGTAAGGTAATCGTTCTGCTCCCTGGAGAATTCCTGGTCGGGCGAGAAGTTGCTGTACATGCCGTTCTGCTGCAAGTACGGGATCGCAAGCGGCTCCGGAGTGGTCAAGCCATTAGCAGTATTGTACAGCACGCTGGCCTGGAACTTCGACAATCCTTGATCATAGGGCTTGTCAAAGGCGAACAGCATGTTGTTGTAGCGTGCCGGAGTATAGTCGACGAAACCGTTGGTTTGCAGGTTGGAGTATTTCAGCAGGAACTTGGGCGCGTCGTTGCCGGTGCCGAGAAAGCCGTCTAATCGTCCGGAGTTTGCCTCGAAGCCTTCGTTATAGGTGCCGAACGAGCCGATCGAGCCGGTGACGTCGAAAGACCTCTCGTTGGTGGGCCGCAGCGTGTTGTAGGCGATGGTGCCGCCGATGGTCCCGAACGTGTTCTTGTCGGGGTAGGCGACGCCCGGATAGATCGACACGCCGCTGATCTGATCGAGGTTGAAGCGGCCGCCGATGATGTTCTGCAGATAGCCGCCGGCGCCCCCGTTCAGGAGATCCTGCATCGGCACGTCGTCCAGGGTCTGCGCCGTCTCCAGTCCGCGCGTGCCGCGGATCGACAGCACCGGCTCGTTGTTGCCGATGCCCTGCTGGTACACATAGACCGACGGGGCGGCGCGCAGCAGCGTGGCGACGCTGCCCTGCACGCCGGTCTGCGCAACCTGCGCCGCTCCGAGCTCGGTCACCGCACTTGGCGAGTCCCTCTCCTTGAGCAGCCTTCGCTGCGCCCGTACGACAATGTTCTCGTCGGTGTTGGGCAGGAAGTTCGAGACGTTCCTTGCGTTCGGCGAGCCGGATCTCGGCGTCTGGGTTGGCGACGCGTTCTGCGCAACCTCAGTCCCGGAGGGGGTCTGGGGCGCCGGCGTTGCTGCACTGGTGCTTGAAGGGATGGCGGAGGAGGCCTGCGCCCAGGCGGTGGCTGACAACCCGGCGATGATGACGGTGGTGCCTAACAGCACATCCCTGGAAAGGGTCAGTCTAGACGTCCCCATATACGAGCTCCTGCGGCAAATCAGACCGAACGGATCCGGAGTCACCACCGGAGGTCACAACCAGACTCACAAGGAGCAATAAATATGCCGCGCCCGGCGTCAGCTCGCATCGTCATGCGCGCCACCCGTGCCGCCTCCCCCTTACCCATCCGAAGACCGTATAAAATATATTGTATGCTGCAGGCGACTGGCTGCGGCGCATCCAAGACGAATCTGGCGGCTCGTCGGGGATGCTGTCGTGCGTTCACGTTCTTGATCAATCCGTCATCACATGATCGAAAATTGTGCCCTCGCCGTTCCGTAAAGAGCGCCGATCAGTGAACACTGTGCGGATCGAGTTGCAGGATGCGGCTTGAAGTGGATGCCACGCCGCAACAGCCCCGTGCCGTCCGGCGACATCCTCTGCCTCGTTCAAGGGTTGGCTTCCTCGCCCGGAGCATAGTGCCGCCAAAGGTTTCTTCGACGCACAACCAGAAGCCAGTAGCCTGCGCCGGCGCAAAGCATGACGATGGTGATCAGCAGGCCTGGCAGTCCGGCGTGCGGGTCCAGCAGGTCCGCCCACACCACCGCAGCCAGCGCCAACAGAGCAACCAGCGGCGGCAGCGGAAACAGCCTCATTGGCGCCTGTGTTTCCGCCGTGCTGCCGTTGCGGCGTCCGATCATCACCGCAAGGCACAGCGTGGCGTAGGTCGCGACATTGCCGTTGGCGAGGATGACCACCAGCACGTTCAATGGGACGAAGCAGCCGGCCAGTGCTGCGGCGCCGACCGCCAGTGTCGCGATGTGCGGAGAGTGGAAGGTCGGGTGCACGCGGGCGAGCTGACGATTGATCGCCGCCGACCAACTGCCATCCCGCGCAGCGGCGTAGAGCTGGCGCCCGCCGACCAGGGCGACTGCGATCATGGCGTTGAAGATGGCACCGGCCACCCCGAGGCTGATCGCGCGCGCTATCACCGGGCCGCCGGTCTGGAGAATGAAGTCCGGCACCGGCGTGGCGGATGCCGCGAGCCGGGCCAGGTCAGGGGCACCGGCGACAATGCCCGCCATCGGCAGCAGTTCGGTGATCGCGCCAATCGCGAGCGCCAGATACACCACGCTCGCGACACTGCGACGCGCATTTCGCATCTCCTCGCCGAACAGCACCACCGAGCCATAACCGTTGAAGGCGTAGATCCCGCTGGCCGCGGCGACCCCAAGTGCCGCCAGCGGCACAGCGCGCAGGCCGCCCACGCCATCTGCCATCACCGGGTGCACAACGTGCCCGACGAGATCGCCATGGGCGTTCAAGAATCCGAGCAACCCGGTCAGGATCAGTGCTGCGATCTCGCCTGCCAGCAGCGCGCCGGTGACCAGGGCGTTGAGCCTGACGCTCAGCACGGCGATCAGCGTCACTGCGCCCACTGCCGCAAGTGCTGTCGGGACCGTCGGCAGGTCAGGGTCGACCACATGGAGATAGTTCGCGATGCCCAGCCCGGACAAAGGCAGCGCGCAGCACAGGCCGCCGAGATTGATCGACAGCATGGCGAAGCCGGCGGGAGGCCCCAGCACTCGAGCGGCGATGGTGTATTCGCCTCCGGTGTGCGGAAAGGCCGAGCCCAGCTCGGCATAGACCGAGGCCATGGCGAGGCCCAATGCAACCGCCGCACCGAAGCACAGGATGACGCCGCTGCCGACCTGATGCAGGATATCCGAGCCCACGATGAACACGCCGATGCTGGGCGAAAGGCAGGCCAGTGTGATCAGCAATCCGCCGGTGCTGTTCATTTCACGCTTGAGGTCGGGTCCCCGAGCCTGAGACTCGTTCATGCCTGCGGTTCCTGCGCTGACCAGAACCGGCGCCGGCTGCTGTTCATGAGAGCGACGCCGCCGCAACTGCTGCGATACCGCAAACCAGACCGTTCTGCTTGATGGCCGCGCTGATCACCAGAAACAGCACCCGGCCTGCGACCGGCGAGACGATGCTCTCGATCTGGTGGCCGAAGAAGTTGTTGATCGTGCCCAGGGGAGTGCCCAGTTCGACCTCCTCGCCGACCTCCACGGCTGGCTTGAAGAAGCCGGCCGCCTGCGAGAACAGCCAGCGGAAATCATCGAAATGGCGTGGCGGAGGATTGCTGCACACAGCTTCGGCCAGAGCACCGAGGCTTCGCAACACATTCTCCGCGCCCGCCAGCATCCGCGCCGCGATCTGCGGCAGATAGATGCCCGCACCGCCATCCTCTGCGATGATGGCGGGAATGCCGAGTTCCGCGGCGGCTGCGAAGGACAAGCCCGAGATCGGGCCGCCAACAGGGCGTTGCGCGAGCAATGCCGAGGATCCGAACGCCCTCGCCATCATCCGGCTCCTGGCGTCCAGCGCCGCATCGCCGGTTTCGCGGTAGATGCTGAAGGAGACCAGGGCTTCGGGCAGATCGCCGCCGTGCAGATCGAGATAGGCATCGGCGTGACGCATGGCCCGCTGCACCAGCAACCAGGCCAGACGCTCGGTGAAGCTTCCGTCCGGGTTCCCCGGGAATACGCGATTGAGGTTGAGATGATCGACCGGGGACACATAGGGCACCCGCTCCTGGAACGCCGCAGGGTTCATCAGCGGCAAGCACAGGACTTGCCCACGGAGACGCGAGGGATCGAGTTTGGCTCCGAGCTGGACTGCGGCATCGATGGAGGGATATTCGCAGCCGTGGATCCCGGCCGTGACCAGCACCGCCGGACCGGGTTCAAGCCCCCGGACGGCGACATAGGGCCAATCCCAGCCCGTCACCACAGGATCACCCCAATCAACCTGACCCTGCGTCTTGCTGCCTGGTTCGGGCGCCGGCACCAGTTCGAAGCGCCAGGCCTGCATCCGTTCCCGGTCGGTGGTGTTCACTTGCCGCCATCCACGCTCAGCGTCTGGCCGTTGATCCAACCGGCCAGATCACTCGCCAGGAACAGCACCGCGTGGACGATGTCCTCGACCGTTCCGAGCCTGCGCATCGCGATCGCTTCAAGCAGGCGCCTCTGCCCCTCCGGCCCATAGGCTTGCCATTGACGCTCGGTCGCCGGGTTCGAGCGGACGAAGCCAGGTGCGACGCTGTTGACCGTGATGCCGAAGGGACCGAGCTCATGGGCAAGTTGCCGGGTCAACCCGATCTCGCCCGCCTTGGACGCTGCATAGGCCTGGATGCCGGTGAGGCTGATGCCGATCCCAGCGCCGCTGGAGATGGTGACGATACGCCCATAGCCCGCCGCCTTCATGCGCGGGGTCACCGCCTGCGCCATCAGGAAGGCAGCCGTGAGATTGACCGCGACAATCGAATGCCACTCCGCCGCGGTCACGTCCTCCGCCGGCTTGCCCACCTGCCCGCAGACCCCGCCGGCGCTATGCACGAGAACGTCGAAGCACCCGAAAGCTTCCGTGGCGCGCCTGATCGCGTGCGGGTCGGTGACATCCGCGACCGTGGTGTCCAGGGCACCTTCGCTGCCGCGGGCTGTTTCAGCGAGACCGGCCTGGTTGATATCGAGTGCCAGCGTTCTCGCTCCAAGCCGGGCGAACGCCTGCGCGATGCCGCGCCCGATGCCGTGGCCCGCACCCGTGACCAGCGCGGTGCGCTTTTCGAAGCCGATGCGCATCAGCTGTTCTCCGGCATGCTTTGGGCGAGAGCCATCAGGTTGGCGCGATCCAGCGTCCGGTCGCCGCGTTCGATCTGGTGGATCATTGCGATCAGATGCGTCAACATCGGTGCTGCAAGCCCCAGAGCCGCTGCTTCCTCGGCAACAGGACCAAGCTGGGCATCCACCTCGGTTCGACGCTTGCGGATCGCGAGGTCTCGCCAGATCCCGCTATGCGACTTCGCCGAGCGGCGGTTATGCGCCACCATGGCCGCGAACGACGTCCTGATCGCCGCATCGTCTCCGCCAGGGGCGAACGCCGCGGGATCGAACCCGTTGAAGCCGCGCGGCCGCACCCCCTTGGCGGCCGCCACTGCCATCGTCTCGCGAGCCGTGGCGATCAGCATGGCCCGATGCTCGGGGGCATCCAGGATGTCGGCGATGGAATCGTTGGTGAGGGCGGTTGCGAACAGCAGCGCGCCATATCCGAGCTTGCCCCAAAGATAGCCGAGGATGTCGTCGGTCACCATCGCCGCAGGCTCGAACAACAGCAGCGCGCGATGCAGATCGATGACCCGTTCGGTTTGCCGCCCGTGCAGCTCGCCGACCACGCAGGCGCCGCGGCCCCCGTAGAGGATGCGCCCCGGCGCCAGGTAGTCCGCGCCGAAATTGACGAACGCCCCGACGACGCGATCCATGCCGACGATGCCGCCGATAACAAGCTCGTTGAGCCCGTTCTGAAAGGAGGCGACATAGCCCGCATCCGCCAGATAGGGCAGCAAGGCGCGGGTTGCCGCTTCCGTCTGGTGCGCCTTGACGCAGAGCAGGACACGCTCGAAGCGGCCCGACACTTCCCGCGGCGTCACCGCGCGCACCGGAACCGCGAACGCGTCGATCGGCCCCTCGATTGCCAGCCCGTCCCGTTGCATGGCAGCGACATGGTCGGCTGCGCAATCCACGAACAGCACATCATGGCCGGCGCGTACCAGATAGGCGCCGATCGTGCCGCCGATGGCGCCGGCACCCCAGATCAGGATGGTTTCGCTCATGCTCCTGCAACCGGCCGGCTCGGGTCTCGCCCGCTAGCGATGGGTCGCAACGAACATCGCGCCATCCGGCAGGATCCACCCGCGGAACATGCCCTCCGTGTTGAAGGGAGCGACCACGCGGCCGTTCCGGTCGATCGCGATCAGGCCGGTGCCGATGCGGTGCGGCGCCATCTCCGTTTCGATCATGAAACGCGCCGCGGTCTCGAGGTCCTCGCCGAGGTGGCGAACCCGTGCTGCGATCGCATGCGCGGCGACGTGGCGGATGAAGAACTCCCCCTGCCCGGTGCAGGACACCGCACAGACGCCGTCCTGCGCAAAGGTCCCGGCGCCGATCACCGGGGAGTCGCCGATGCGTCCTTCCGGCTTGTCGGTGTAGCCACCGGTCGAGGTGGCGGCGGCGAGATGCCCATTCCGGTCCAGCGCCACGGCGCCGACCGTCCCATGCTTCTCGGCCTCGCTCGCCGCAGATCCGGTTCCGGCCGCGCGTCGCGCCTGCATCGCTCGCAGGGCCGCAAGCCGGCGAGGCGTGGTGAAGTAGTCCTGCGCCTCAAGGGCGAGGCCGACCGATCCGGCGAAGCGGTCGGCTGCCGGACCGGCCAGCATCATCGGAACGCCCTGCTGCATCAGCGCCCTCGCCGCACGCACCGGGTTGCGCACCGCCTGCGCCGCGCAGACCGCGCCCGCAGCTCCGGTTGAGCCGTCCATGATCGAGGCATCAAGCTCATGCACGCCGTTCCGGTTGAGCGCTGCGCCGTGGCCGGCATTGAAGTGCGGCGAGTCCTCCAGGACCACGACGCAGGCCTCGACGGCGTCGACGGCGCTGGCTCCCTGTTCAAGCAGCTCCCAGCCCTTGGTGAGTGCCCGCGCCATGTCGTCGCGTGCCGCCGCCCATTCGGCTGCCGGCAGTTCGGCCTGCGGCATCACGCCGCAACCGCCATGCAGGCCGATCGCGATCGGCCGATCGCCTGCCGCCGTCATGGCCGGACCTCCAGCAACGCCTCGGTCTTGGCGCGCAGGTCGGCGAGATAGGGTGCGGGATCCAGTCCGCTGCCGGCCGCATCGCCGAGGATGCGGTCGCGGTGGCGGCTTCGGCCGTGCTGGTGGACGTGCTGTCCGAGCCATCTGGTCAGCGGCTCGTAGCGGCCCTCCCGCAGTCCCGCGGAAACCGCCGCGTCGCGGCCGGCCGCCGCAAAGAACTGCGACGACATGATGTTGCCGAGCGTGTAGGTGGCGAACGAGCCGACATAGCACGCGGACCAGTGCACGTCCTGCAGCACGCCATGCGCGAGATCGGGAACAACCAGCCCGAAACTGCGCGCCATGCGTTCGTTCCAGAGCGCGGGCAGGTCCTCCACCGCGCACTCGCCTGCCACCAGGGCCGCCTCCAGCTCGACCCGCAGCATGATGTGCGCGTCATAGGTCAGCTCGTCTGCCTCGATCCGGATCAGCCCGCGGCGGGGCGCGTTCACGCTGCGCCAGAAGGCTTCAACCGAGACTCCCGCGAGCTGATCGGGAAAGGTGTCCCGGAGTGCGCCGTAATGCAGTTCCCAGAACCGGCGCGAGCGCCCGATCCGGTTCTCGAACAGGCGCGACTGCGATTCGTGCAGGCCGAAGCTGCTGCCGCCCACGGCGTACAGGTTGATGAGGTCGATGGCGCCAAGTCCGCGCGTCCAGCGCGGCGACACGCCCTGCTCGTAGATGCCGTGTCCGGCCTCGTGCCACAGCGCGAACAGGCCACCCTGCAGGAAATCCTCCCGGAACCGGGAGGTGATCCGGACATCGTCGCGGGTCATCGAGATCTCGAACGGATGCACCGTGTCGTCGATGCGTCCGCGGTTGAAATCATAGCCCAGCTTCGCTGCGATCATGGCCGCGAAGCGCTGCTGTTGCTCGATCGGAAAGTGCTGCCGGAGGAAGTCCGAGGCGGGAGCCACGTCGCGCACGCTTTCCAGCAACGGCTCGATACCGGAACGGAGAGTCGCGAACAGCGGCTCGAGCCGGGCAAGCGTCATCCCTGGTTCGTATTGACCGATCAAGGCGTCATACGGATGCTCGGCGTAGCCGATCGCCTCGGCCAGCTCGCGCTGCAGCGCGAAGATCCGGGTCAGCATCGGCGAGAATACCGAGAAATCGTTCGATTGCCGGGCAGCGATCCAGGCCGCATGCGCCGTGGTCTTCAGGTTCGCGAGCTCGACCAGCAGCGGCTCCGGAATGCGGCGCATCGTCTCGATCTGGCCTGCGAACTCCGACACCAGGTCGCGCTCGTCCGGGTCCATGGCGTCCGGCCGGTCCAGCGCCGACGCGACCGCGTCGCGCATGCGCGGCCCGGTTGCGCAATCGCGCGCCAGCGCGGTGAGTGTTGCGACCTGATGTCCGCGCGCGGCATTGCCGCCCGGAGGCATGTGCGTGCGCGCGTCCCACGACAGCAGGTTCATCGTGCAGAGCAGATCGCCCAGCCGTGCGGTCTCATCGGCGAGCTCAGGATTCGGCATGCGCTGCTCCTAGGTGACGTGCTGGTCAAGATCGATGGTTCGGGTTTGATCGGGAACGAAGTGGCAGGCGGCCGCGCGGGTCGGCGCGACCCTGCGCAGGCTCGGCGCCTCCGTTGCGCAGCAGGGCCGGGCCCGCTCGCAGCGCGGCATGAACACGCAGCCTGTCAGGGATTCCAAGGGGATGGCCTTGCCCGCCGCCGCTGCGGGCGGCTCATGCTCGAGGGCTTGTCGCGGATCCAGGGTCGGTGCGGATGCGATCAGCAATCGCGTGTATGGATGCAGCGGATCGGCGAACAGCTCCTCGCTGGTCCCGACTTCCACCAGCGTGCCGCGATACATCACCGCGACGCGATGCGAGATGTGGCGCACCAGCCGGAGGTCGTGCGCAATGAAGACGAGTGCCAGGTTGAGCTGGGACTGCAGGGTGATCAGCAGGTTGACGATCTGCGCCTGCACCGAGACGTCGAGCGCGGAGACGACCTCGTCGGCGACGATGATCTCGGGCCGCACCGAGAGGGCGCGTGCCATGGCGATCCGCTGCAGCTGGCCGCCCGAGAACTGGTGCGGCCGCCGATGCAGCACGGCCGAGGGCAGCCGGACCAGATCGAGCAGCGCCGCCATCTCGCGCGGCACCGCGCCATCGTCGCAGATGCGGTGCACCCTGAGTGCCTCGCCGAGCGTCTGGGCCACCGTCATGCGCGGATTGAGCGCGCTGAGCGGGTTTTGGAACACCAGCTGCACCCGGCGATGGAACGCCCGGCGCTCGGCGCCGCGGATCGTGGCGAGGTCGCGGCCACGATAGAGCACGCGGCCGCCGTCGCAGTCGTGCAGAGCGGCAAGGCAGCGGGCGAGCGTCGACTTGCCGGAGCCGGACTCGCCCACGATGCTGAACGCTTCACCGGCGGCGACGGCGAGGCTCACGCCCAGCAATGCGTGCACGCAAGACGGGTGACGCCCGCGTGCGATATCGATCACCGAGCGGCGTCGGCCGAAGCGCTTCGAGACGCGATCCGCCTGCAGCAGGATGTTCGCCTCGCTCACGCCGTGATCCTTGCCGCATGACCGGTGACGGCAAGCTCGTCCTGCCTCAGGCAGGCGACGGTGTGACCCGGGAGTGCGGGCTCCAGCCGCGGCACGGTCGCCATGCAGCGTGTTTGTGCCGCAGGGCAGCGCGGATGGAACGGGCAGCCGCCGGGCCGGTCCGCGATGGCGGGCGTGGTGCCTTCGATCGCGGCGAGCATCGTGCGCGGCCGTCCGGCGCCCGGAACCGAGCCGAGCAGGCCGCGCGTGTAGGGATGGCGCGGCTCCGCAAACAGCGCCGCCACCGAGCCGCTCTCGACGATGCGCCCGGAATACATGACGACCACCCGCTCGCAGAGCCGCGCGACTACGCCGAGATCGTGGGTGACCAGCACGATGCTCATGCCCAGCCGGTCACGCAGCGACAGCAGCAGGCGGAGGATCTCCTCCTGGATGGTCACGTCGAGCGCGGTGGTGGGCTCGTCGGCGAGCAGCAGCCCGGGCTCGGAGGCCAGCGCGATCGCGATCATCACCCGCTGCAGCATGCCGCCCGAGAACTGGTGCGGGTGATCACCGAGCCGGACGGACGCGTTCGGGATGCCGACCAGCTCGAGCAGTTCGATCGCGCGCTCGCGGCGGCCGGCGCGGTCGAGCGTCGTGTGCGCGGCCAGGCTCTCGTTGATCTGCGTGCCCACGGCGAGAACCCGGTTCAGCGCGGCGGCCGCGTCCTGGGTGATCAGGGCGATCTCCCGTCCCCGCACGGCGCGCATCGACCGCTCGTCGAACCCCATGAGGTTCTGCCCGCGCCAGAACACGGCACCATCGATCCGGGCCTCGCGTGGCGGCTGGCGCATGATGGCGCGCAGCATCTGGCTCTTGCCGGACCCACTCTCGCCGACCACCCCCAGGATCTCGCCGGGCCGCACGGACAGGCTGACGCCGTCAACCGCACGCGGCGCCTCCGCTCCGGCGCCGAACACCACCGACACATCGCGAAGCTCGAGTTGCGGCGTCATTGCCGCACCCCGAGCAGCCTGCCGAGCCCGTCGCCGCTGAGGCTGAAGGCGAGGCCGGTGAGAACAATGGCGATGCCCGGGAAGGCCGTCATCCACCAGGCCGTGGTGATGTAGTTCTTGCCGCTCGCGATCAGCGCGCCCCATTCCGCGACCGGCGGCTGCGCGCCGAGGCCGAGATAGCCGAGGCTTGAGCCGAGCAGGATCGAAAGCGCCATGTCGGTCATCCAGAAGATCAGCACCGCGGTCATCGCATTCGGGATCAGGTGCCGGAAGATGATCCGTGCCTGCCCGTAGCCCATCGCCCGCGCGGCCGCGGCATAGTCAAGCCGCCGCTGGATCTTCATCTCCGACAGCATCAGCCGGGCATAGAACACCCATCCGACCAGCGCGGTCGCCACATACATGTTGATCAAACCCGGACCCAGCACGGTGACAATGGCGATCACCAGCACCAGGAACGGGAAGGCGATGACGATGCCCACCATCTGCACCAGCAGGGTTTCCGCGATGCCGCCGAAGAAGCCGGCCAGAGCTCCCACCACGGTGCCGACCAGCAGTGCGGGAACCGTCGCGAACAGCGCGATCTGCATGTCCACCGCATAGCCCCAGATCACGCGCGAAAGCATGTCGCGGCCGTACTCGTCGGTGCCGAACGGATGCAACAGGCTTGGCCCATGCAGGAGGTTCGCATAGTCGAAGTGCCGGGGGCTCATCGGTGCCACCCACTGCGGAACCGCGGCCAGCGCTGTGCTGAGCGCCAGGATCAGGAGACCTGCCAGCAACGAGGCGGGCAGGCGCTGCCGCGTCGCCGGCATCGACGCCGGAGGCGGCGCGGGATGCACCGCGTCCGGGACCGGGTGCAGAACGGCACTCATGGCTCCGACCGCGGATCGATCGCCGATTGCAGCAGGTCGGTCACCAGCAGCGTCAGCACCACCAGGATTGCCAGGATCAGGGTCAGCGCCTCGATCACCGGGTAGTCACGCGCAAACACGCTGTCGATCATCAGCGTGCCGACACCCGGGATGGCGAACACCGTCTCGATGACCACCGCCCCGCCGAGCAGGCTGCCTGCGCTCAATCCGAACAGCGTCACCGTTGACGCCAGGGCGTTGCGCAGGACGTGCCGCCGCAGCACGGTGGCAGGCTCCAGCCCCTTGAGCCGGGCGAACTCGACATGCGGGGAATCGAGCACCTCGCAGATCGAGGCGCGCAGGTTTCGCATCAGCACCGCGGACAGGCTGAGCGACAGCGAGAGCGCCGGCAGCAGCAGGTGGATGAAGTGCTCGCGCAGGCCTTCACCGTATCCGCCGACCGGCAGCAGACGCAGCCGTGCGGCCAGGAGCGTCAGCATGACGATGCCGATATAGAAGGCCGGCATCGAAAGCCCGATCTGGAACACGCCGCGTGTCAGCACGTCGAGCGCGCGGTCGCGGTTCAGGGCGGCCAGCAGGGCGAGCGGAACAGAGATCGCCACCGAGATGACCGACGCCATGGCGCTGAGTTGCAGCGTGACCGGCAGGCGCTGCAGGATCAGCTGCAAGACCGGCACGCCGAGGCGGTTGGACCGACCCAAATCGCCTCGCGCGAGATCGCCGAGATAGCGCTCGAACTGGACGGTGAGCGGCTGGTCCAGGCCGAGACGCGCCTTGACCTGTGCGACTTCGGCATCGGTGACGCGGTCGCCGATCTGGGCACTCGCCGGATCGCCGGGCAGGAGGTGCACGATCAGGAAGGTGACGACGATGATCGCGACCAGGGTGGGAACCGCCTGCAGGATGCGCCGGAGGCTCCTGGCACCGCTCACCGCGCCAGCCAGGTTTCGGTGAAGACGTTGTTGCCGAGCGGCAGCTGTTGGAACCCTTTGACGTTGCTCCGGAGCACCACCGCGTAGGGAGTCTCGAACAGGCGCACGATCGGGCCATCCTCGAACAGCGCCTGTATGCGCGCGTACTCCTCGGCGCGGCGGCGCGGATCAAGCTCGAGGGCGGATGCGAGATAGAGCTGCTCGGCCTGCGCATTGTGCCAGCCGGTATGCTGCGCGCCGTTGGTCGGCGCGTAGACGGCATAGGAGGTGATCTCCTCCGGATCGGCGATGTCGTCGGTCCACATGCTGAGCCGCATCGTGAACGTGCCGCTGCGGTAGATATCGGTCAGGGTGCCGAAATCAAGCTGCCGGAGATGTAGATCGACGCCGATCGCGGACCACATCTCCTGCAGCGCCGTGCCGATCTCGATCTCGTGCTCGCTGCCCGCGAGAACCAGCAGGGTGGCCTCGAACCCATGCGGGTAACCGGCCTGGCGAAGCAGCGCCCTGGCCTCGACAGGATCAAAGCGCGTCGCGTTGGGAACATCGACGTGCAAGGGCGTCGCATGCGACATAAACGAGGTCATCGGGGTGCCGATGCCGCGTGTGACGATCTGGATCAGGCCGGCCCGGTTGACCGCGTCGTTCAGGGCTTCGCGTATCTGGGGCGACGCCAGCGGATTCCTGGCGCCTCCCGGGAGGGTCGGGCGCACGTTCAGGATGACGTAGTCGGTGCGCGTGGAGGCAAACAGCCGCATCCGCAGTCGCGGATCGTTCTGCAGCTCCGCAACACGGGAGAAGGGCACCAGCTCGGCGCCGTCCAGCTCGCCCGACTGCACCTTGAGGATCCGGGTGGCGTCGTCCGGGATGACCTGGAAGGTGATGCCGTCCAGATAAGGCAGGGGCTTCGCGTCCGTTCCGAGGGCCCAATAGAACGGGTTGCGCCGCAGGCGCATGGTCGAGCCGTGCACCCAGGATTGCAGCACGAACGGGCCGGAAGTCACCGGATGCTGCTCGAACGCAGCCGCCTTCTCGTAACCGTTCGCGCCGGGAGTGGCCTGGAACTGCCGCTCCGGCATGATGGCGCTGTTGAACACGCTCAACGCCGCAAGGATCGAAGGGTCCGGATGACGCAGATGCAGCAGCACCGTTCCGGCATCGACCACCTGGACATCGCCGATCGCCCGCAGAAGAAAGTTCCAGATGCCGTTGTCAGGGTTGCGCGCGCGGTCGAGCGACCATTTGACGTCGCCGACGCTGATCGGCGTGCCGTCCGAGAACCGGATTCCCTTGCGCATCGAGAGCAGCACGGAAAGCCCGTCCGGCGACACTCGCCATGCCGCCGCGAGCCCGGGCTGTACGCCGCTGCCGGTGGCCGACGGCAACAACAGCGTATCGTAGAGGCTGGAAAGGATCCAGATATCGGCGTTGCTGTCGTTGAGGACCGGATCCAGCAGCAGGCTGTCGATATAGCGGCCATAGCTCATGATGCCGCCACGAACCGGCGAGGCGTTGATCGCAGCGGTGGGTGTGGAAGCGTAGGCGGAGACACAGGCGGGCAACAGGATGAGAAGGAGGAGAGCGCATCTCAAGCTCAATCTCTCACTCCCGCCTGGATCGATTGACGTGCTAGTCAATTAGAACATTATTGATCCCAGTCTCGAATGGTCAACCTGTTTTATGGTGGCGCCGGCCGTTCCGGGCTTCCCCCGCCAGGCCACCCGGCGCAGGCGGGACCGCAAATAGCGGGTGGTGCGAACAGGTCCGCTCCGGTATGAGTGTACCAAGAAGCTAGGACGGTTTGCCGCCATCTTGTCCGCCGATCTCGCAGCCTTCTCGGTTGATCGCGACCTTCCAGTGCCGCTCGGAACCCAGCTGCGCGGCTTGATCGAGTTCGGCGTCGGTTTGGGCACGCTGCGCGCCGGCGACAGGCTGCCGTCAGTGCGCGAACTCGCCGATCATCTCGGCGTGGCCCCGATGACCGTGGCGCAGGTCTATGCAGAGCTCAAGGCCGCCGGCGTGATCGTCAGCAGAACGGGCTCGGGCACCTTCGTGGCCGAGATCGCCGTTGCCGGCAGGGGGCGCCCCGCTCCGCACGGCATCGCCCTGCATCGCGCCCTCGACGCGGTGATCGTGCAGGGACGCGCCCTTGGCCTGCGCGCCAGCGATCTTGCAGGCCTGATCGCAGCGCGCATGAAGGAGCCGGACCAGGCCCATAGCCGGCCGCACGTCGTGATGGTCGGCCATTTCGTCCAGGCGACCGCGGCCTATTGCGCCGAGATCGCGCAGATGGTGGGCGAGGCCGTGACCATCGAGCCGACAACCCTCACGATGATCCAGCAGGACCCCGAGGCACGACAGCGTGCGGGTCGCGCCGATCTGGTGATCACCTTCGCCCATCGACGCCGCGACGTGATGAACCTGTTGCCGGACACGGTGGTTGCCGCGGTGACCTTCATTCCCGCGGCCGCCACGCGTCAGGCCCTGGCCGCCCTCGATCCGCGCACCCGGGTCGGCGTCGTGTCGATCGTTCCTGAATTCACTCCGCTGATGAAGCTCGGGGTGCAGCGGTTTGCACCGCATCTTTCCGAAGTGTCCGTCGCCCTCTACGGCACCCCCGAACTCGCCCCGATGCTGGATCGGGTCGAGGTGGTGGTGTTCGCCACCGGCGCCGACGATCTCGGCCTGGTATTGCCCGAAGGCGTCGCCGCCTTCGAATACCGCCACACTCCCGATGCCGGCGACGTACGTCGGCTGATCCAGTCCCTGCACGGCAACAGCACGGCAAAACGTGAAATGGAACGGATGTCATGAAGATCGCCGAGACGAACTGGTTGCAACTCGAGGCCGCGCTCGCTCGCGAAACGCGAGCCGTGATCCCGCTCGGCTGCACGGAACAACATGCCTTCCTGAGTCTCGCCACCGACTCGCTGCTTGCGGAGCGTGTGGCGCTGGAAGCCGCAGCCCCACTCGGCGTGCCGGTGTTTCCGGTGCTGCCCTACGGCATCACGCCCTATTTTCTGGCCTATCCCGGCACGGTCTCGCTGCGCGTCGAGACATATGCGCGGCTGCTGCGCGATATCCTCGACAGCCTGTCGGGACAAGGTTTCCGGCAGTTCCTGTTCGTGAACGGGCATGGCGGCAACCAGCCCGGGCAGGTGATCGCCGCGGAATGGCAGGCCGCCAGCCCGCAATGCTCAGTCCAGTTCCACAACTGGTGGAACGCGCCGCGCACCTGGGAGGCGGTCCAGGCGGCGGACCCGGTGGCCTCACATGCCTCCTGGATGGAGAACTTCCCCTGGACCCGCCTGCCCGGGATCACCCCACCCTCGGGCGCCAAGCCGCCGGTGGATGTCGGACGCATGCGGGCGATGTCTCCGGCACACACGCGCGAGTACCTCGGCGATGGAAACTTCGGCGGCCTTTATCAACGGCCGGATACCGATATGCTGGCGATCTGGGCGGTCGCCGTCGAGGAGACCCGCGGGATCATCGAGGGCCTCGCGACATGACCAGGCAACGTGGACGACCTCACTCAGGGTTGCGTCCGGTGCTGCATGGCGATTGTCGCCACTCGTCACGCAGCAGCCCCATCACCATCAAGCTCCAGCGCTCGTCGCCGACCCGTATGCATGCACGCCGCACGCCCTTGCTGGTGAAACCAAGGCGTTCATAGGTCCTGACCGCCGGGCGGTTCCAGTCGAACACGTGAAGCTCGACGCGCTCGATGCCGGGAAGAGCGAAAGCCTGCGCGATCACCTGGAGCAGCATCGATCTCGCGAACCCCTGTCCGCGACGCTCGGGTGCGATCACGACGCGGCAAAGCGTCGCGTTGCCGTTGCGCCAGTCCAGGCCGAGCTGCGCATGGCCGACCATGCGGTCATCGCAAGCCGCCGCCCAGCTTAGCCAAGCCGGCTGCGCGCCTTCCGGCTGTTTCAGCATGGAGCGGAGCTGGTCCGCCTCCAGCGGGAATGAAAGGCTGGCGCCGCCCCACTGCACCACCTCGCGCTCGCACCGAAACCAGCCGGCGAGCACGTGGATGTGGGAGTCGGAAAGCGGCTTCAGCGTGAGCATGCGACCCGAGCATAGCCGGGATGTTGCGTTATCTGGTAGCCGCGGGTTCGGACTGGACTAGGCCGGCTTCTGGTCTGGTTTGGCGACAAGACCGGAGAACAGGTGGAACATGATGAGCAGCATGAGCGCGCCCGCAGCGATCAGGGCGGTGTGGAGCAGCCAGAAATCCTCGCCCGGCAGGTCAGGCAGCAAGCCTCCCAACCAGCCTGCCAGAAGATTCGAGAAGAACAGGTTCAGGCCATAGGCGTTCACGATGGTGGCGCCGAGCGCGCGGGGCGCGATGCGAGAGTACAACGCCATGCCGATGGCGTAGACGTTCGCGAAGCCGAAAGAGTTGACCAGATGGAATGCCAATCCCCATTCCAGTCCGATCGCGTGCCTTCCGCCATCCTTCCAGGCTGCCAGGGCCAGGATCGCGGGAGCTATCGCCAGGATGCCGGCGCCCGCCGACATCTTCACCAGTTCGTTGGGTGCGGGGTGATGTCGCTCCCACCATCGCCAGAACAGCACCGAGGCGAAGATGGTGAGAACGCCGGTGGCCGAGTCGATCGAAAGCAGCCAGCTTGTCGGCATGGTGTGGCCGAGGAAGACGAGCTGGTAGTTTTGTTTCGCCCAGATCAGATAAGCGTTGAATAGCTGCGTGTTGCCGAGCATGGCCAGCGCCAGCACGGGAAGCAGCAGCAGAAGCAGGAGCAGAATGCGGCGGTCCTCGCGGGTGAGCCCGGGCTTCCAGCCACGCCCTCGGAGGCGCCTGATCGGCGGCTCGGGCGGCAGGCTTCTCCAGCCCACCAGATAGACGATCAATCCGATCAGCATGCCGCATCCTGCCGCGGCGAATCCCCAGTGCCAGGCATAGGCCTCGCCAAGGGTTCCGCAGATCAGCGGCGCCAGGATAACAGCGAGGCAGACCGACATCGAATAGATCTGGAAGGCGTCCGTGCGGCGGGGATCGGACGGGGCGTAGAGCGAGCCGAGCTGCGCCTGGACGCATGAGCCGCAGCCGCAGCCGGCCACCAGGAACAGCAGGGCAAGCAGGAAGCTCGCCTCGAAGGCAAGCAGGAAATGGCCCACCGTCATGAGCAGGCTACCCAGCAGGATCGTACGCGTCCGGCCAATGAAGCAGTCGGACAGGATTCCGCCGATGATCGGCGTTGCCCAGATCAGGGCGATGTAGAGCCCCATGATCGCCGAGGCGAGCGGCTCGCCGTCAAGCATCCCGTAGGCGGGCCTGAGGATCGCAAGCAGCGTGCCGAAACCCCAGACATGCCCGACATGGGCCGGCCGCAGCAGCTGACTGGTCATGTAGAGTACCAGGCATGACTGGGTGCCATAAAGCGAGAAGCCGATCCAGCCCTCGGTAAAGGCGATCACCGCCAGACCGCGCGGGTGGCCAAAGAACGCCGTGTCACCGGCGGAGGAGGTTTGAGCAGGAACGGCCAGCTCGGCAGCAATCAGGTCGTCCAAGCCGTTCTCCCTTCCAGCGCGGCGCCACCGGCGGCGCGCACGGTTAGCCGAGCTGTTGACGCAGGTCGTCGAGCGTGTCGCGGATATGGCCCTTCATCAACTGATCGAGCCGACGCTGGTCGCGGCCGATCCAGCAGCGCAGGATCTCGCGATGTTCGGCGTTTGCCCGGCTCTTGCGGCCATCAGGCTTGAGGTGGAGCCGGACGTATCGGTCGGCGATGATGTTCAACCGCTCGATCAGGGACATCGTGAGGCGACCGGCGCCGGGCTGGATCAGCGTCATGTGGAACAGGCGGTTGTAGGTGCCCTGTTCGAGGCTTCCCGCACGTACCCTGGCTTCGAGTTCAAACAGCGCCGCCTCCGCGGTCTTGTGGTCGTCGGGCACAGCATGCCGGCTGCCGCGCACGACCGCATCCGGCTCGAGCTTCAGCCGCAGCGCGAATACCTCCTCGGCCTCGCCGGCCGACAGCAGCGACACCATGTAGCCACGGTTGGCGTGGGAGTTGACGAGGCCGTTCTGCTCGAGCCGCGTCAGCGCCTCACGCAGCGGGATCTTGCTGATGCCGAGCTCGGCGGCCAGGCTATCCTGCCGAATCGGTTCGCCGCCGGCGAGGTCGCCCGCCAGGATCCGGTCGCGCATCAGGTCATAGACACGGTCGCCAAGGGTCCGCACCTCCATGCGGATGAAGGCGGCTGCAGCGGCTGTCATGGAGGGTTCGTGTCCTTGATGTGACGACGGAAGGATCATACCACCTGGAAACCGCTCCAGAACATGTCGTTCCGATCAATCCAGATCGTGTTGAAGCCGGTTGAGATCGCCGAACCCTCGATCACCGGGACGATTGCAGGCTGGCCTGCGAGTTCGGTCTGCTCGGCCACGGTGCCGATGAAGCGGCTATGGATGTAGCTCTGGTGGAGAAAGGGCTGGCCGATTTTGAGCCGGCCGCTGCTCCATAGCTGTGCAAGGCGCGCCGACGTGCCGGTTCCGCAGGGGCTGCGATCGATCGCCTTGTCGCCATAGAACACCGCGTTGCGGCCGTGCCCCTGGTCGCCGCCGGTATCCGCCCAGAGCACGTGACTGACCCCTGAGATGGTCGGATCGAGCGGGTGCACGGGCACGAGCTTCTCCTGCACGAGCCTGCGCACCAGAGGGCTCAGCGCCAGCAGCCGGGCCGCACCCATCGCATCGAGCCCGCCATAGCCACCTTGAGGCTCGACGATGGCGTAGAAATTCCCGCCATAGGCCACGTCGACCTTCAACGGCCCGAGATCGGGCACCTCGACCTCGATGCCGGTCGCTGCGACATAGGAGGGCACGTTGCGGAGCGAGACCGACGCCACCCGGCCGCCATCTTCTCGATAGGACACCGAAATCAGTCCTGCCGGTACCTCCAGCACCACCCGGCCCGGCTCGCGCGGCTGCAACAGGCCATGCTCCAGCGCGAACGTCACGAGGCCGATGGTGCCGTGGCCGCACATCGGCAGGCAGCCGCTGGTCTCGATGAACAGGATGCCGGCATCGGTGTCGTTGCGGGTCGGCGGATACAGGAAGCCGCCCGACATCATGTCATGTCCGCGCGGCTCGAAACAAAGGCCGGTGCGGATCCAGTCGAAACGCTGGAGGAAATCCCGCCGTCGCTCGCTCATGGACGTGCCGCGCAGCAGCGGGGCACCTCCCGCAACCAGCCGCACCGGATTGCCCGCCGTATGGCCGTCGATGCAGAAGAACGTGTGTCTCATGATCGTGGCGCTGCCTCTGGTCCCGACGATCGGCGCCTATGACGCCGAAAGATCCGGCTGTGACCGTGCAGCGGCTTCGACCATGGCGATCACTTCCGCCCGCCGGTCGCCCTCAAGCGGCAGACGAGGTGCCCGCACCCGTTCGCTGCCGCGCTGCATGATCTGCTCCGCGAGCTTGATCGATTGCACCAGATCGTGCTCCGCATCGAGATGCAGCAGCGGCATGAACCAGCGATAGATGCGAAGCGCCGTCTTGAGGTCACCGGCTTGCACCGCCTCCACCAGGGCCACGGACTCTCGCGGGAAGGCGCTGGTCAGCCCGGAAACCCAGCCCACCGCGCCCAGCATCAGCGCTTCCAACGCCACGTCGTCGAGGCCCGCCATCAGGGTGAAACGTTCGCCGAAATTGTTGTGGATGTCGGTGAACCGACGCGTGTCCGCGGCGCTTTCCTTCAACGCGACGATTGTCTCCACGTCGGCAAGCTGCGTCAGCACGTCGATGGTGATGTTCACCCGGTAGGCGGCCGGGTTGTTGTAGAGCATGATCGGCAGCGCGGACGCCTCCGCCACCTGACGGAAATGCGCTGCGAGCTCATGCGGCTTTGGCACATAGACCATCGCCGGCAGCACCATCAGCGCATCGACTCCGATGCGTTCCGCCTTGCGCGCGAAGGCGGCGGCGCGCGGCGTGGTCATTTCCGATACGCCGACGACAATCGGCACGCGCTTCGCCACCACCTCACACGCAGCGGTGATGACGCCTAGCTTCTCGTCCGGCTCCAGCGAGTTATTCTCTCCACAGGTGCCCAGCAGGACGAGGCCGTGCACCCCGTCCCGAACAAGCGCATCGAGGACGCCCTGGGTGGCATCGAGATCGATCGACAGATCCTGCCTGAACTGCGTCGTCGCGGCAGGAAAAACGCCGAGCCACTGCATGGGAGATCGTGCCTCGCTTGCATGTTCCGGTTTTTCGTCTACCGTATACAAAGTTCTGGTGCAAGGAACAACGTTGCGTGCAGGGCGTCGGTTGGAAGCCGTGACGAGGAAGCCGGAGCCGGCTTGCGCATCGTCCACCGTCATCGTGGTCGGAGGCGGTATCGTCGGCCGGGTGTCGGCGCTGCGGCTGCGCGAGGCGGGGCTCGAGGTGATGCTGATCGATCCGGACCTCCCGTGCTC
This sequence comes from uncultured Acetobacteraceae bacterium, assembly GCA_964252545.1. Lineage (GTDB taxonomy): Bacteria > Pseudomonadota > Alphaproteobacteria > Acetobacterales > Acetobacteraceae > Lichenicoccus. Next base: position 38,671 of record CAXUNX010000001.1, on the reverse strand, counting down.
GCCGATCCCCGCTCCAGCCCTTGCTGGTTCAGCCTGTCCTGGCCTCGCATCGTCCGGCCCGGCTTCCTTCGGCAATGCCGGGCATATCGCGGTCGAGCAGGTGCGGCCGCTGACCAATCCGGCGTTTCTCCGCAGCGTGCCGCGCCGCCTGTTCCTTGCCGGCGGGGCGCTCGATTTCGGCTGGCGACGTCCGTCGGCCTGGCTGCCCTGGGTTCTTCAAGCCGCCGCCGCCTGCTTCAGGGCGGCATCCGGCCAGCGTGCCTTGACCGGTCTGCTGATGGACGCGCTGCCGGCCTGGCAACGTTTGGCCGATGATCTTGGCGAGCCGGAGCTTCTGAGCCAGAACGGCCACCTCATGATCTGGCACGATGCGAGGGCGGGGGCTGCGGGATCGACGGATTGGCGGCGGGCAAACACCGGAACGGCGAGCACAGTGCCGATGCAGGCGTTTGAGCTGGACCGGGTGGCGTTGCATCTGTCGACCCGTCCGGCGATCGGGTTGCGCTTCGAGCGAACCGGGCAGGTCAGGAACGTGGCCGAAACCATGGCGCTGCTGGAGGCGGCTCTCTGCTCCGCGGGTGTCCGGCGGGTGCGCGCACGGGCCTCGCGCGTCGTGACGCGTGAGGGCCGCCAGGGCGTCGAGCTGTCCGGAGCGGACGCCGGAGAGATGCTTTGGGCCGACAAGATCCTGGTCGCGGCCGGCGTCGACTCCAACCGGCTGCTTTGCGGCGTCGGCGTCCGTATGCCGGTGGTGGCGGAGCGAGGCTACCACATCGAGTGGAGCCATGGCGGCGGCTACGAACTGCCGCCGCTGGTGTTCGAGGAGCGCTCGGTTATCGTCAGCCGCTTCGGCGGGCGCCTTCGCGCCTCGTCGTTTGTCGAGTTCGACGCCGAGCACGCGCCTCCGGACCCTCGCAAATGGGCCCGGCTCGAGGCGCACGTGCGCGCCCTGGGGCTTCCGGTGGCGTCCGAATTCAGCCGCTGGATCGGCGCCCGTCCGACGCTTCCCGACTATCTGCCGGCGCTCGGCCGGTGCGACGCGGCGGGCGGCCTGTTCGTGGCCTGTGGACACCAGCATTTGGGCCTGACGCTGGCGCCGCGCACTGCGGAGATCATCACCGCCCTGATGACCGGGCGGCAATCGCCGGCCGCGCTGACGCCGTTCCGGCCGGACCGCTTCGGGCGGATCCCCCGTTCCGGGCGCGCCGTTGCCGCACGACGATCGGCCGGGTGGCCGCGACAACAGCCAGGCCGATGCTGAACCACCCGGCCAGGGGAAACGAAGCCCGGCATGGCGCAGGCCCCGGAACAGACCAGGTCGGCTTCCGGCGGTCGCTGTCGGGCCTCGACCTGACCATGATCGGCTTCGGCTCGATCTTCGGCTCCGGCTGGCTGTTCGCGGCGGCGCACGTCTCGGCCATCGCCGGTCCCGCCAGCGTGCTGTCCTGGATCGTCGCCGGGATTGCCGTGCTGCTGCTCGGCCTGGTCTACTGCGAACTGGGTGCCGCGCTGCCGCAGGCCGGCGGTGTCGTGCGGTATCCGGAATGGTCGCATGGCCGGCTTGCCGGCTTCCTGATGGGGCTGGTCACGACCATCGCCTTTTCGAGCCTGATCTCGATCGAGGTGGTTGCGGCGCGTCAATATGCCGGCGCCTGGATTCCTGGTCTGACGCGCGATGGCGCGGGCGACCCGACGCTGGCCGGCTGGCTGCTTCAGCTTGCCGTGCTCTGCGTGCTGCTGCTGGTGAATCGCGCCGGCATCGGCACCTTCGCGCGAGTCAACAACCTCCTCACCTTGTTCAAGTTCTGTGTGCCTGCGCTGGTGGCGGCGATGTTGCTGGCGCATCTGGATCGCGCCAACTTCACCGACCACGGCTTCATGCCGAGCGGCAGCATCGGCATCGAGGCGGCGATATCGACCGGGGGCATCATCTTCGCTTATCTCGGCCTCACCCCGATCGTGTCGGTGGCGAGCGAGGCACGCGATCCGCAGCGCACCATCCCGTTCGCCCTGGTGTGCTCCGTGCTGTTGTCGATGCTGGTCTACGTGCTGCTGCAGGCGGCATTCATCGGCAGCGTTCCCCCCAGGCTGATCGAGCACGGATGGGGTGGCCTTGATCGCCAGCTTGCGTTGCCGTTCCACGACATCGCCGTGGCGCTCGGTCTCGCCTGGCTCGGCGCGCTGGTGATTACCGATGCGATCCTGTCGCCAAGCGGCACCGCCAACGTCTATATGAGCGCCACGCCACGCATCCTCTATGCATGGTCATGTGGCGGCACCTTCTTCCGGCGCTTCGCTGATGTGGACAAAGCCACCGGCGTGCCCGGGCCGGCGCTCTGGCTCAGCTTCGCGCTTTCCGTGTTCTGGACGCTGCCGTTCCCGTCCTGGCAGGCGCTGATCGGGGTGGTCTCGTCCGCGCTGATGATGAGCTACGCGCTTGCACCGCTTTCCGCCGCCGTGCTTCGACGCAACGCGCCGCAACTGCCTCGTCCGTTTCGCCTGCGCGGGTTTGCGGTGCTGGCGCCGCTGTCGTTCATGATCGCCTCGCTGATTGTGTTCTGGACCGGATGGGCGGTGCTGGGATGGCTGCTCGGCATACAGCTTCTGTGCTGCGCCATCTTCATGGGCTGGAGCCGGCTGCGCGGAGCAGGCGATGACGGGCGGGCACTCTGGCTTTTCGTCTGGCTCGCCGGCCTGATGCTGCTGTCGCGGTTGGGCAGCTTCGGCGGAAGCGGACTGATCGGCCACCCGGCCGATGATGTTCTGGTTGCCTTGTTCTCCGTGCTGATCTTCCATTGGAGCGCGCGCAGCGGGATTGCGTGCCTGGTGCTTCCGTCTGGGGAGGCGGCATGACGCCGGGTCCGCTGCCGCTGAGCCGGCGGGGATTGCTCCATGGCGTGCCCCCGGCCGTGCTGATGGCCGGCCATGGAGCGGCCGCCGCTGCCCCGCCGATGGCATCTCCGGTTCCGATGCAGGCCGTGCGGCTGCTCTGTTCGCCGTTCCACGACGCCATGCTGGCCAACCGCGCGACCATGATGCGTCTGGAGCCCGACCGCCTGCTGCACAACTACCGGGCCCAAGCCGGGCTGGTGCCCAAAGGCGCGGTCTATGGAGGCTGGGAATCGGAAACCATCGCCGGCCATACGCTCGGTCATTACCTCAGCGCGCTTTCGCTGCTGCATGCGCAGACCGGCGACGCGGAGGCGCAAGAACGCGTCCTCTACATCGTCTCCGAGCTGGTGCTGTGCCAGCAGCAAACCCGAAACGGTTATGTCGCCGGCTTCACGCGCAGCCGTGAGGGCCGGCTGGAGCCGGGGCGGCTGGTCTTTGCCGAGATCGCCGCGGGCCAGATCCACTCCAGCGGCTTCGACCTGAACGGCGCCTGGTCGCCGCTCTATAACTGGCACAAGCTGTTCGCCGGCCTGCTCGACGCGCATCGGTTCTGCGGCAGCGCCGCGGCGCTCGAGGTCTGCACCGGCCTCGCCGGCTATCTCGGCGGGGTGTTCGACAGGCTCGACGATGTGCAGATGCAGCAGGTGCTGGTCTGCGAATATGGCGGCCTGAACGAGAGCCTGGCCGAGCTGTCGCTTCGCACCGGTGATGAGCGTTGGCGGCACCTGGCCGAGCGGATCTACGACAGGCGCACGCTGGACCCACTCGGCCGGGGCGAGGACAACCTCGGCGAGCTGCATGCCAACACCCAGATCCCGAAGGTGATCGGCCTCGCGCATCTGCATGCCATCACCGGCCGCAGGGATTATGGTGTGGCAAGCCGCACATTCTGGTCAGCGGTGACGACGCATCATAGCTACAACATCGGCGGCAACGGCGACCGCGAATACTTCACCGCCGCCGACAGCGTCGCGCATTACATCACCGAGCAGACCTGCGAGACCTGCGCCACCTACAACATGCTGAAGCTGACCCGGCAGCTTTATGCAAGAACGCCGTTCGCGTGGTTTTTCGACTATTACGAGCGCGCGCACCTCAACCACATCCTGGCGCAGCAGAACCCCCGCACCGGCATGTTCGCCTACATGACGCCGTTGATGTCTGGCTCCAGCCGCATCTACTCGTCTCCGGTCGATGATTTCTGGTGCTGCTTCGGGACCGGAATGGAAAGCCACGCCAAGCACGGCGACTCGATCTATTGGCATGCTGGCTCCGACACGCTGCTGGTCAATCTCTTTGTCCCTTCCCGACTGGACTGGAACGGGATCGGAGTGTCGCTCAAGACCGCGTATCCCGACTCAGGCCGCGTCACCCTCAACGTGGCCGCAAGCCATCGCTCGCGGCCCTGGACGCTGCGACTGCGCATTCCAGCCTGGTCAATCGATATGACGGCTCGGCTGAACGGGAAGGCCATTCCGGTCGTCCCGGATGCGGCGGGATACCTCACGCTCCGCCGGCCCTGGCGTCGAGGCGACCAGCTTGCGCTGATCCTCGACATGCGGCTGCGCCTCGAATACCCGCGGGGTTCCGACGGGCTGGTGTCGATACTGCGTGGCCCCTCGGTGCTGGCCGCAGATCTCGGGCCGGCGGCGACGACCTTCGAGGGGGTGGCGCCTGTGCTGGTGGGCAAGGACGTGCTGGCGCACATACGCCCTGTTCGCGATGGCAGCGGCGGCATCCGCCCGGTGTTGCGCTGCCGGCCGCATGAGCTGCTACTGACCGCCTTCGCCTCCCAACACGAACGTCGCAGTGCCGTATATTTTCCGGTGTTCACCGAAGCGGAGTGGCAAGCCCAACAAGCACGCCTGAGCGCCGAAAAAGCACAGCAAGTGGCGCTCGCCGCCCGCGCCACCGACATCCTGCGCCCGGGCGAGAAGCAGTCGGAACAGGAGCATGGGCTTTCGTCGGCGGAGTCCTATCCGGTGACCTATCGCGGCCGCAGCGGTCGCGACGCCAGATCGGGCGGGTTCTTCTCGTTTCGGATGCGCGTACCGGCCGGCCCATCCAAACTCCTGGCGACGTACTGGGGCGAGGAGCGCGACCGCAAGTTTCGCATCCTGGTGGAAGGCACGGAAGTCATGCTCGAACAGCTCGACGCAAGCCATCCCGGCATCTTCTTCGACCGTGCCTATGGCGTGCCACCCGCGCTCACCGCAGGCAAGAACAGCATCCTGGTTCGTTTCGAACCGCTGCCCGACGATTCGGCCGGGCCGGTGTTCGGCGTCGCCTGCTTGCCAACATCCACGGAGACGGCATTGTGATGACCGCGCCCACTCATCATCGCCTGACCGCCCTGCGCGGCCTGATGTCGGAACTCGGACTGGACGGCTACGTGGTGCCCCAGAACGACGCCTACCTCGGCGAATACATAGCGCCCTCCTCCGAACGATTGGCTTGGCTGACCGGCTTTACCGGCAGCGCCGGCACGGCAATCGTGCTGGCCGACCGCGCCGCACTCTTCACCGACGGCCGCTATATGCTGCAGATCGCCGAGGAAACGGATGGCGCGCTCTGGGAGTACTGGCATGTTCACGAGCATCCGCCTGGGCGCTGGCTCGATGCGCTTGGCCGCGAAGGGCTTCGGATAGGCTATGATCCGATGCTGCTGAGTGCCGACGCGCTGCAAACGCTTGCCGCTGGATGGGGACATCCGGCGCCGGTAGACGGCAACCTGGTGGATCGGATCTGGACCGATCGGCCGGCGCCTCCATCAGGGCCCGCCCTGCCGCATCCGGAGAGTTTGACGGGGCGCTCCGCCGAGGCGAAGCGCGCAGCCATCGCGGAGACGCTCCGCCGAGACAAGCAGGATGCGGTTATCCTGGTGGATCCAAGCTCGATCTGTTGGCTGTTCAATCTTCGCGGCACCGACCTGTCCCACACGCCGGTCCTGCTGGCCTATGCCCTGGTGCGTGCCGATGCGACCGCGTGCCTTTTCGTCGATCCTGGCCGGATTTCGCAAGTTGTTCGTTCAGGCCTTGGACCACAGGTGGCGCTGGTGGAGCCGGACGGCATCGAGCACGCGCTCACTCTGCTGCATGGCCAGCAGGTGCGGGTCGATCCCGCGCGCACGCCGCTCTGGTTCACGCAGACCCTCGAGCGCCTCGGCGCCCGGCCGGTCAATGCGCCCGATCCGTGCCTTCTGCCGCGCGCCTGCAAGACAGAAGCGGAGCGGGACGGCATGCGCGCCGCCCACCGGCTCGACGGCGCCGCCCTTTGCGGTTTCCTCCGATGGGTCGAGGCCGAGGGGATTGGCCGGACCGAGCTCGAAGTGGCCGAGCGGCTGCTGGCGTTCCGGCTGCAATCGAGCGAGTGCGCGATGGCGTCGTTCGACTCGATTTCGGCGACCGGCCCGAACGCGGCCCTTATGCACTACCACCCGAAAGCCGAAACCGCCGCACCCTTGCAGGCCGGACAGCTCTACCTCATCGACAGCGGCGGCCAGTATCCCGGCGGCACCACAGACGTCACCCGCACCGTCTGGCTTGGGGATGCAGTACCGCCGATGCATCTGCGCGATCAGTTCACACGCGTGCTGCAAGGACACATCCAGCTTGCGGACGCGATGTTTCCCGATGGCACCAGCGGGCACCGTCTCGACAGTCTGGCGCGGCTCGCGCTTTGGCGGGCCGGTCTCGACTTCGACCACGGCGCGGGACACGGGCTGGGCAGTTTCCTGTCGGTTCACGAGTGGCCATCGGCCTTCACGTCGCGACCGAGCTCGGAACCGGTGCATGCCGGCATGATGCTGACCAACGAACCTGGCTATTACCTGCCCGGCTCGCACGGCATCCGACTGGAGAATGCGATGGAAGTCGTGCCCGCGACGGTCGGTGCCGAAAACCAGCCGTTCCTGCGTTTCGAGCCGCTCACCCTGGCGCCGTTCCAGCGCCAGATGATCCTGCCGCCGCTGCTGGACGAGCGGGAGCGACGCTGGCTTGATCGCTACCATGCCCTGGTCCAGACCAGTCTGTTGCCGATGGTGGACGCCGTTACGGGCGCATGGCTGCAGACGGCCTGCAGACCGCTCGCCCGCGATTGAGCTCCCTTGTCCCTTGCCGCGGTAAACGCGTCCAGAACAGCTCGAATGATGCACAGGATCGGCCGCCAGATCCGTTCGTGTCAACGTTGAGGACCTGTCATGGCTCTTCCCGAGGCCATCTCCTGGCTTGATCGCCTGCAATTCATCTCCGGTCTCACGTTTGATCGCACTGGCGGCTCACTGCTGGCGACGATCCGACCGGCGAGTGCGCCGAAGGGGGAAGCCTCCGCAAGCCGCATCTGGCGCTTCGGGGTCCATGGCGCGGCGACGCAGATTACCCGTGGTCCCAACAGCGACGCCGCGGCCAAACCGTCGCCTGCGGACGACAGCATCGCTTTCATCTCTGACCGGCGGATGCCGGGCAAGATGGAACTCTTGCTTCTCCGAGCCGAGATCAGCGAAGCCCAGCCCATCGGCGACGTTCCTGGCTGCGTCGAGGATTTCGCCTGGGCCGCCGACGGTCTCACGATCGTTGTTCTTTCAGCAGATCGCGGCCTCAATGGCGGCGCCACCAGCGGCGCAACCCGGCTGTGGTGGGGCGAGCCGCAGGACCCGGAAGTCACTACACCCGGGCCTGCGCTCCGGCGCCTTTTCCGGATCACGATCGCAACCGGTGAAACCGAGGAAGTCGGTCCTCGCGACCTGACCGTCTGGGAGTTCTGTCTTGTGCCGCAGGGCGCGGTGGCCGTGGTTTCGGCGGACGCCAGCGAGCGCGGCTGGCATCACCCGAAACTGGTGCGGATCGACTTCCAGGGCCGCCGCACAACCATGCTTCACGAAACCGACTGGCAGGTTCAGGGACTTGCAGCCGATCCGACAGGCAGCCGGGTGGCCTTCCTGCAAGGCTGGTCCAGTGACCGCGGCCTTGTCGCTGGCGAGATTCAGGTGCTTGATCTTGCAACTCACGCCCTGTCGACGTTGGCGGCCGACCAGCACTCCAATGTGACGGCGCTGCGTTGGCTTGACGCCGGTTCCCTCTGGTTCACTGGCTGGCAAGGCCTCGGCACGGTCTACGGCATTGTCACCACTGCCGGAGAGGTCACCTGGCAGGCCAGCGAGAATGCCACGATCGGCGAGTCCGCCTTTGTCGCGCAGATGGCGGTTTCACCAGACGGCAAGATGTTCGCCGCCGTGCGTGAGACAATCGGCAACCCGCAGGAGATCTTCCACAAGGCTGACCGGTCCGCCGACTGGAACAAGCTGAGCGATATCAATGGGGCCGTCGCAAGCGGATTTCCCGACTACCCCGAAGTCCGGCACCTCACCTGGAAGGCTCGAGATGGCTTGACGCTCGAGTCCTTCGTCTACGTGCCATCAAGCCTCGGGCCAGGCCCGCATCCGATGATTGTTGATATCCATGGAGGCCCATGCATGTCGACCAAGTACGGGTTCGATCCCTGCGGCGCATTAGGTTTCGCCGCTGCCGGCTATGTTGTCTTTGTTCCGAATTACCGCGGCAATGTCGGCTGGGGCCAAGCCTTTGCCCGTATGAACCTGGGCGACCCGGCGGGCGCCGAGTTCGACGACATCATGGCGGGCGTCGACAAATGCATCGATATCGGCTTGGCTGATCCGGAAAGGCTCGGTGTCACGGGCGCCAGCTATGGCGGCTATCTTTCCGCTTGGGCGGTATCCGCGACCAACCGCTTCAAGGCTGCGGTTCCGGCCTTCTCGATCTGCAACCAGATCAGCTCGCATTACGGCTGCGAACATGATTTCCACGAGTTCATCAACGGCGGTTCGTTGAGGCACGAAGCAAGCCGCCGCATCGCGATTGAACGCTCGCCCTTGCATCGGCTGGAGAAACCAGCCACGCCGACGCTGCTGATCCAGGGTCAGGAGGACCGATGCACACCACTTGGCCAGGCACAGGAATTCTATAGCGCGCTGCGGGAACGCGGTGTCGTCGCCGAGCTCGTGGTCTATCCGCGCGAGGGTCACGGCCTGCGAGAACGCGAACATCGGTTCGACTCCTGGCAGCGGCGCCTCTCATGGTTTGACCGCTATCTGAGACTGGCACAAACAAGATAATCGCTGACGACGAGGCTGAAACGACATGCTCCGCAGGCAAAGCATAAGGTCTGGAGACGCCGACTTGTCGGGGTCATCGAGCAGAGAGGGCGGCTCCGACAGCCCGATTTCACCGCAAGCGAACGGACGCGTCCCATGACAGATTTCGCCTTTGACAAGGTTTTCGACTTCACCGGCAAGGTAGCGCTGGTCACCGGCGGCGCCTCGGGGATCGGGCTGGCGATTGCGCAGGCTTTCACCCTCCGCGGCGCTCGAGTCGTGCTGCTGGATCGTGACCCGCAGGTGGCGACAGTGGCTGACGGTCTTGGCGGCAAGGCGCCTCATCTCGGCATCGCGGTCGACATCACCAATGACGCCGCCCTTGTCTCGGCGGTGGATCAGGTGGTGACGACCTGCGGACGGGTTGATGTTCTGGTCAACAATGCCGGCATCGCGCGCCTGGCTCCAGCCGAGGAGGTCACGATGGAGGATTGGGACGCGCATATCGCGCTCAACCTGCGCGCGCCTTTCCTGATGTCACGTCAGGTTGGGCGTGCCATGCTCCGGCAGGGTTCAGGGCGGATCGTCAACATCGCGTCACAGGCCGGCATTATAGCCCTGCCTCACCATGTTGCCTATTCTGCGGCAAAGGCGGCTCTCATCAACATGTCGAAGCTGCTTGCGCTGGAATGGGGACCAAGCGGCATCACCGTCAACGCAATCAGCCCGACCGTTGTGGAGACCGAACTCGGACGGAGGGTCTGGGCGGGCGAGCCGGGCGAGGCGATGAAGTTGCGCATTCCGACACGACGCTTTGCGCAGCCGGAGGAGATCGCACTGGCAGTGCTCTATCTCGCGAGCGGGGCAGCCGGCATGATCAATGGCGAGAACCTGGTCGTGGATGGCGGCTTTACGATCCAATGAGCGTGACATCAGCCATCCCACCATCCACCCGACAGATGGCGAGAGCCACAATCTTGAGACAAAGCGCATGATGCCGGCCGCCTGGGACGGCGAGAAGGCGGCATTGATGCATCGCCCTCACCAGCACGGCAGCCAGCTTCAATAATGCAGACCGCCGGATCGTTCTCCGGCTACACGAATACCGGACTTCAACTCTCCAACAATGATCGTGACGTCGACCTTGACGATGAAGGTCCGAATATCGGCTTTGAGCACCGCCCGCATGCGCATCCGTTGAACGCGTGGCGATGATGCGGCCGGGCTCGCCGAGGATGCGTGCAATCTTGCGTCGAAGGCTCAGACCATGAACATGCCTCCGCCGCTGGTTTGCTGGTCGAGGGACTTGTAGACGGCTGAGCCTGTGAGCCGGCCCCTAGCCGAACCCGGAGCTATACGCCGCTATACGCCGGACGCTCGACGGGTGTGGCGCCCATCGCATCGCTAATGATGCCGCCCTGGAGGCAGTACTATGAGGCGCGTCAGCTGGTTGTTTCATGCCGCCAGCCTTCCGCCGTCGCCCAGTCATGCTCGGATGACGACACCCTCCACATGGCTGGTGCCACCGGACGGCTCGCTCCTTACCTGATCCCGAGAGGATGCCGAGGTTGACCGGAGGTTCGAGGCCCGAGACCTATGAAGACGGCGCTTGCATTTTCGAAAATCTGGGTTTACTCGAACAAGCAAGAAGGATAGATCAGCTAAGTGATCACCTTGTGGAGAACGGTCAGGTCATTCGCTACCGCTTCATCGGTATGCGCATACTCAGGAGCTTTGCCGATTGATGGTGGTAGCACCATCAACTACCTCGAGCTCAGGCTCAATCTCAGATCGATCTGAATTCGGTGCGAGGATCGCCCGTGGCTTCCGCGCCGCCGCCGACCTCTCCGGATCAATGATCGCACGATGCTTCAGGAGTGACAGGATGCCCTCGATCAAGACAGAGAACGTAGAGTTCCAATCGGACGGGCTGATATTGCGCGGCGTGCTTTACACTCCCGAGGACGCCGCGAACCAAGCGCCGCGACCGGCTTTCATCATCCTTCACGGCTTCGGCGGTACCTACGAAGGGCGCGACGCGAGAGTCGCTGCCGAACTCTTCACCCAGCTCGGCTATGTGACGCTGCTGTTTGACTTTCGCGGCTGTGGGAGGAGCGACGGTCCGCGAGGACGCATCATTTGCCTGGAGCAGGTGCGTGATACGCAAAACGCCATCACGTTCCTGCAGTCTCGTCCTGGGATCGCATCTGACAGGATTGCCCTGGCGGGCTCGAGCTTCGGAGCGGCGGTGGCGGTCTATACTGGAGGCGTTGATCAACGTGTTGCCGCCGTGATGTCGAACGCCGGCTGGGGCAACGGCGAAAGGAAGCTTCGCGGTCAGCACAGCACACCGGAGCAATGGCAGGAATTCAGCAGAATGCTGGAGTCTGGTGCCGAACACAAGGCGCGTACCGGCGAGTCGCTGATGGTCTCGCGTTTTGCGATCGTTCCGATCCCGGAGCACCTCCGGAAGGGTCTGCCCCCGGACTCCATCATGAGCTTTCCCACTGACACTGCACAGAGCATGTTCGAGTTTCGACCAGACGATATGGTCCACGCCATCGCTCCTCGGCCGCTTCTTCTGACCCATGCGGCATTCGATACGGTGACGCCGACGGACGAGTCGCTGGAGCTGTTCCGCCGCGCCGGCACGCCCTCAGACCTTCACGTGTTTGCGGATATCGACCATTTTAACACCTACCACGATGAACGCGTAAGGACCATCGTAGGAGCGTGGCTCGAACGTTACTTCCCTGCACGCACGCCGCCTGAGGCTCCAGTTTAGGCCTCAATCACCTGCGGAGAACAAGCGATGAGCGATCGCGATGTGATCGGACATGAGCTGCACGGCAACGGTCCCCGTAAAGTCATCGTCTTGCACGGCTGGTTTGGCGACCACAGCATATGGGAGCCGAGCTACCGTTTCATTGATGAGGATCTGTTCTCATTCGCTTTTATTGATTATCGCGGCTACGGAATGTCACGTGCGATGGTAGGTGACCACTCGATCAGGGAGATAGCGCGCGATGCCGTCAGCCTCGCGGACCATCTCGGTTGGGAGCAGTTTGCCGTGGTGGGGCATTCCATGGGTGGGATGGCCGCGCAGCGTGTTGCCGTAGACGCACCTGAACGCGTGCAAGCGCTCGTCGGAGTCACGCCAGCTCCTGCCAGCGGCGTCAAAATGCCGCCGGAGTTGGAGGAGTTGTTCGACTCCGTCGCTGCACGTGATGATATCGGTCATCAGATCATCAATGCCTCGCTCGGGGACCGCCTGAAGGCCAAGTTCACCAGAGAGATCATGCAGTTCGCGCGCCGCTCCACCGAACCGGAAGCGTTCCGCCGTTACGGGCGGACCTTCATCGAAACCGATTTCGGCGATGAAGCTAAGCAGGTAAAGGTCCCCATCCTGATCCTGATTGGTCAGCATGATGCCGGTGTCAGTGAAGAGTCAGTGCGCAGATCGTTTCCGTTGCTCTACCCACATGTGGAAATCGAGATCCTCCCGAACTCTGGCCACTACCCGATGGTGGAGACACCCGCTTGGCTTATGACCCGCATCGAGCAGTTCCTAGTAGACAACGCGCCTTAGCAGGCGGGTTGTCTTGCTGAGGGCGAGTTCAGGCCCGGCGTTGAGGATTAAACGTGAGATAACAGCTTAGAGCCTTGCTCAAGAGGCCCAATAAACAACAGATCAAGCGGCGCGAGCTGGCTCAAGGCCACTCCGTTCAGGGAAGAAAAGAATGCGTCCTGCCAAACGGCTCCTCTTTGTCATGCTCGTGCTTGAAGCAATTCCGGCAACAGCTGCTCGCGCGGCCGATGCACCGCCCGCTACCGGGTTACCATCCGCGTCACCAGCATACGTGGATGCAAGTGCGTCCAGCGATCAAACGGTCACGACACCGTTCCAGGTGTCGGCAGGCGGCGGCCCGAGCCCTGGCAACGCCGGAAGCTCCTCGGGAGTCTCAAACAACCCGAGCAACAACACGACGGGATCCTATACCATACCCGGCGTTCCGTTGCCGGTCTCCAGCGCTCCGCCAATCGGATTATTCCCTGAGCTCGGCACAACCTTGCTCAATCAAGGAATTGACCTCCACGGCGTGGCATTCGATCACTTCCTGGCCAATCCGACCGCCGGCGTTGCACCCGGTCAGATCAACAATCTTGGCGTGCTCGCCCTGGAAGCCGATCTCGACCTCGGTAAGCTGGTCGATCTCCGGGGCGGCAACATCCACATACAATACAATCTATACGGTCTTAAAAACGACATCCCGCAGATCATCACCGACACCGGAGGATATCTTACCGGTACGCAGACCACCCCGTCCTCGGTCAGTAACTCCCTTTCCGTGTTTACCTATGAGCAGAAACTGCTTGATGATCGTCTCTCGATTGAGGCCGGAAGAACAAACGTCTACCACTACTTCTTTCTGCCGAATTCGCTCGATCCCTTCACTTATTTCTCGAGCGCGATACAAGTTGGCGGCGATTTTCCCACGACGCCCTGGCCGGTCTGGGGTGGGCATGCCACCTATCACTGGACGCCGAAATGGTATGCTCAGCTAGGTTCGTTCGAGGACAACTTCCTCCGGGCAGTGAGAAACCCGAACGACTTCGGTATCGTCGGCAACACCGGTGCACAGGTCGTGGGAGAGATCGGTTACCGTAGCGAGTTCAGCAACGCTGCTTACCCATCCAACATGGAGCTCGGCGCGCTTTGGGATGCCCGAACCTCCTCCACGAACGTGAAGGGATCGGCGCTGCAATATACCGGTCGAAACGAAGCTACCGACTACAGCAGCGGCGGTGTGTTGTTCTTTCAAGGGCTGCAGACGCTGTGGCGCGGCGCGAGCAGAAGGCTGGGGCCACCTGCGAACATCGGTGTATACGGCGCCGTCGACGCTACCGTGGATAAGCCGCAGCCGATCGATATGGACAGCTTGGCCGGCGTCAACTTCACCGGCTTCATACCAGGTCGTCCGTTCGACGCGCTGGAGATCCAGGTGCACTACCAACGGCTGAGCGCAATCGAGGCCAATTACGAGACCCGTTTGCACAATATCTTTGCCGGACCTGGCTCAAGTCAGCCTCGTGATGGTTTTTCATTCGAGGTCAACGGAAACATCCAGCTTACCCCGTGGTTCTCCCTTCGGCCGATCGTCGAACAATTCACGAACCCAGATAGCTTATTTGATCCGGCCCAGAGACGACGGCCGTCCGACGGCTTCATTACCGCGGTTTTTGCCACCATTTCGTTGGGTCACCTTTTCGGCACAAGTCCGAAACCCTTCTAAAACAGCGACAAAGGAGGCCCGGCATGCAGAGTGGTTGGCGGATCGACGTGCACCAGCACCTATTGCCGACAGAGTTCCTGGCCGCTCTTGAGCGTCACGGAATGAGCCAATGGGCGCCCGTGACATGGACTGCCGCAGCTGCCCTGGCAGCGATGGATGGTCAGGAAATCGGCACGGGGATGCTCTCGCTCTCCACCCCGGGGACGCATTTCGGCGATGATGCCGAGGCGCGTCTGCTGTCGCGACAGATCAATGAGCGTCTTGCTGAACTGGTGAAAGGCCGTCCGGACCGCTTCGGGATGTTTGCATCGATCCCGCTCCCGGATATTGACGGTTCGCTCGAGGCAATTCGGCACGCCTACGATGAGTTGTCCACCGATGGCGTCGTACTGCTCGCCAGCAACCAAGAGATCTATCTCGGGGATCCCGTTTTCGACCCGGTCATGGCCGAACTTGATCGGCGTTCCGCGGTCATTTTCATTCATCCTACGCATCTGGCGGGGCCACCAGTCCCTGGTGTACATCCAGCGCTCGCAGATTTCCTCCTCACGACCACACGCGCCGCGATCAACATGGCCCTCCGCGGAGTGCCGCGGCGCTTTCCGAACTTGAAGATTATCCTCCCGCACGGCGGCGGCTTTCTGCCCTATGCCGCCTATCGGATCGCAAATCGTGCAGCGAACGCTCGTGGACCCGGAGTCACGACAGCCAGCATTGTAGAGGATCTCTCCTCCTTTTATTTCGACACAGCCCTATCGAGCAGCCCTACTGCACTGCCGAGTCTGCTGAAGTTCGCCCGGCCCGGCCACGTGGTGTTCGGGTCAGATTGGCCGTACTGCCTCGATACTTTCTTCACCGACACTCTGGACGAGTACGAGTTGGTCGACGCGGCCGAACGCTCGGCAATCAATCGGGGGAATGCTGAACAGTTGTTCCCGCGACTTGTACAACGTTTCATCTAGGGGAGCGCTGTTGATCAAGCGCGTACTCGCATCAGCGACCGCCGGGAAGCGCGTGCAAGCAAGATCTCGCCGGTGCTTGTCGCGTGTGCATGACCGGCCTGCTCCTACGCTGTCGCGCCGCTCTCGGGAGCATGCTGTTGCCGCTGAAGGAGCTCTGACCGCTGCCGCACCTCTTGGCGAGCGAGATCCATTGCCTCGATCTTTGATCTCTCGCAAGAGATGGTGATCTCTGCTGGACGCCTTGCTCTTTCGAACTGGATCATTTATTCGAATATCTATATGACGTCGATCAGTTGAAGCATCTGCTGGGACAGAGTGGTCTCGAGAGGGACGATGGTTTTCGAAGCAACCTAAGCTGCGGATTTCCAGCGTGGTATCTGCGGGCTGGCTGCAAAAGAACGGTCTCTCCAGGTGCCGGCCGACAGGCTGCAGAATGAACCAGGTGATTGACGCGGCCGATAACACCAGCAGGCGTCTGTGCAGCCTGATTGACTTGGCCAAAGGGAACGAGTTGCGCGGTAAAACCATCGCGGGGGAAACAAAAGTGCGTGGTCACGAAGTTTCGGAACATGCCATGGGCCGGACGATATTTCCTGCGCAACGCAACACTTTGTGGTACGAGAACGTACTTGTCGTTCTGCTCGCGGTTGCAGCCGGACTCGTGTTTCTTGATCGCCTGGGGATCGTCTACGTCTTCAGGCAGATCCAGCAGGAGTTGCATCTCAACCACGCCGAGCTCGGGATGCTCATGGGCGTTACCTCCCTGACATGGGCGCTCTCGAGCATATCTGTCTCCTTCTTGTCCGATGGATTGGGCATACGACCTAAGCTTATCATTGTAGCTTGTCTGGTCGGGTTCTCCTGCGCGACCGGCTTGATCGCCGTCACCCACACCTATGGGGGCCTGCTGGCGGTGCGAGCGGCGGCCGGGATGTTCTTCGGGCCTGCCATCCCTCTCATGTTGGCGGTAGCGGCCAAGTCTTCATCTCCGCATAGGCTCGGCGCGAATGTCGGCGCCGTCGGCGCGGGGATGGTACTCTTGGGCAACGCCGTGTCCCCGGGATTAGTGACCGTGCTCGCCAGAGAGTTCGGCTGGCATCTCGCCTTCCTGTACCTGGCGCTGCCGGGGCTGGTGCTGGCTGCCATCCTCGCCTTCTACATCAGGCAACCGGTAACCCTCGGAGCTGATCGGCCAGCGGCGGAACGCGTTGGCCTCAAGGACCTGCTGGCCCTGCTGCTTAACCGCAATCTGGCTTTGGCGATCATAGGTGGCTTGGCGCTGATCAGCTTCCTGATAACCTTTCCCAGCTTCTCACCGCTGTTTCTCGGCCAGGACCGGACGATCTCGGTGACAATGCGTACGGCGCTGCTGACGCTGATGGGTTTGTCGAGTGGGATCGGGAACTTCTTTGTTCCCATGTTATCCGACCATTTCCGTCGCAAGACCTGCGCCCTCATCGCCAGCCTATGCATTATCCTTGTGCCGCTTACGCTGGCGCTGTTGCGCGGACATCACGCTCTCACCCCACTCGTGTTGATCGTTCAGTTCATTGCAGGCGGCGCTATGCCAATGGTGGTTTTCGTGATCCCCGGAGAAAGCGTCCCGCGCCGGGTGGCAGCCACTGCCTTCGCGCTGCCGCTGGCGATCGGAGAACTCGTCGGTGGTTCGACCACTCCCGGAATCGCCGGATTGCTCTCAGACCATTACGGCTTGATGTCCGTCATGTGGTTCTGCAGCGGTCTTGGTGTCATTTGCCTGCTGTCGGTGGTGGCGATGCGAGAGCCACCCCGACGTGCCGGGTCAGGCCGTCACAGCGCCCATGTGCCAGCGTGATGGAACCGGTGGTTCACGGTATTGCCGGAACGACAACACAGTTCTCGCCTGTTTGGGATGTTAGACTTAGTCATAAGTAGAAGACATCTTGATTTTAGCTGGCTTTTTGCCAAGGTCCGCCTGCTTGACTGCGTAAGAGTGGCGTGCAAGATGCCTGTCCGTGCAACGTTGAAAGTGCAATGATTGAGGTTGCCGTGTCAATCAAAGTCGTAAAACTTGGCTTTCTGGGTCTTAATTGTGTCCAGCCCGAGAGAAGTCGCCGCTACTATAGTGACGTCATGGGCCTGCCGATCGTCGCTGAGGGGGATAATGGTATCTTCTTCGGTTGCGGCCTTGGAAGCCACGCGCTCAGTCTGCATGCATCAAAGGAACCTGGTTTTCGTCACCTTGGCTTGCAGATCTCCGGCACAGGGCCGCTTGATGACGTGCTAACTTCGCTCCACTCGGCCGGTTTGGCCGGCGAAATCCGGTCTGGGATGTTATATGGTGTACAAGACGCGATAGAGATCATCGATCCGGACGGCTACCGCCTTTATCTGTATCGCGAAGAAACCCCAAGCAACTTCCATTTCCCGATCCATGGCATTGCGCCGCAGAAGCTGGGACATGTTGCACTCCGTGCTGGAGAGGCGAAGCGATCCGAGCGCTTCTACATCGATAATCTCGGCTTCTGCATGTCCGATTGGATTGAAGACGTCTTTGTTTTCCTGCGGTGCAATAGAGATCATCATACGGTCAACTTCCTGACCGGTCCGCGTCCGGGACTCTTCCATTTCGCATTTGAACTTCGCGACGCGAGCCACCTGATCCAATCCTGCGACATTCTGGGCAAGGAAAGATTGAGGATAGATTGGGGACCGGGTCGCCACGGTCCCGGCCATAATCTTTATACGTACCATAGAGATCCCGAGGGAAACATCATCGAGCTCTTCGCCGAGCTGGACACCATGATCGATGAGAGCCTTGGTTATTTTGATCCTCGGCCCTACCATGGTGATACCCCTCAGAAGCCCAAGGTCTGGACGTTCTCGCCGGACATCGATGTGTGGGGTGCTCCTCCCCCATCGGACTTCTCGCCGTTTGGTTGAGCCGCAGCACCAGTCTTCCTGGTGCACCCATGCCATGGGATGCTCCTCGCCCTGGCCCCGGTAACGAGCCCATTTCAAGATGGAGGTCCATGTTTTTACAAGCTAGCTTGTGATGTCGTAAGACTAGTGCCGCGGATCTGGATCGATATTGTTCATGCTCATCGGTTTGAGCGACGGATGGTGGGGGCTGCCGGTCCTTGGATCTGGCTCAACTGATCTGCTGTAAGACTACAATCTCATCTACTGGAACTGGTGTTTCCCTCCATGCCGGAAGTAGTTCAAATGAACCGGTCAGCAGCCCTCCAGTTCGCAGGGCGAGGCACGCTGGAGAAGATCCGGTGGGATATCCTTGACGGCGTGTTTGAAGCCGGAGCAAGGCTGCCTTTCGCACTTCTGCGCACGCGCTACGGTGTGGGGATGGGTACACTTCGGGAAGGCCTCTCGCACCTTGTCTCGGAAGGGCTGATACAAGTTGATGTGGGCAAGGGCTTTCGGGTAGCCCCTGTCTCGCGAGCCGACTTGCTTGATATTTCGGCGATACGTATCGACTTCGAGAAGAAGGCGCTAACGCAGGCCATCGAAAACGGCGGAGAGGAGTGGGAGGTCGGCATTGTGACGACCTTCCATCGTCTCGAAAGAGTTGAGGCGCAACCGCTCCCTCAACGTCTAGAGGATGCAGGCCGTTGGACCGTGCTTCATCGAGACTTCCACCGCGCTCTCATCTCAGCCTGTCAGTCGCCCTGGATGCTTCACTTCCATTCGATCCTGTTTGATCAGGCAGACCGATACCGTCTGCTCTCCTTGCGGCACCGACCGAAAGGCAGCAGCAGAGAACGTGAACATCGATCCATCATGGAGGCCGCGCTCGGGCGAGACGTAGCCCTGGCCTGTCAGCTTGCCGAGCAGCATATCACCTTGACGGTCGAGCATGCTCTTCGATACTGCCCTCAGTTGGCGCCACTCCGTTAATGGGGAAGGGCCTGTTTGGCGCTGCGGAAGAGCCGGCTAGTGAGCCACGCAACGCCATGGAGCACATTACCAGCTCCAACAATGTGAGTGTCCGAGGCTGGACGGATCATGGTCACCGAGCGGCAATGAACTGAAGCTCGCGGCCGTTTCACGCGAGCTTCGTCGAAGATCTGCTGCCAACGCTTGAGGACAGCCGGCGTCCTTCTTCCAACAATCCATGGAAACATCCCTAACTCCCGCAGATCCGCCTTTTGTTGGGCAAGAGGATGATCCTTGCGGCCAATCACGGTGATACGGTCACGGAGAAGAACGTGCTGTTGCAGATCGGCAGGGGAAAGTTCATCTGCCCGGGGTTCGGCGATAATTTCCGGGTGCTGAAATGGATCATCGGCCGGCTGAACGGAACCGCGAGGGCAAAAGACACCGTCATCGGCCGTGTTCCGTCAGAGGGGGAACTCGACACGGATGGTCTCAAGTTCAGCGAGGGCGAGGTCGGTAGCTTGCTGTCCGTCGACCTTGAGGATTGGCGGCACGAGGCTCTGTTGAACCGCAAATACCTTGCCTTGTTCGGCGATCGCTTGCCTGAGACGCTCGGCGTTGAACAGGGGCAACTCGAAGCCCGACTAGGGCTTCCTGGAAGCGGGTGAGCGAGCCCGCTTGCTGGTGAGGTAAAGCGACGCAAACAAATCAGTGAACCGCTTTGCGACCTAGGCGCGGCGTAACCCTCCTCACATGGGTTCGTTTAAGACCGGGTTGATGCTCATCGGCTTGAATGATGAAACCGATAACAGCTCGTACACGCCGTGCAGGCAAAGTGGATCCTCGCCTGCCAGCTTAGTCGCGTCTGCCACACTCTCGGCATAAACGATCAGAAGGCTGCCAATCGGATCGCCGCCTTCCGTAGACAGCAACGGGCCGGACAGCAAGAGGCGCTTGCCGAGATCTTTTCGGAACTTGATGTGGGCCGGATGGTGCACGCTCCTCAGGGCGGCATTTTCTGCCCGCATACGATACTGAACAACAAAATACATGGTTTGTTCCTTTGACGCGTGACCGCCTCGCATCGTCTCCCTCAGGCGAACGCAGCCTGTTCTGCTGACCCGATGCTGTCTTCAAAGCCGTGATCGAACACCACCCACTGCCTCGCGAAACATCAGGGTGCTTACACCGCGTCGCTCCGTACCGCTTGCTTGGCCGACGTCGCAAGCGGCCGCTGCACAGATCTTGCAGTCGGCAACATGCAAAGACGCTGGCCATATTGGTTAGACAGACTGTCAAACATGCCTGGTGCTGCGATGGCAGCGACATAGTGATCGGGCCGGACGATGAGGATCTTGCCTTGTGCAGGCGCGAGGATACGACATTGGTCTTGGTTCCGGACCGAGTAAGTCAATGACGCTTCCGCAGCATCTTGACCCGGCATATCTTGTGTCCAGATGCTGAAGATACCGGCGCCGAGCACTTGCCAAGTGGCGTGACGTGCCACACGAGCAAGTTCAGATGCCGGCACGTTGATACCTACCAGAGCAAAGTCAAGACCAGCACGTTGATCTAACGTCGCAACTGATCCGGATGCGTCGTACAGATCCAACTTCGGCAAGATCCTTCCAATCAGTCCAGAGGTGGACTCGCTTTGGTGGATGAAGAGGCCGTCGCTATAGAAGGGTTTCGGGGCATTGCTGTCTGTGAGGCGGCGACGCAGGGATGGAAACACGCGACTTACGGCGAAGCCGAGATCTCGAAGAAGCGCTTTCGGCCACGATCGAATGTTAGCGAAAGTGCCAAGTTTCACCGCATAGGCGACAACGGATCTGATATGGTTCCAACGCTCCGTGTTGTAGCTGTCGAGCACCGAACGGTTCGCCTGTCCATCGAGGACCCGTGCCAGCTTCCAGGCGAGATTTGCGGCATCACGCGCGCCGGTATTGAGCCCCTGGCCACCTGAAGGGGGCATGATGTGAGCGGCGTCACCTAGAAGAAACACCCGCCCGACGGATAGGCGTTCGGCGACGCGTTCCGAGAAGTCGTAAACGACGGCTCTGGCGATCTTCAGCTCTTCCTTCTTGTATGGGGTGTAGCGCGCAATGAGACGCTTGACGTTGTCCGGTCGCACGACCTCTTCGGGTGTCTCGTTCTTGTTGAGCATGATCTCTATCCGTCGACCGCCATAAGGCGCCGGGATACTGTTGATCGGACGCGTCGGATTGCACCAGTAGCGACAATTCAACGACTGGTCCGCAAACTCCGCAAGATCGACCACCATCCTTGGGCTCTTAAGATGAGAGCCTGGAAACTGCACGCCCAAGGCACGTCGTGTCGGGCTGTGAGATCCATCACAGGCAACAAGAAACTTGGTCCTGATGACCATTTCATCCTGACTGTCCTGCCGAACCCGCAGTTCGACGATATCGTCAAGCTGCTTGAAGTCGAGCACCTGGGTGGAGAAACTCATCTTGACGGTCTCTGAACGCCGGATGCCGTCAAGAAGGACTTTCTCGAACATGGGTTGGGCCATACAGCTGCGGCTCGCGAACCCATTAGCTGTTACCACTCCGGGCGTGCTGATCAAGGTAAAACCAAGAGGCGAGAAGAAGTCGATCCCGACGGGTTGGACGAGATGGCCCTGGAGCGGGTCAGCCAGACCCAACCCATCAAGCAGTCTCATATACTCGTCATCGAGAATGATTGCTCGTGGCAGCTCCGAAGTCAGCCGGTTCTTCTCCAGCAGGATGGCGTTGATGCCATATGACCCAAGCAGGTTCGCCATCGTGAGCCCGACAGGTCCTCCTCCGATGATGACGACATCCACTTCCTGCGGCAGCGCGGCCCTAGGTCCCTCCACCGGAGCGTAGATCTTCTGCCTAACTTGTTCTAGCGTAAGGCTGATCGTCATGGTCTCTGCGAAGCCTTCTTCAACTCTGGTGGAAGCCTGACTTGTTCATGAAAGCCGCTGGCCTATCGTCGGTTTGTCGCCCATGTCCGGGAATCACGGGCTTTCCGGCGGCACGAGCGGTTCCTTGTCCCAATCCTTGACCGGGTCGAAGTCCCACACCCAGTCCATCTTTGCCTCTGTGGCTCCTTTGCCTGACGCGACGAGGGCCTTCTGAGCGGCAGCATCGCGCATGTGCTTAAATCGCGCAGCCTCGAACGAGAGACGCTGAACAGCATGTACACGCGGGATGCGAACACGTCGAAAGTTGTTGAACGCCTCGATGGGCTCTCCGCGACACTGTTCCAGCCAGCGCGCGAGAATATAGGCATCTTCGAACGCCTGACCCGCTCCCTGCCCGACGTTCGGCAACATCGCGTGCGCCGCGTCGCCAATGAGCTGGATACGACCTCGACCCCAGTTGGTCGTGAGCGGTCTGGTGAACAAGCCCCATTTGGAACATTCATTGACCAGACCGAGCAGCGCCTCCAATCGAGGCTCCGAGCCGGCGAAACTTCGCCGCATCTCATCAGGGTCGCCCTTCAGCGACCATCCCTCCGCAACCCAATCGTCGGTGTCCTCTTGGGTCACCACATTCACAACCTCACGGCCCCTGATGTAGTAGGCGATGAAATGGCGGCCAGGTCCGACCCACTGTATGTGCCCGTTCGGTTGCAGACACTCCGCCGGAACATCGCTTCCCTTCAACAAGGCACGCCAGACCATCTGCCCGGTGTAGGTCGGGTGATCGTCGCCATACAGCGCACGACGAATGGTCGAGCGGACGCCGTCAGCGCCGATCACGATGTCGGCGTCTACAACATTGCCGTTGGCAAAGGTAAGTCGGACGGAAGTGGCAGTCTCTTCAATCTGTGTAAGAGAGTGACCGAGATGAATGCTGGCCGGATTAAGTCCGGTCGCAAGCGCGCCAAGGAGATCCGCCCTGTGAAACGTGTAGAACGGTGCTCCATAACGCACGGCTGCCTGCCGCGCATCGTGCGACTCAAGGCACTCGCCGGTATGCATGCTCCGGGTATAGATACCGGGGAAGGTGTTGGCGACGGCGGAGATACTGTCGCCAAGTCCCACCGCCTGGAGGGCCTTGTTGGCCTGCGGGCTCGTGCTCACCGCGGCCCCGACTTCACCTAACGCCGGAGCGGCCTCGAAGACTTCCGGCTGCAAGCCGAAGGCCGCCAGCGCGTGCGCAGTTGCCAGTCCAGCAAGCCCGCCGCCAACAATCGCGATTGAGCATTTCTGCGTCAAGGAACTACTCCTTCAAGAAACGGCCAGTCTTATAAGTGCCTGGAGGACGGAAACCTCCAGCTCTCGGGCTTGCCTTCAGCTGCGAAGTCGCAAGCGCTTTGGAGATCTCCTTGATAAGGATCTCACGGCTTCAGAACTCGGCTAAAGCTGAGCTTGCGCGGTGCAACACGACAGCATGGACCATAACTCTCTCCCCGCCGACTGGACCCTTGCTTGGGCCCTTGCTTGTTCGCTTACGACATCATGCACTGGAAACTGACGCGGCACCGATACCCGAAGACGTGCAACCTATCGAGAGATGGTGCTCAGTAGCCTTGCAGTAGGAAGTTGCTCGGGATTGCTGGACCCCAAACATCGCGACGTTGTTTTCCTGGCCATGTCTTAGGTTTCTGCGGGCGGTCCTCGTGCCACGGTCGTGGATCGAAGCGTCCAACCTGCTCGTCGGACATTCGATCAAGCTCGGTGTAGAGCTCGATCATCAGGTGGTCCGTGTTGTAGTGGTAGGT
Source organism: uncultured Acetobacteraceae bacterium (assembly GCA_964252545.1). GTDB lineage: Bacteria > Pseudomonadota > Alphaproteobacteria > Acetobacterales > Acetobacteraceae > Lichenicoccus. Next base: position 14,825 of record CAXUNX010000001.1, on the reverse strand, counting down.
CGCTATGTTGTGCCCCGGACCATGACGCACGGGTCCCCACACGATCTCCAGCTTCTCGCGGCCCAGCACGTCGCAGGACTCCGTGAGATGAGCGGCGTCCCGCATCTCGAAGGCAAAATGATGCATGCGCGGCTGAGTCGACTTGAGAAAGTTTACCGTGTGGTGATCCGGCCCGCATCGCATGAAGACGAAATATTGATCAACCCAGTCTGACACTCGAAAGCCAAGAACCCGCTCGTAGAACGCCGCCGTGGCGATGGGGTCATCAACCACAAAAGCCACATGGCCCAGTTTGAAAGGGCCAATACCCATTCCCTCCTTTGGGGTAAGGAAGCTTGTGTCAGAAACAAGCTCAACCTCGTTGCCGTTCAGATCGGTGAACGTCAGGGACTCGCTGGTGTTTGGAGCGGGATCATGTCGTAGGCGTGCCGTGATGCCCTCGCTGCTCAGCTCGCGCGCTGCATCCCCAAGGTCAGTGCCCGGTGCAACTTGCAGAGACAGCTGTGCGCATCTTGCTGCGGAACCCGGACGCAAGGTCACGACAAGCTCGCCCACCCTTGACGCAAGGCAGATGCTACCGGCCTCGCGCGCAGCGACATGCAGCCCCATCACGCGCTCGTAGTAGTCAAGCTGCCGTTCTACGTCTGGAGTTTCCAGGGTGATGTGGTCTAGCCGGCTAACCTTGATCATGACTGAACCCTTCTCCCGGTTATTTTGATTACCCTCGCGCTTTGACTGAGGAGCTGGCGCTTACGTTATCCGGGACACGACAACCGAGCAACGCCCCGAGTTCGTCCGAAAAACGTCCGAAATCCTCGATCGTTGTGGAACCTGCTACGACGCGATCGGGGCGGAGAACAAGAAGTTTTGCCGGATGATTGGCGAGCAAGGCACGACCACGGTCGTCGGCTACAACCAGTTGAGCCGGCCCCTTGCCCTCGGTGGTGTGCTTTGCATTCAAGCCAAACACCGTCGGCCGCAGTGCCCTCCAGACCGGGTGTTGGTCGAGATCCGTCATAGCGCCCGGTTCAAGGCCTAGTCCAATCAAGGCAAACCAGGACCCTGCGACATCATCCAGCGAAACGGCTCGACCGCCGGGGTCGACGAGCGACAAGCGCGGCAGGACACGACCCGTGATCCCGTCATCGGCTGACGCGCCCTGCACCACGGCCCCCTCTTTAATGAAGGGCCGGGGAACATATCTCATCTCCCGGAAGTATCGGCGAATGCTCGGCAGCAGATTAGCAAGAGCAAACGCCGCGTCGCGCGGAACGCTGAGCCAACGGGTCCGGATATTTGCCAATCGGCCGACACGAACCGAGTAATCGACGATCGCTCTGATGTGCGCGCGGCGCTCGCGATCATACGTCTCGACAGCCCGCTGCGTGACCGCGCCACGAACAACGGCGGCCAGCTTCCAGCAAAGATTTACGGCATCCCGTGCACCGGTGTTCATGCCCTGCCCGCCGAACGGCGGCATCACGTGAGCAGCGTCACCGAGCAGGAAGATGCGTCCATCGTGGAGTCGATCGGCGATCCGTTCGGAGAACCCGTAGATAGCCCTGCGGATGATGTGGAGTGGAACGCCTTTGTAAGGGGTATGACGGTCAACAAGCTTCCTTATCCCTTGATCCGTGAGCACATGCTGATGATCATCCTTGGGCGAAAGCATGAACTCAAGACGGCGGCCTCCATAGGGAGCGGGCACGCTGTTGACCGGTCGGGCCGGATTGCAGAAAAAACGGGAATGGTTGACTTGATCAGGGAAGTTCGCGAGATCGATCACGAGATGTGGCTCGTCGATCCGGGTGCCCGGGAATGGAATGTTGAGGGCTGTCCTGACGAAGCTGCGAGCGCCGTCGCAGGCGAGCATGTAGAGCGCGGTGATCTCGCGAGATCCGGAGGCGGTTCGAACGGTGGTGGTCACGCCGTCCTTGTCTTGGGCGATCGCCGATAGGCTTGCGTCGTAGCAGACTTTCACCGACGGATACCGACGACATCCGTCGAGGAGTATCTTCTCGAACACCGGCTGCAGCACGGCGTTGCGGTTCCCGAAGCCGTTCGGAGTGATAAAGCCCGGAACCTTGACCAGCGCGAAACCAAACGGTGAAAGGAAATGTACTCCGAAGGGATCCGAAAGGTGAGATGCGAGAACATCTGTGAGTTTCAAGGTTTCCAGAAGCCGCATGTACTCGTCGTCGATAGCAATCGCCTTCGGCGTGTCCGAGGTTAGCGCTTTTTGTTCAACCAGCAGGCAATCCAGGCCAAAGGAGCCGAGCAGATTGGCGACGGTGAGCCCGATCGGTCCGGCTCCGACGATGATCACATCGACTGCATCCGGCAGGGAGGCCTGAGGTCCGCTGACGGGGCGTATGAGATCCAGTGTTTCCTGTAGGGTGAGAGCACGACCGGTCGGCGCGGCATGGACACGATCGTCTTCACCCACGAGCGTGATGGTTTCTTGCTTCAAGCCCGACACGACACGAACTCGGCAGATGAGCGAAACGCAATCATCCTGTCTAGGCAGATCGGGTCAGACACGGGCTCTACGCCACACTCCTGGAGTCCCACAACGTCATCCTCCCGACAGGAAGTTGATGGCAGCTGTGTTGTAGGTCTCTGGATCCTCGAATTGTGGCCAATGCCCCACGTTGTCGATCTCCAGCCGGGTCGCGTTCGGCAGCAGCTCGACCAAATGGCTCGCCGTTTTCCGGAACAGCGGTCGGTCCTTGAGGGAGTCCACAACCAGGACGGGAGCCTTGATCGCGCGGCATTCGGCGTCGGTGATCAGGTTGTCGTGGAGATATTTGGGACCGAGAACTGCCAGAACATGCTCGGACACCGCCTTGGCCTCGGGGCTGCTATAGGTCGCCTGCCGCAGGGCGATCAGGTCGGCGATGCGCTTGTCTTCACGGTAGAACAGCGAGTCGAAGATCTTCTTGATGTTTTCCCAGGTGGGATTGTCGTACGCCTGGCCACGCCGCGTCAGAATGCCGCCAATCTCCTCGGCGTCATCCGCGAGCCCGAAGGGTGCGTTCAGGATGACCTTCTCGGTCTTGTCCGGGTGGACGGATGCAAAGCGAACAGCCACCCAGGCGCCAAGCGAGATGCCGATCAACGACGCCTGCTTCAATCCTACGGCCGCCATGAAAGCGGCCACCTGGTCGACGTAATCAAGGATCTGATAGTCTCGACGCGGCTTCTCACTGTAGCCGCTTCCCATGAAGTCGAGCGCGAAGCAGTTGAAGCGCTTCGAAAGGGGGCCGATGGTCGCCATGTAGGCTTCCCAGGTCCCACCAGTGCCATGCAGCATGATGATGGCAGGCGCATCCTTGGCTCCTGCCTGCACGTACCTGGTCTTCACGCCCCCGGCATCGATCCAGTCCTGGCGGAAGGCGACCGTGGAGAGATGGCTCCAGATGCTTTCGTAGCTTGCTTCAGCAGACAATGCGCGTCCTCCCCGGCACCGCCCACTCCAGTAGACCAGTTGCAAGCTTCGAACAAGCGTGGATTTTCGAAAATTAGACTGGGCATGCGGTGCCTGGAGCAAGATCTTATGGAACTCGTTCAGCCATGAGTTCCTGCCATGTCGCGGGCCACGTGGCAGACAGATGAATAAGGCGCCTGGCCGGCGCCCGCCCCGGACACTGCCTCGAAGGCAACCCAGATCAACACCGTCTCCGGAGTCCTGCCGTGGGCGACCAGGCTGCCGATCGGAGTGCTGCTCGTTCCATCCCCGGCCGTGATGATCCGGCAGGATCCGCGAGACCAAGCGTTGCGTCCGCATCGCCCGAGGCTGCCTTAGCAGCAGCAAATGCACCGGCTCCGGCAGCCAGATGGCCACCACCAGGCGCACGGTCACGGGCAGCGCAGTCACCAGCCGCTCGTCTCGCCTAGCCTGTTTCAGGAACGGCATCGGCCGGCGAAACCGAGCCTGAGCCGCGCGCGGCTCCCTGAGCCACCAATGCCGTGTTGTTCGGCGACTCCGATTTGGCTTGACAAGCCCGGCCTCCAACAGGACTGTATACCGCACTGTACGGTTTTAATCGTGCGGCTGACAAAAGAAAGAACAGACGGGGGGTTGAACGAAGATGGAAATGTCGTCGACGGCTTTACGTCTTGGCGACTCAACGGGCATCGCTGGACCAGCAAGCGCCACAGCGTCGCGCAAGGCGGCGACCGCGACCGCCCCAAGGAACCTCACAGCGGATGTCCCGGGGACAGATCGCGTGACCGACGACGCCCTCCGGCTGCTCCCGGCGGATCACTCCACCGCTGAACCGAACCGGCCCCACAGGTTCATGCGGGCATCAACAGGCGAGACTTCGCCAGGAACAGCCTGGCGGTTGCGTCGCGGTGGGTCGCCCGCGGCAAGTTCGCACGCATTCGCCGATCGCGCTGCCATGCCAGAGCCTGCGTCGGGCTGGGCATGAGGCGCCGCAGCGAGGTTGCAAGGCACCGGTCCAGACTCGTGGGCCGGACGGCGGATGGCCTCGATGTTCGTCTCCACCATGGGTTTAACGGGCAACGGATGGCCCTGAAATCATAAGGAAGCCAAGCAATGAACAGCATCAGCCCAATCAAGGTGGGAGAGTCCCGCGAGGCGTTGCTCGATCGGGCTCGCAGCATAGGCGAATTGGCTTGGGATCTTCGGGGGCAAGGAGATCGAGATCGGCGGATGTCCGACAAGGTCGTCGACGCCCTCCGGGCGAGCCAGCTCATGAAGTTGTGCCGCCATCGCAAATGGGGCGGCGCCGAAGCCGATCCGATGACCTTTCTCGACGTCGGCCGCGAGCTGGCGCGCGGTTCTGCCTCGCTGGGCTGGATCTACACGGTGCTTGGTTTCCACGACTGGTACATGGCGTTCGCTCCGGAGCAGCTGCAGAAGGACGTCTGGGGCGATGACCCCGACGCGTTCGTCTGCGACTCGTTCGCTCCCGTGGGGCAGATCGAACGGGTCGAGGGCGGCTACCTGATGACCGGACGCTGGCGCTTTGCGAGCGGGATCGAATGGTCTTCCTGGATCGGCCTGGGCGGCGTCACCGTGGCACCGGACGGCGAGCACCCCGAGCACATCCTGTTCTTCGTGCCCAAGACCGACGGCACAGTGCATGACGATTGGAACACGCTCGGATTGCGGGGCACGGCCAGCAGGGCGTTCTCGATCGAGCGGGTGTTCATCCCTGATCACCGCGCCTTTCCGCTTGGCCGCGTCGCGACGCAGCGCGGCGACGTGGTCGATGACGGCCCGCTATGGCGTATGCCGCTGATGACCATGCAGGGGTTGGCGGTCACCACCCCTTCCGTTGGTGTCTCCCAGCGGATGGTCGACGAATTCCACACCTGGACCAAGCAGCGGGTCCGTCCCTATGAGGGGATCCCTGCCAAGGAGATGCCCGCGGCGCAGCTCATCCTGGCCAGTTGCGCCACCCAGTGGGATGCGGTCTGGGTGCTTGCCCAGAAATACGCCCAATATGGCTGGGACCGGGCCATCAACGGCGAGACGTTCATCCTGACCGAGGAGGAGCGGGCCCAGCTTTTCTCCTGGCGCGGCTTCATTGGCCGCACTTCCGTCGAGTTGAGTGACGAGCTGTATACCAGCGCCGGCGCGATGGCGTTGTTCGACACGCATCCGCTCCAACAGCTTTTCCGCGACATCCACTCGACCGGCGTCCATATCGGCGTCGATCGTGCCGATGCCTATACGAGCCGTGGTCGCGTCGCGATGGGCCTACCCGGCAATCCGAACCACTAATCCCCCAGCGACGAGCAGGAGTTCCACATGAGTCACTCCGTCATCAGGATCAACGAACCCGCCACGCCCACGCTGGAGCAGGTGATGGACGATGTCCGCGCCCTGCTGCCCGCCATCCGCGAACGCGCCGAGGAGTCGGAGCAGAACCGCTCGATCCCCAAGGTCTCGGCCGAGGAGTTCCTCGATATCGGGCTCGCGCGCATCCTGCTTCCGAAGCGCTATGGCGGGTTCGAGCTCGGGCTGCAGGCCTGGGTGGATGTGTGCGTCGAGATCGGCAAGGCGGATGCCGCGCACGCCTGGTGCGCAAGCCTGATGATCCATCACCCGCATTACCTGGCGCAGTTCCCGGACGAGGCGCAGCAGGATGTCTGGGGCGACGGTCCGGACGTGTCGATCGCGCTGACCTTCACGCCGACCTCCAAGGTCGAGCCGGTGCCCGGCGGTTATCGGCTGTCCTGCTCGATCCCCTATCTGAGCGGGATCAATCATAGCTCCCGCGTCGCGATCGGCGGCATGGTGCCGACCGATCGTGGTCCCCCGGACTGGACCCTGTTCCTGATCCCGGGCCAGCAGTTCAGCGTGAAGGACACGTGGCGCACGTGTGGAATGCGCGGAACGGGCAGCAACACGGTCATCGTCGAGGACGTGTTCGTGCCGGTGGAGCATACGCTGCGCGTCGACGACATGCGCGAATCGACCACGCCGGGTGCGAAGCTGAACAAGGCGGCGATGTTCCGGGCGCCGTGGATCTATTACGCGGGGCTGACCTTCCTCGCGCCGATGCTGGGCGCCGCCCGCGGCGCCTTGGAGGATTATCGTGCCTGGACGGCGCAACGCGTGAGCCTGTTCGGGTCGCAGGTGGCGCAGTATGCGAGCGTGCAGGTGCATCTGGCGCGTGCGGCGGCAAACCTCGACGCCGCCGACCTCCTGATGCGACGGACCGTCGAGGACGCCGAGCGTCCGGACTCGGTTCGCGCCGACCTGCGTTCGCGCGCTTATCGCGACCATGCCCGTGCAAGCGAGCTGATCGTAGAGGCCATCGACATGATCATGAAGATCTCGGGAGCGGCGGGTTTCGCCTCCTCGAACAGCATCCAGCGCGCGTGGCGCGACGTGCATTTCGCGGCGAGCCACGTGCAGCTCAACCCCGAGGTCAGCTTTTCCGCTTGGGGACGCGAGCAGTTCGGCCTCGAGCGCGATCCGAAGCAGGGCATATTCTGAGCCGGAACGGGCGGTCGGCCGCCCGCTCCATGCCGGGTGGGACAAGCCTGCCCGGAGCGTAAACCACCAAGCCGCCGGAAGGATGGAGTTGATCATGTTCATCGACGTACACGCCCACCACCTTCCGGCGCGCTACATGGGCATGCTGCGCGACGGTGGCGGCCCGACCTTCGGGGCCGTGCACGACGAGGGCACGCTCGAACGAATGATCGAGGGCCAGCACGAGATCGGGATCACCTGCCAGGTGCTCAGCACCGGTCCGAACAGTCCTTACCTGCGAAACGAAGCGGAGGCGAGATCGGCGGCCCGCGAGGTCAACGACGCGTTCAAGGACATCGTCGATCGCCACGACGGACGGTTCGCAGCCTTCGGCAGCGCTCCCCTGCCGCATGCCGGTGGCGCGGTCGAGGAAGCCGTGCGCTGCCTCGACGAGCTCGGCTTCGCTGGCATGCATTTCGGTTGCTCGGCGCTCGGACATGCGCTCGACGAGGCAGCCTTCTCGGAGATGTGGACGGAGCTCGACCGGCGCGAGGCGATCATCTACGTCCATCCAGGCGGCATCCTTTGCGGCACGGAACCCGGCCTTGTGGGGATGGATGATCCGGGCATCGCGGTGACGATCGGCAGCGCTGCGGAACTTGCGACCGCGACCCTGCGCCTGGCCTCGCTGTGCCGGACGCACCGGCGCCTGCGCGTCATCATCGGCCTGCTCGGCGGCGCGCTGCCGTTTCTTCTGCAACGGGTGGTGTGGCTGGGAGATCGTTTCAAGGGCAAGTCCCTGATCTCGGCCGATGGGCCCGATGGCTCGCTGATCGCGGAGCTACGCCGCTTCAGCTACGACACCAACCTCCTTCCGGATCCTGCCGGCATTGCTCTGGCGAGCAGGATCTATGGCATCGACCGCCTCCTGTTCGGCAGCGACGCGCCCGGAGCGGCGCCCCACGTGACAGCCCGCTTCATGCGGGAGGGCGGCCTGACCGACGATGAATTCCTCCGCATCGCAGCCACGAATCCAAGCCACCTGTTCGGCGATCGCCTCGGTGGATCGCCCGTCCACCAACGCGTCCACTGAGCAACAGGAGACATCCGATGAACGTGACTTCCATGATCAAGCAGTTCGCAGACCCGTGCGGCGTCGACGAGATGGTCGCCTCCATCCAGGAAGTGCTCCCGAAGCTTCAAGCCAGCGCGCTGGCGGAGGAGAAGGCCGGTCGTCTCAGCGAGGACACCATCAGGACGCTCGACAGCCTGGGCGTGTTCAAGGTCAGCATCCCGCTCGAGTATGGCGGGCTTGGCTACTCGACCGAGGACCAGCGCCGCGTTTTCACCGCTATCGGCAAGATCGCCGGCTCCACCGGCTGGGTAAGCTGGGTGACCACGACGCACGGGCGATGGATCACCATGTTCCCGAAGCAGACCCAGGACGAAGTCTACGGCGTCACATGGGTCGGTCCGTTGCTTTCGGGCGTGCTGTCGCCCACCGGTCCGGGACGCGCGCGACGGGTAAAAGGAGGCTACATGCTGAGTGGCCGTTGGCCGTTCTGCAGCGGTTGCCGGCACAGTGCCTGGGCCATCCTTGGCTCGATGCTCGAGGGCGTCGACGGCGAACCCGAGATGATCCTTCCCATCGTGCCCCTCGACCAGCTCGACATCCTCGATGACTGGGCGGTGAGCGGGATGAAGGCCAGCGGCAGCAACACGGTCCAGCGTATCGAGGAGCTGTTCGTGCCCGAGCACCGCGTCATGCGGATGAAGGATGCCGTGAGCGGAAACTGGGCATCGCCGCCGCCGGCTGGTCAGGTTGTGTACCGCAACAACTTCCTCGATTACACGACCATCCTGTCGGGTGCGACGCCGCTCGGGATGGCGAAGGGCGCGCTCGACTACTTCCTGGAGCGGTTGGACAAGCGGGGCATCGTCGGCACGGACTACAGGATCCAGGGCGACGCGCCGGTGGCGCACCTGCAACTGGCGGACGCGATCTCGCGCATCGACGCGGCCGAGCGGCTGCTCTCGGCCGATTGCAAGGAGCTCGACCGCCGCGCTGCCACCGGCGAACCCACCGACGACCTGTTCCAGACCAAACTGAAGTTCGATGTGGCGGTCTCGGTGCGTGGCTGCTGCGAAGCCATCGAGATCTTGCACAGGGGCAGTGGTGCGTCGACGATCCATGAGGCGAACCCGATGCAGCGCTACGCCCGAGACGCACGCGTCGCGACGGTGCACGCGCATTTCAACTATGAGACCTGCGCGGAGAACTATGGACGTGCGCTCGCCGGCCGGCCGCTGTTCGGCCACTTCTCGGCCCTGCCGAAGAAGGCGGCGGCCTGA
>CAXUNX010000001.1:0-5508 GCA_964252545.1 uncultured Acetobacteraceae bacterium | reverse complement strand
GGGGGGCACAAATACTGGGTGGGGGCGCCCACCCCCGGGGGGGCCCGGCGCCGCCGCCTCCCCGCGCCACGTTGACCCCGTTGGAGTCGAACACCATGACGCGCATCACCCGGGAGTCTGGGGCGGATGACGGTGGCATGCCCGAAGGCAAGGCCCGGCTCGTCGGTTATGGCCAGACCGCGACCGGTCCGGGCGCGCTCGCATGACGACGCCCGTGCACCCGGACCGCCCAGCGGCCCGGACCGCCCTGGTGACGGGCGCCACCCGCGGCATCGGGTTCGAAGTCGCGCGCGCCCTCGCGGCACGCGGCCATTGCGTGTGGCTGGGCGCCCGCGACATGGCTCGCGGCACCGAGGCGGCCGCACGGCTCTCCGCAGCAGGCCTTGATGTCAGGGCGCTGCAACTCGACGTGGTGGATCAAGCCAGCGTGCAGCGTGCTGCGGCCAGGCTTGAAGCCGAGACCGGGCAGCTCGACATCCTCGTGAACAACGCCGGGATCGCCCTCGACAACGGCAAGCCTCCGAGTGCCGAGGACATCGGGCGGATCGGGGAGATGTTCGAGACCAACGTGTTCGGCTGCATCCGCACGACCCAGGCGTTCCTGCCGCTGCTGGCTCGATCCGATGCGGGCCGGGTGGTCATGGTCAGCAGCGACATCGGATCGCACGCACACCAGACGAATCCGGCATTCCCCTATTATGGCCTGAACCCGATGGGCTATGGCGCCTCGAAGGCTGCGTTGAACGCCGTGACCATCGCCTTCGCCAAGGAACTGCACGGCTCGCGCATCAAGGTCAACGCCGCCAATCCCGGCTTCACGGCCACCGACCTCAACGGTCATCGAGGCGTGCTGACCGTCGAACAAGGTGCGGCACCGATCATACTCCTGGCCACGCTTCCGGATGACGGTCCCTCCGGAAGCTTCCTGGGGCCCAACGGGCCGGAGCCCTGGTAGGCCCACGGCGGCGACCACTCATCCGGCAAACCGCGGACTTGATCATCAACAAAGCAGGGGAGTTCAATGGCGCGTTGGCTGAAGCGGGAGTCGCAGGGCGAAGCCCGCGCGCAATCCGACCGCGACGTCCGGGACGTCGTCGAGCGCACGCTTGATGTCATCGCGGGGCGGGGCGATGCCGCGGTGCGCGAGCTGTCGGTCAAGTTCGATGGCTGGGACCGGGAAAGCTACCGCCTGTCGCCCTCGGAAATCGAGCAATGCGTCGAGTCGTTGTCCCCGCAGGACCTGGCGGACATCGAGTTCGCGCAGGCGCAGGTGCGGGGCTTCGCCAAGTTGCAGCGGGCATCGCTGCTCGATGTCGAGGCGGAGACGCTGCCTGGCGTGGTTCTCGGCCACAAGCACATCCCGATCAACAGCGCCGGCTGCTACGTGCCTGGCGGCAAGTATCCGCTGCTGGCGTCGGCGCACATGTCGGTGATCACCGCGAAGGTGGCCGGGGTGTCGCGCGTGATCACCTGCGCGCCCCCGTTCCGCGGCCAACCGGCGGCGGCAATCGTGGCCGCACAGGCGCTGGCCGGCGCCGACGAGATCTACGTGCTTGGCGGCATACAGGCGATCGGCGCCATGGCGATCGGCACGGAAACCATCGCTCCGGTGGACATGCTGGTAGGACCCGGAAACGCCTTCGTCGCCGAGGCCAAGCGCCAACTCTTCGGCAGGGTCGGCATCGACCTGTTTGCCGGCCCGACCGAAACGCTGGTCATCGCCGATGACAGCGTCGACGGCGAGTTGTGCGCCACCGACCTGCTGGGGCAGGCGGAACATGGCCCCGACAGCCCGGCGATCCTGCTCACCGATTCGGAGCGGCTCGCACGCGACACGATGGCCGAGATCCAGCGGCTGCTGGAGATATTGCCGACCGCAGCGCAGGCGCGGCGCGCCTGGGAGAGCTTTGGCGAGGTGATCGTGGCCGAGGATCGCGAGGAGATGGTCCGCATCGCCGACTCGATCGCGTCGGAGCACGTGCAGGTCATGACCCGCGAGCCGGACTATTTCCTGGCAAACATGACCAACTACGGCGCGCTGTTCCTCGGCCCACGCACAAGCGTCGCCTATGGCGACAAGGTGATCGGAACCAACCACACCCTGCCGACGCGCAAGGCGTCCCGGTATACCGGAGGGCTGTGGGTCGGCAAGTTCCTGAAGACCTGCACCTACCAGCGCATCCTGACCGACTCGGCCTCGGCCGGGATCGGCGAGTATTGCTCCCGGCTATGCGCATTGGAGGGCTTTGCGGGTCACGGCGAGCAGGCGAACATACGAGTCCGTCGTTACGGCGGTCGCAACGTACCCTATGCCGGCCGCGCCGAGCCCGTCACGGAAGCAGCCCTGGCAATCTGATGCGGTTGCCGATCACGCCAACCCTGCGCCTCGACAACAAGCGCGCGTTGGTGACCGGTGCGGGCCGCGGGATCGGACTGGCTTGCGCGGCCGCCCTCGCGCAGGCCGGGGCGCACGTCACGCTGGCGGCGCGATCCGCCGAGGAGATCGAGGCGACGGCAGCGGCCATCCGCGATGCCGGCGGGGCCGCCACGACCTTGCCGCTCGACGTGACCGACGTGGCGGGCATGCAACAAACGATCGGCTCGCTTCCGGCCTTCCACGTTCTTGTCAACAATGCGGGCACCAACCGGCCCAAGACGTTCATTGATGCAAGTCCGGACGATTTCGACGCCGTGATGGGCATCAACCTGCGCGCCGCCTTTTTTGTCGCACAGGTCGTGGCGCGCGGCATGATCAGCGAGGGCCATGCCGGGTCGTTGATCCATCTCGGCTCGCAGATGGGACATGTGGGCGGAAGCAGCCGCAGCGTGTATTGCGCTTCGAAATGGGGGTTGGAGGGTATGAGCAAGGCGATCGCGCTCGACCTGGCGACCCACTCGATCCGGTCGAACACCATCGCGCCGACCTTTATCGAGACTCCGATGACCTCTTCTTACTTCGAGAACGAGGCGTTCCGTCGCGAGGTGCTCGCCAAGATCAAGCTTGGACGGCTCGGACGCGTCGAGGACCTGATGGGGGCGGTGGTGTATCTGGCATCCGACGCCTCGGCGATGGTCACCGGCACCAGCATCGTGATCGACGGCGGCTGGACGGCGGACTGACGCGATTTCACGCGACCTCTTCCGGGCGCGGAACCTGGGGGCCCCGCGCGTCGGGTGGCGCCCGCCAGGCATCCCGCTGGCGCACGAACGGCAGTTCAAGCGAAGGGCGGAACCGGATCTCTTCAGGGTCGCGATAGCCCGGCACGCCGATCTCGGCGGGCCCCCGCGGCTCGTTGAGCCGGAATGTCCGGTGCAGGCGATCCCAGAAGCTCAGCCCGCTCGACCAGTTGGAGTCGGTCTCGCCGCGCACGGTCGAATGATGGATGCCGTGCATACGTGGCGTCGTGAGCACCCACGCCAACCGCCGCTCCAACCGCCGCTCCAGGCGCAGATTGGAATGATGGAACATGATCGAGGTGAAGAAGAACGTCTGCCAGAGTTGCAACGCACGCGGCGACGCACCGATGAGCGCCACCTGCAGAGCACGCCAGGGCACTGAGATCAGCATGTCCAGCGCGTGAAAGCGCAGCGCGGTGGAGGCGTCCATGTCGAGGTCGACATGGTGCACGAGGTGCAGGCGCCAAAGGGCGGGAACCTTATGCGTCAGCACGTGCCAGAGATAGATCGTGTAATCCATCGCCAGGAACGCCAGCAGGTCACGTGCCCAGGCCGGCAGCGGCATCCTCTGCACCAACCCACGGCGTCGTGCTTCGGCCCGCCGGGCGAGCGGCCTGGTCACCGGGCCTTCGGCCACAAAGATCACCGCCAGGCTGAGCGCGCCGAGAGCGAAATTGCGGATGAGCCGGCCCGGCTCCGCTTGCGTCTGCCGACGCAGCGGCGAGCAACGCTCGGAGATCAGAATGGCGGCCACCGTGGCGGCAGCCAGGATCGGCGGCACCCTGTCCAGCCGACGCCGCGGGGGGCGGCTGGCCTTGAGCAGCGCGGCAGGCCTCAGGGGCTGCAGGACGCGCCACCGAGCACGCAGAACTGCGCACAGAAGCGGTGGTTGAGCTGGATCGGCCCTCCCGCCTCGGCCAGCGTTTCCCCGAGCTCGAATGCCTCCTCGTACGGGAGCAAGGTGCAGCTCACCACGGCGGGACGCGCCGCGCCCCGGCGTTTGATCACCATGCGCGACCCGGCGCACATGACGTCGCGGGGGTGCTTGCCCAGGATGCCCCAGCAGCTTTCGGTGATCTCCGGCACGTCCGGCCGAGCGTCCATTTCGGGGAACAGCACCAGCCGCGCCGGGTCGGATGCGTCGATCGGCAGGCCAAGCGTGGCGAACAGGGCCCGGTAGCCGGCCCGCATCGATGCCTCGCCCTCGTGCCAGAGCGTCCGCCCGGCGACCGCCACTGTGAAGCCGTGACGGGCAAGCAAACGCAGGCCGGCGATGGCGGGCGACCAGCTGCCCGTGCCGCGGACGGATTCGTGGCGTTCAGGCGTGTGATGGTCGAGCGACACGCGCATCGTGATCCGCGCCCCATGATCGCGCCCGAGCTGCAGCAGCTCGGACCCGAAGCGCTGCATGGGGCGCATGGCGTTGGTCAGCACCAGCACGCGGTATCCCGCTTCCAGCGCGTCGCGCATCATGCCGGGCATGTCGCGGTTCATGAACGGCTCGCCGCCGGTGAAGCCGATCTCCTCCAGCTCCGTGTGCAGCGTCCGGGCTTCCTCGAGAAAGCCCCGCGCTTCCGCCCGGCTGAGATAAACGAGCCGGTCATTGGTCGGGCTGCTCTCGATGTAGCAGCCGGCACAAGTGACGTTGCACAGCGTTCCCGTATTGAACCACAGCGTCCGCAGTGCCTCGAGCGGCACGGAAGCGCGGCGCTCGCCGCCGGCAGTCACCAGGCTGTCGCTGAAGCGCGGCCGGGGCGTGACGGCAACGGCGTCGGGCCAGGCGGCGGGTTGATTCCTGCTCCAAAGCAGCGTGGCCTCCTCGGCGGGGTGTCCGCGCCGGGCCAGCTCCTGCGGCGGCAACACGTCGCAGCTTGGCCACAATCCTGTCCGGAGCGCGGTCGCGTAGGCTGCCGGCAGCCCGGCCGAGCGCATCGCCTCGGCAGCGCCCGCCGCATCATAGGCCAGGGAATGGTGGTGGATCTCGACGCCCTCCGGCACCGGGGTCAGCACGCTGAACCAGCCCCGGGCGGTGCCGTCATTCGCCGGCATGCCGATCACCCCCGGATTATGCCACAGTCCGGCCGGACCGATGTGCGTGAACGGAAGGCCGCAATGCCCGGCGATCACCCCGTCAAAGCCAGCACGTGCCAGCTGGCGGTCCAGCTCCGGCCCGTCGGACGCCCAAAGGAACTGGTTGGAGCGCTCGAGGCCGCCATGCACCACCAGCAGGCGCCGTTCGGCGAGGCGCAGCTCGAGGCGGGAGGGCAGGCCGCGCATCCAGGCTCGGTCGTCAGCCCCCAGCGCGGCAGCGGCGTGGGCGAGACCGCGCTG